>NZ_QLYT01000008.1:0-508661 GCF_003269305.1 Paenibacillus sp. MDMC362
CGCAGATTGGCGCCCCCTGATGCGGGCAGTAGTTCAGAACCGCATGATACTCGCCGCACGGGCGGCTTCCGCCTGCTGCAGGGCTGCGTAGCTGGCGGAAGCCGCAGATTGCGCCAGGAGCTCGGCTCCCTGGCGCTCCAGGTCCTGCAGACGGACGGCCGCAGCGTCCGTCAATACCTCCTTCAGCCGGTCGGCAAGCACCAACACGGCCCTGCGGTAGCTGCCCTTGATTTCCTCGGCCAGCTCCCGGTTATAGTTCAGTACGTATTCACCGGACACCGTCGCTTCCGGATTCACGGTCCGCGTAATCATTTCCTCCCGCACACCGGGAAGCTCAGCGTCCATCAGGCTCTCCCATTCGGCATTCCAGTCCGTATGCTGTTCCACGCTTTTACGGAACAGCGAACGCAGATGCCAATCGATCTGCGATGCGGTTTGTTCCTCCAGCCGCTGATAGAAAGCCTCGAGACGGCGCCGACGCTCTTCCTCCGTCTTGCCGCCTGTGAACAAAAACCCAAACCCGACTTTAAAACCGCTTTTGCGGCTTTCCAGAAAGGCCAGACTTAAATCCCGAACATCCGCCGGCGTCAGATTGGCATTTGCCAGAAGGGTATCCGCTTCTTTGCGCAGCTCCGAGCGAACGGTCTCTGGCAGCAGCTGGACGGTTCTTTTTTGATCCTCCAGCTCCTGCAGCCGCGCTTTCATCGCCGCTGCGGCTTCCTCGCCGCCCATTTCTTCCAGCAGCCGCTCCTTCTCTTCCTGATGGCTTCTGGTATAGGCTTCCACATGTTGATCGGCAGCATGACGTATGGAGCAGGATACGCTGTAGCGCAGCAACGGCTCCTTCTGAGATATCAGTTCACCGATCAAGGACTTTAGTAACCCCCATTGATTATAGGGATGATCCTGAACTTTAAGGGACGTGCATAGCAGCCCCTTATACGTGATTTTCCACTGAGCGAACGCCTTCTTCACGTCATTCAGATAAGAAGAAAGCGTCAGCTCGTCATCACGATGCTTGTCGATCTGATTTACGATCAGGTACAGCGGTTTTCCCCAATCCGACAAACTCTTGGCAAACATCAGATTACTCTCGGACTGTACATGATTGTAATCCATGACGTAAAAAACGATGTCAGCCATATGGAGGGCAGAATGCGTGGCAAGCCGATGCCCGTCATCGGTTGAATCAACCCCGGGGGTATCCATCAAAACGCCATCTTCGCCAAGCAGCGGCACCTCATCCCATACTTCAATCGCGGAATACTCCCGGCCCTCCTTGCAGTATTCGGCAAGTTCGTCAATGGTTACCGTTAAAGGCTCTCCAGGTTCTGCAGCAGATCGATGAATCAACGCCCGCGGCTCACCGCTTCGGATTGTAACCACATTCGCACTGGTCGGTACCGGACCCGAGGGCAGCACCTTTTTTCCGCAAAGCGCATTAATCATGCTCGACTTCCCTGCGGAAAAATGTCCGCAGAAGGCCAGCGTCAATTCGCCACCTGTACCCTTGCGTATTAAATCCTCCGTCAGAGCGGAGGAAGATTCGTCATTCCACTCCAAAAAACGGTCCCGAACTCTGGTTAGTTCCGTAACACTGTATCCGATTTCATGCTCTGCCATCAACTTCAATGTCATTTCTCGCTCCTGTCCATTGATCTCTCAATTTCTGACACAATCTATTCACATCATTTTATTTTATCACCGCTTGCACTGTAAAGGAATCATTGCATTTCATTTTCGGCCGTTGTCTTGGAATGACAGTCCCTTATCTATGCAAAATGGCAGGTCAAGGAAGTGATCTTCCTTGCCTGCCATGGGTCCAAACCTTCTTAATGCCGGCAAATACAGGAGGAATGAGGTGAAATCACACTCGATCACCCGTAAGAACCAGGTTTATCTCATTTTCTAGAACATCAAATTTGAAGAACTTAAGATACAACGGTGTTTTCTTCTGCCGGAATCAAAATTTCGAAAACATTTCCGTGCTGCAGAATGGTTAAACCGCGTGATTTATCGCGCATGACCACCACTTCAGGCTTCTGCGACATACGCTCCAGATAATGCTCGGGAGCATCCCCGGAATGACTGAACGTCACGCCTTCGACTTCTTGCTCTTCATTCTCACTCAGCTGGCTTTGGCTCTCCACCACATGTTCAAAAATATCTGAGAACAATTCAAAATTGTCGGTGTAAACAGAGATGCATTTCATGTGTAATCCCATCCTCTTTTAAATTTAGCTCATGCCGATCCAGGATACCGTCCTCTTTCACCTCGCGAAAAACCGACTTTTGATCACTGTTGTTTCCAGATTTCCATTCTTCTATGCGGCTAAAGATGGAAATCCGGAGACAAAGGCAAGCATTGCGCTTGCTTGCAATTATGTCCATTTCGCTAGCTATTCATAAAAGTGCCGTGTTCCATATGAATCAGATGAACCTCTTTTTTGTCTATTTCTTGCTGTTTTACAATTGTTCCTTATTCTTCCTGACTGCTAAGGTTTTCATACGTTTTTTTCCTTCGCGGCAAACATCCAGCAATGGGCAAACCGGGCATTGCGGATTTTGAGCCTTGCAGTGATACCGTCCGAAAAAAATGATCCGATGATGGGTCAGCGTCCATTCATCACGCGGTACCCGCTTCATCAGCTTTTTCTCCACTTCCAGCACGGAATCTTTCCAGGCGGCCAGTCCAAGTCGCTTGGAAACCCGCTCCACATGCGTGTCTACCGCGATGGCAGGCACGCCAAAGGCATTGGAAACGACGACATTGGCTGTCTTGCGTCCAACACCAGGTAATTGGACCAGCTCATCATGAGCTTCCGGTACCTCGCCGCCATACTGTTCGATCAGAATCCTGCACAAATTCTGAATATGTTTGGCCTTATTCCGGTATAACCCGATCCGCCTAATATCCTGCTCAAGTTCCTCGATCGGTACCGATACATAATCCAGAGGTGTTTTGTATTTCTGAAACAGATCCTTTGTCACTTTATTAACCGTTTCATCCGTGCACTGGGCGGACAGCAGCACGGCGATGGTCAGCTCAAACGCATTGCTGTGATGCAGTTCGCAATGTGCATCCGGAAACATGCTCTCCATCGTATCCAAAATATGCCGTACCGTTGCCGCATTCATATGATTTCCCTCCCGCAAAAAAAAATCTTGATGCGGAAATCCCCGCATCAAGACGGTGTTTCTCGAGCAATCCCAGGTCGATAATTTACTGTTTTACGATCTCAACAACGACACCGTTGTTTAAGTACAGTACAATATTATCATTTTCCTTAAGGGATTGCACGGACAAAGTAGTGTCACCTTGATGAACAAATACTTTATCCGATAATACATACCGGAAATTATCGTTCATTGATTTGCGTTTTACTTGAATTTCTGTACTGCTTGCCTGCCAGAATGCACGTTCAACCTTCTCCAGAACCTGGATCATGGTTACGCCCTGAATATCCTTTCGAATCTCTACGCGATCTCCTGAGGTCAATGGGCTTACATTCGAAGCCGTTGAACCGTTCTTAATGACTTTAACTCCACCGCTTACTCCTAACGTCTGGCTATTGCCAGTATGATCTTTCACAGTCAGCGCATTTGCGGAAGGATCCACGCTAGTCACTTCGCCAAGCGTCAATTTAACTTCGGCGATCGCTACAGGCGTTAAGCCTTGGAACGTTATATTAACGAGTGCTCCCGGACGCAAATCAGCGAGCAGAATTGCTTGTCCGTTTTCACCGATCAATATGGATTTATCGGTATAAATATCGCTTGTGGAGCCGTTAGCTTTCACACGAATACGGTTCCTTGTGGGTTCCGTTGAAACAACCTCGAATTGTGCGGAAGTTTTGAGTTTTAAGCTCTGTAAGTAATCCTGATTGTTCGACAGCTGGGCTAACACTTCGTCGCCAATCCGCAAATCTGCCAGGGATGCGCCTGATCTGCCGAATATTTCCACAACCGGACTATTGTAGTAAGAGATTTCTTCCACTTTACCGTTAGCGGTCATAATCGAGATCACTTGCTTGGATGTGTTAATGGTGTTAATTTTACCTTCAACTTTGTATACCACTTCCAATGAGAGTACGCGGGTACCAATCAGGGAGACACTTACCTTGCGTCCCGAGATAAGCAGTGGTCCAACTTTATCCAGCGTGGTTCCGTAGCTCGAGTCCAGCTTCGTCTTGTCATCCAGGACGATTACACGCGGCTGGTTGTTCGCATCCTTGACGGTCAGCCAATGTGTCTTACCGTCGTAATTTACGACGGTAACGGCATCCAACTGCTCAATTTGACGCCCCGTTACTTCGATTCTCGAAATTTTTTCCTCAGCGTTAATGGTCAGTGTTACCTGGTCACCGGATACGGCATCAGCCAGTAAATCGGACAGAACAGGTTTAGCCACGCCGTTTATAATGATTTCCGGCTTCTCTGCCAGATACTTCGTTTCGAGCTGCGTGCTTCCATTTCGCTTGTACGTGATGGTCTTACCGTTCTCTTCAATGGAATACAGCATTGCTTGCACGGTACGATCGACGCTTTGCGTAACTTCCAGCGTCTGAAGAATGCTGTTTTCTACCGTAAAGTTCACGGTATAGCCATTTTTGAGCTCAGCCGGAGCCAAAATTTGATTTTGATATCGGATGACGGTGGCATTATCCCACGTGTACGTATCCTCATAACCACTGCTATCCTTAAGGGTTACTCTTTTGTTAACCGTATCCACGTTCTGGACGATGCCTGCTCCCGTCTTGTTAACCAAGCCGCTCTTGACGCGGATAGATACAATTTTCTTCTGTGGGCTGTACGTTTCACGCTCAATGGTAAGCAGACTGCCGGCTGCAAGCGTCTTCGGATCGATCTTGGTTCCGTTCTGATCCAGGAACACCGTGCTTGGCTCGTAACTCAGTTCTTCAAAGGTGCTGCCAGTATCCAGCCAAATGACGTTGTTCGGCGACAATCGTGCATATGTGCGGTCAAACCGCTCCACTTGCTGGGTCGGATCCGTAATTTCCACGTAAGCAGCCGTTCCGTTATTCACGATGACCACCGCTTGTGTGTAAGGACGGATCTCCGAGAATTGCAATCTCTTCTCCGAATCCGAGGTGAAATACGCTGTGGAACTATCCAGCTTGAATGAATTCAGCTTGCCATCGGCATAAAGCTCCAGCTTGCCGTTCTCGATGGAAGCGATAGAACCTTTGTATTGGTTCTCGTAATTTGTGGTAATGTAGGCTTGGGCCCGGCTGAGGAATGTTGCAAGCTGGGCACGGGTAACGGCCCCTTGCGGATCGAACTTGTTGCCGTTCAAGCCTTTTGCAAGACCTAACTCAACCGCTACATTAACATAGCCCAGACGATCCGGGGATATCTTGGCGTTATCCGCAAAGCCTGTCGCTTTATTTTTGGCTGCATCAGCCTCCGCCGTACGTCCAATGGAACGGACAAGGACTTCGGTTATCCATTCCCGGGATGCTTTCTGCGCACCCCAAATGACTTTCTCGTCCGTATATCCGGATTCTTTTTGCTTGTCGAGCAGGTTTTGCTGAAAAGCCAGTTCAACATACTTCGTAAAATAGTCATTCACTTTAATATTTGTCGGTAATGTCGCAGCGCCGCTGCTTAATTGATCCTGCATGCTTAAGAACCGGATCGCCATCGTTACGGCTTCCTGCTGCGTTACGGGATCGTTCGGACGAAACTTTCCGTTATTCCCGGTCACGATCCCCTGTGCTGCCAGCTGATAAATATACTTTTCTCCCCAATATCCGGCACTAACGTCACTGAATGCGTTTATGGCCGTTTGGGATGCATTTGCCGTTGTCGCATTTGCCGCTTCTTCATCTGCCGAGACGATCGAAGCCCCGCCTCCGAATGCTATAAGTCCGGCCATGACGGCGGAGACCACTTTTTTGGAATGAACATGTTTGCTGTGTCTAAGTACCATTTTCTTTCCCCTCTCAATAACTACTGCTTCATCATATACTAATATTCGACAGCAGATCGTGATCTCCTTCAACCATCATTACCGAGTCATCGGATTTTCCAAATCGACATGACCCATTAACGATTCGGTCTGCTGACCATCCACCAGAATTTGAAGTGATTTCACTTCATCAAACTGGAAAAAGGTTTTTTTGATCGCATCGATGGCAAACGATTCGCCGCCTGCACCCAGGTTGGCTTCGTCCGGAACCGTTACATCGAGCGTCAGAGCTCCGTTTTCAAATTTCAACGAATTCAGTCCGATTTTCTCCCACAGGGGAACCATATCGGCCTTATCGCTCTTTTGCAATGCTTGATAGGCCGCTTCGTATTTTTCTTGATCTTCCTTATACGAAATTTCCGCCGTACCTTCTACCAGCTCCATCAAATCAGGATCCGTGTAATAGGCTTTGATGCTCTCCGTTTTTGCTTCCGGCGTTGTCACTTCGCTGCCGCTGCCCGTAGACGATCCACCTGATCCGTTCGACGCTCCATTATTATCCTGTCCTGTCTGATTATCCGGTGCAGGCGTTATTTGCTCCGGTGTATCGTTTGGAGCTGCTCCGGGTTTCTGTCCGCAACCGGCACCTATCAGCATCACGGCTGCCAATAGGCCAGCCGACCATATTTTTTTATTCAAAAGTAGCCACCTCCTGCAATCACGTTCACTGTCGTATCGTTAATCAACCTTTAAATAACCTTTGATGCCTCTGACAATAGCCTCGGCTACCCGATCCTGCGTTGCCGGATCAAAAAGCTTGCTCTCATCGGTCTTGTTGCTCAGGAACCCGACTTCCAGCAGAGCGCCAGGCATTTTGGTCTCGCGAATGACATGGAAATTGCCGTATCTCACTCCGCGATCCTTTAAGCCCATAGCCTTTACGATCTCTTTATGGAGTGCATTCGCCAGCGCTTTGTCAGATTCATTGTAGTAATACGTTTCGGTTCCGCTTGCAGTGGAAGGGCCGCTATTAGCATGTATCGATATGAAAACATCTGCCTTCAGATCATTTGCAATTTTTGCGCGATCCTTCAGCTCGAGGAAAGTATCGTTACTGCGAGTCAAAACGACTTCGATATTTTGTTCGTTGGCCAACAATTTCTCAACTTTGAGCGCCATCGCGAGGTTGAAATCCTTCTCCCTCTTCTTGGTTACCCCGATAGCTCCCGGATCGTGGTCTCCATGACCCGCATCTATAACCACAAGCTTCTTCCCGCCTGTACCAGGTGTAGGGTTAGAGCCCGTATTCAAATCCACAATGAACAGGCCCGATCCGTTCTCAAGGCCAGAAACGGTGTAATTTTTGGCATAGTTGAGATCAATGACAATGCGCACGGTCATCGGATTGCTGTTGTACAAGGAATAGCGTACAGATTTGACATCCGGATATCCCGTTACGTCCATCTGACCGGTCTTCAACACGTCATCAAAGCTGGCATTGCTGCTGAACGTATCCGAGAAATCCGTGTTCACCATATCAATGACGATACGGTCCGGATTGCTAAGCTTTGATACATTCGGCTTGGCATTGCCCGTAACGGCGACCATCAGCCTGTTTTCACTGAAACTGATACCGTCCACGGTCGACGTAGCTACGCCGGGTTCTTCACCAGGGTTACTCCCGTCGTAGGACGAGGTCAGATAGACGGACTTCTGCGCGTTATCCCATCTTACTTGAAGGCCCATCTGCTCACTTACAAACCGTATCGGAACAAGTGTTGTTCCGCCACGAAGAACAGGTGCCTTGGTCATTTGTACGCGCTGACCGTTGATATCAGCTTGCTGACTTCCAATCACCATCGTTACTGTCTGCGAGCCGTCTTGGACAGTTACCGTCTTGGTCGCCTTGTTCCAGTACACGTCAAATCCCAGATTCTCGGAAATGACACGGATCGGAACCATGACGGTGCCATTATTGTTCTCGACCTTCACGCCAGATGACAGATTGATTTGTTGGCCATCCAGGTAAATCTTTGCGCTGTACGAACTCGCATCCGCCATTTTAGGAAACGCAATCATGATGACAACCAGAAACATTAAAAAACCGAACTTCTTCATCCTTCACCCCTACCATCCTATTATTTTGCCACAGATTGGCGTTTCTGCACTCGGCCTGTCCGACATTACCTGACAACCTATAGACGCAAAGTCACGATGAAAGTTGCGAAATTGTTCCCTTTTTACCAAAAAAACACCTATTTCAAAAACCGAAATAGGTGTTTGGTCCTTCATATGATTTTCGTTAATAGTACTTCATAACTACTTACGAGTCATTGGATGTTCCAGTTCAACATGTCCCATTAAACTTTCAATCTGATTGCCGTCTACCAGCAATTCCAAGGACTGCACCTCATCGAACTGGAAGAAAGTTTTCTGTAAGGCATCAATCGCAAACATTTCCCCTCCAGCTCCGAGGTTGGCTTCCGCTGGTTTGGTGATATCCAGCGTCAAAGCGCCATGTTCAAACTTGAGAGATTTCAACGTGATTTTATCCGACCATAGTGGACTTAGTTCGGCATCACTGCTCGTTTGAAGTCCTTCAAAGGCTTTCTTATACTTATCCTCTTCACCCGAATACGTGATCTCTTTGCTTGCCTCTTTCAAGTCCATGATTTCGGGATCCGTATAATAGACTTTAATATTGGCCTTCTTCGCTTGATCCTCCGTAGCTTTCACATCCTTTGTATCCACAGGGGTTCCAGTACTTTCACCGGTTGTGCTCTTCGGTGGTGTGCTTGCTCCCTCGCCTGCGTTTACAGGTATTGCTTCATCTTCCTTATGATCATCAGCCACCGTTTCTTCCGGAGTATTCTGTGGCGTTTGTACTTCTTCTGTTGCGGTCTCCGGATTTGTCCCGGCAGGGGCTGCAGTCGGCTTCTGTCCACAGCCGGCACTAAATGCAAGCAGCAGCGCCAGCAATCCTGTCATCCAATATTTTTTGTTCATGACTTTTGTCCCCCTCTAAGTTCATCAAATCTTGTACACATTATTGTACTTTAAGATATTCTTTAATACCCGCTACAATACCTTGTGCAACACGATTTTGGAAATCGTCTTCAAACAACCGGGCTTCGTCACCCTTGTTGCTTAAAAAGCCAATCTCGAGCAGGACAGCCGGCATCGTCGTTTCTCTCGTCACATGAAGACTGCTATATTTGACTCCCCGATCCATGAGTTCAGTCGCCTTGACAAGATGTTTATGCATCACGTTCGCCAAAGGTTTGCTGGCATCTCTCGTGAAGTAAGTCTCTGTGCCGTGCGGACTGCTGGAATTGTTGCTGTTTCCGTGAATCGATACAAATATATCGGCATTTATGGAGTTCGCCACTTTCACGCGATCACTAAGACCCAGCGTTGAATCGTCGCTCCGCGTCATCACGACATTAATGTTCTTTTCTGTTTTCAGCAAGGCTTCCACTTTCAAAGCAATATTAAGGTTAAGAACCTTCTCCTGATTGCCGTTCGCGCTGATCGCACCCGGCTGACTGCCGCCGTGACCGGCATCAATAACAACCGTCTTCTTGCCGTTGCCGGTTATCGGGGGAACGGGCGGTACGAGGATTTCTCCTTCTGCGTTCAGATCAACAATAATGAGCCCCGCTTCTTGGGTCACTCCATAATTTGTAGGTCCTGTCAGGTCGATAACAATACGCACAGTCGACGGATTGTCACTGAACGTGGCATATCGTACTTTCATAACCTCGGGATAATCCGTGATTTCCATCTCTCCGCCGCTTTGCGCATTCACAGCATGTCCGGCCAGGAATGCAGAAGAGAATACGGTATCGGGAAGATCGATAACAATCCGATCGGGTCCTGTCACTTTAAAGACATTTGGCGTAATCGCACCTTCTGTAGCAATCATCAACCGGTTGTCGCTAAAGCTGAGCCCCGTCATAGCTGCCTGGTTCCCTGTTTCGACAGGCGGAGGTGTTTGATTGCCCGGATTGTTTCCGGCACCTGGATCAACCTCTCCTTCGGAGACCGGCGGAACGGAGCTGGAGAGGAGCACTGCCTTGCTCTGGTTGTCCCATTTCACATCAAGCCCCATCTGTTCACTAACAAACCGAAGCGGCACAAGCGTGCTCTTCCCATTCAAGACAGGCGGCAAATTCAGATCAACCTGAGCACCGTTCAATTCTGCCTGTTGGCTGCCGACCACCATGCGGACCGTCTTCTCGCTGTTCTCAACGGTAACGGTTTGGCTGGCCTTCTCCCAGCCTACCTTGAAGCCGAGATTCTCGGATACCACGCGGATGGGAATCATCACGTTGCCTTTCAAGTTGGCTACCTGGACGCCCGAAGACAAATTCAATGGTTCCCCGTCAAGAAAAATGGCCGCCTTTGAAGAACTGGCTTCACCACTTTTCGGAAACGCCAGCAAGAAGACTATCAACATCATTACAAACCCTAACTTCTTCATGAATCCACCTCGATCATCCCATGATTAAATTTGAAAAGCGAATCTAGCAATAAAACTAAAAATATGTAAATCAGCACATTCCCGACCAGACGCTGCCGGACAAATACTGACATAAAACAATGGTTCCTCTTGGCTGCCGCTGCATATTAATTCCATAATACCAAAAAAAACTTCCATTTCCTACACAGGAAATGGAAGTTTAATAATCTTGTAACCTTTTGCGATGGAATTGCGAGATTAAGCGAACAGACGCTCCCCATGCTTCTTCTCGTATGCATCGATTGCACTTTCATGCTGGAGCGTCAAACCGATGTCATCCAGTCCTTGAAGCAGGAATTGACGGCGGTGCTCGTCAAGATCAAAGTCAATATGGAGTCCTTGATCATCCGTTATCGTTTTGCTCTCCAGATCGACGTTCAGCTTATATCCTTCATTACCTTCTGTGCGCTGGAACAATTCTTCCACCTGCTCCTCCGACAGTTTGATCGGAAGAATCCCGTTCTTAAAGCAGTTATTGTAGAAAATGTCAGCAAACGATGGAGCGATGACCACGCGGAATCCGTAATCGAGAATCGCCCAAGGGGCATGCTCACGGGAAGAACCACAGCCAAAGTTGGCACGGGAAATCAGAATGGTCGAGCCTTGGTAACGAGGCTGGTTCAGCGAGAAGCTGTCGATATTGCCTCCCTCTTCATCAAACCGCCACTCGTAAAACAGAAACTGTCCAAATCCTGTACGTTCAATCCGTTTCAAAAACTGTTTCGGAATAATGGCGTCCGTATCTACATTCACCCGGTCTACAGGTGCGACAATACCGTGTAATTTCGTAAATGCTTGCATAAACTTCTCCTCCGTCCTTCTTAGCTCACAACTTCTTCGGCTGCAAAGTTCCAGTCACGTACATCCACAAAGCGTCCTTTAACCGCAGCTGCCGCTGCCATTGCCGGCGATACGAGATGCGTTCTGCCACCGCGGCCTTGGCGTCCTTCGAAGTTACGATTGGACGTGGATGCGCAGCGTTGTCCCGGCTTCAGTACATCCGGATTCATCGCGAGACACATACTGCAGCCTGCTTCACGCCATTCGAAACCCGCTTCAACAAAAATTTTGTCAAGCCCTTCTTGTTCAGCCTGGATCTTCACTCGGCCTGATCCGGGAACAACGATGGCTGTCACATTGCTGGACACTTTATGGCCCTTCGCAACGGCAGCTGCCGCACGCAAATCTTCAATGCGTCCATTCGTGCAAGAACCGATAAAGACATAATCGATCGGAATTTCGGACATTGGCGTCCCTGGCACAAGCGCCATATACTCCAGCGCTTTCTCCGCTGCCTTGCGCTCGTTCTCGGTCTTGAAATCCGCAGGGTTAGGAACCGTCGAGGAAATGTCAGTACCCATACCCGGGCTCGTTCCCCAGGTTACTTGCGGGATCAGAGATTCTACATCGAACTCAACCACCACGTCGAACTCGGCGCCTTCGTCTGTCACAAGCTCTTTCCAAGCTGCTACTGCAGCATCAAAAGCTTCGCCTTGCGGAACATATTGACGTCCGCGCAAGTATTCAAACGTCGTTTCATCCGGAGCGATCATGCCCGCTCTGGCTCCGCCTTCGATGGACATGTTGCACACGGTCATGCGCTCTTCCATCGACAATTCGCGGATCGCTTCACCCGTATACTCAATTACATAGCCAGTTGCAAAATCCGTTCCGTATTTCGCGATGACGCCAAGGATCATGTCCTTAGCCGTTACGCCCGGATTGCGGCGACCGACAAAGCGCACTTCCATGGTCTTTGCTTTGGCCTGCTGCAAACATTGGGTTGCCAGAACATGCTCAACCTCGCTTGTTCCGATACCGAACGCAAGGGCGCCGAACGCACCGTGAGTAGATGTATGGCTGTCGCCGCATACAATCGTTTTGCCCGGATGCGTTAAGCCGAGTTCCGGTCCCATGACGTGCACAACGCCTTGATCAATCGTATCGAGATCATACAGGGTAACGCCAAAATCCTGACAGTTCTTGGTCAGTGTATCGATTTGCTGCTTCGAAATCGGATCCGTAATGTTAAAACGGTCTTTCGTTGGAACGTTGTGATCCATCGTTGCGAAGGTCAGTTCAGGACGGCGTACTTTACGGCCGCTAAGACGCAAACCCTCAAATGCTTGCGGTGAAGTTACCTCGTGAACCAAATGCAGGTCAATGTACAAAATACCCGGCTTGCCTTCTTCTTGATGAATAACGTGGTTATCCCAAATTTTTTCGAACATTGTCTTCTTACTCATCATCATCACCCCATTGTTCTTTACGTCCATGAGAAGATAATTGCTTGTTATCTTCTATAAATATAAGGAAGATCTACAACGCATCATCTTTACGTTGATAGTAATATATCATTTCCTTCTTCATTGTTCCAAGATATAATATCTATAAAAGTAATAGGATTCAGCTATAACGGAGTGATGCTTAAATGGAACTGAGACAACTGCAATATACGCTGCAAATCGCGGCGGATAAAAATTTTTCCCGAGCCGCGGAGAAGCTTCATATCGCCCAGCCTTCCTTGAGCCAGCAGCTCTCCAAGCTGGAGAAAGAGCTCGGCGTGCTGCTGTTCCAGCGCAATACGAGCAACGTTGAGCTTACCCATGCCGGAGCCAGCTTTGTCGAGCATGCCCAGAAGATCATGGACGCCGTCGAGCAGCTGAAGCAGGAGATGTCGGACATCTCCCAGCTTCGAAAGGGTAAGGTCGTAGTCGGCAGCATGCCGATTACAGGTTCTCACCTGCTGCCACGGGTTTTGCCAGCCTTTAAAAAGGGATATCCGGATATTGAGATCACCCTGTTGGAAGACTCCTCCATGAACCTGGAGAAGCTGACGGCCAGCGGCAAGGCCGATCTTAGCCTCCTGGCGCTGCCGCTGTCCGAGCCGTCGCTGTCCTGGATTCCGATCGGTGAGGAAATGATCGACTTGGCTGTTCCTCCGCAGCACCCGCTTGCGCTGCGGGCAGCCTCCGATCCCGTACGGCCCATCACAATCGATGAAATCCGGAACGAAGCGTTTGTTGTCCTCAAAAAAGGACAGGGCTTCCGGAAGCTTACCTTTGATATTTGTCGGGAGGCCGGCTTTGAACCGAACGTTGTATTCGAGAGCAGCAACATCGAGACGCTCCAATCTCTGGTCGCAACCGGAATGGGCATAACGCTGGTGCCTCGTTTTATCGCCCGTGCGAAACGAAGCGAGTTTATTCCGGTCTATTTGCCGCTCGCTGATCCGGTTCCGAGCCGCACACTGGTTGTGGCTTACCGCAACGGCCGCTATTTGTCCAAAGCGGCGGATGCGTTCATCGATACTTTTAAGCAGGTCATGGACAAGCTGGTTGTGGAGAGTGTTCAGGACTAGTTCACGCTGCCCATAAATTAAGAGAAGAAGCTCAGCCAAGGTCAATGAACAAGACCAAGCTGAGCTTCTTTTCAACGTAAAATTATAGCACTCCCATTTCGTCTTAAACGGAGTTTTATTTGCGCAAATTATGCTGGTCAATCAATCGGTTCTGTTCATCCGCAGTACGGGACTGATCCTGAATCGACTCGTTCTTTCCGTTGCCGCCCCCGGCAACGTTTTCCACAAAGTTGCGAAACTGTTGTTTCTGCTCTTCTTCCTGCTCATGGTTTTGGCTGTCGAATTGGTTGTTCTCTGCCATCATTCAAAGCCTCCTCTCAGACGGATTACCCATAGTATACCCGCCTCTGCCCAGATGAAACTTCATTTTTTAGAGGAGTTTAACCATAGTCACTTTTATTGAAAATACAAATTCGGACGACGGTCTTCAAAAACCGGAATGCGTCCTCTCACTTCATCCGTAAGACCGCAATCCAGCGTACCGGTCAGGATCATTTCCTGCTCATCCCCTTCGGCAATGACCTCCCCCCATGGATCGATGATCATGGAGTGGCCGAAAAAGTCCGTTTCTCCGCTGCTTCCAACTCGATTACACGCAACGACATACATTTGGTTCTCGATCGCTCTGGCCATGAGCAGCGTTCTCCAATGATGCAGCCGCGGATGCGGCCACTCCGCTGGCACAAACAGCACTTGAGCGCCGCCGAGTGCGAGGGTGCGGGACAGCTCCGGGAACCGTATATCATAACAGATCGACGCGCCCGCTTTTAATTGTTCCAGCTCAAAGGTAACGGGCTGCTGCCCAGCTTGCAGAAACTTCTCTTCATCCATCAGGCGGAACAGGTGCATTTTGGAATATTTGGCGATCTGCTCCCCGCTCCGGTTAAATACATACATGCTGTTATAAATCCGATCTTCGATTCGTTCGGCTACAGACCCGCCTACGACTTGGATACGATGTTTTCGTGCAAATTCGCTCAGCATGCGAGAGGTTTCCTGTCCCATGGGATCGGCAAGCTCTTGAATTCGGTCCAGCGCATACCCCGTATTCCACATTTCCGGCAGCACGATGACGTCCGGCTTCCTATCAGCCGCTGCGGCCTGCTCCATCATGCCGAGCATTTTGCTCATATTAGCAATCACGTTTCCTATTTCAATATCGGCTTGGATAAGTGCGATATTCAACTGAGCCTTTGCTTCTCCAGTCATCTTGCAGCCTCCTGTTATTCCGGTTGAATCCAGCCCCTGCTCCGATATAATCATGAAATCCATGATCGGGCTCTTTTTCAGGAATTCATCCGTTCTCTATATGTCATCATCATAGCCTCCCCCGCCCTGTTGCTGCAACACCCAAGCACCATTTCCCTCTATACACCCCTGATAAATCGTGTTAAATTAATCCTAATTGTTTTCAATATCAGCTGTATTCGAGCGTAATTAGATAACGGAGTGATGAAACTGCCATGAACAACAAATTAAACGAATTCCAAATAGAGCCGGCCGAGATGATGTCCCAACTGCCCACGCAATTTTTCGCGACTTTGGTCTCCAAGGTAAACCGCCAAGTGGCGCAGGGGCATGATGTAATCAATCTGGGACAGGGAAATCCCGATCAGCCCACGCCGCCTCATATCGTCTCCAGCTTGAAGGAAGCGGCTGACAATCCGCAGTTTCACAAATATTCGCCTTTTACCGGTTTTTCCTTTCTTAAAGAAGCCATTGCGCATCGATATAAGGAAGACTACAACGTGGATCTGGATCCGGAGACGGAGGTTGCGATTCTGTTTGGAGGAAAAACAGGGCTTGTACAGCTTCCGCAAGTGCTTCTGAATCCGGACGATGTATGTCTTGTCCCGGACCCCGGTTATCCGGATTACTGGTCAGGCGTTGCACTGGCCCGTGCCCAGATGAAATTCATGCCGTTAACCGCTGCTAACCGGTTTCTTCCCGACTATGGCGCGATCACACCAGCAGACAGAGAAAAAGCGAAGCTGATGTTTTTAAATTACCCGAATAATCCGACATCCGCCGTCGCACCCCTGTCCTTCTACGAGGATACGGTAGCATTCGCCGCCGAACACGGGATCGTCGTAGCCAGCGATTTTGCTTATGGAGCGATCGGGTTTGATGGTGATCGTCCAGTCAGCTTTTTGCAGGCAGAAGGAGCCAAAGAAGTTGGCGTGGAATTCTACACGCTCTCCAAAACCTATAATATGGCCGGATGGCGCGTTGGCTTTGCCCTGGGGAACAAAAACATCATCTCGCTGATCAATATGCTGCAGGACCACATCTACGTCAGCCTGTTCGGCGGCATTCAGGCGGCAGCGGCCACGGCTCTCACATCGCCGCAAGATTGCGTTGAGGAACTGGTGGCACGCTACCAATCGAGAAGGGACGCCTTCTATGGCGCCCTGTCCGAAATCGGCTGGGAAGCCCAAAGACCGGCTGGCTCCTTCTTTAGCTGGCTCCCGGTACCGAAGGGTTTTACCTCGGTATCCTTTGCCGATCTGCTGCTTGAGGAGGCCAAGGTCGCGGTTGCGCCTGGTGTCGGTTTTGGCGATCACGGCGAAGGATATGTCCGCGTCGGCCTCTTAAGCAGCGAAGAGCGAATGCGGGAAGCCGCCTACCGAATCGGCAAGCTGAACCTGTTCGGTTAACCTATTTCCTTTTGAAAAAACAAAAACGATGTGCTATTCTTGCAATAACAATTAAATGCAGTTTTCACAAACGCAATGACGGGACCAGTACGAAAGCATATGGCACGATGACCAGAGAGCGAATTCCATGGGCTGAAAGAATTTGCCGTGACCCCCTTTCCGAAACCTACCCCCGAGCGGCCTGGCTTGCCAGGACAGTGCCTTCTGTTACAGGGCCAAAGCCGGATGAGCTGCGCTCATCAACAAAGGTGGTACCGCGGAAGTCAAACTTTCGTCCTTTTTCATACAGGACGGAAGTTTTTTTGTATTCAGGAAACGGATTCGTTACAGCTATACCTACCCATCATAAATACAAGGAAGTGATCACGATGCTATCACGCATCGTCGTAAAAATCGGAAGCAGCTCCCTAACGACAGACGAGGGCGGACTCAATCTGGATTCCATCGCCTTCTTTGCCGGAGAGCTTGCCGCTCTCCGAAAGGCCGGTCATGAGGTTCTGCTGGTGACATCCGGCGCAGTAGCAGCAGGCTTTCGGGAGATCGGCTACGAGAGCAGACCGAAGCTGCTGCATGAGAAGCAAGCCTCCGCCGCACTGGGCCAAGCGCTGCTGATGCGTGCTTACCAGAACGCGCTGGCGTCCCATCAATTGAAGGCCGCGCAAATTCTGTTGACGAGAACGGACTTCGCGAACCGCAAACGCATGAATAATGCCAATATGACGATTACGGAGCTGCTGAAGCAAGGCGTTATTCCGATTATTAATGAGAACGACACCGTTTCCATTGACGAGCTGAAATTTGGGGATAACGATACGTTATCCGCGTTGGTTGCGAACTTGGTCCGCGCCCAGCAATTAATCATTCTGACCGATACGGATGGTTTGTACACGGCTGATCCACGCAAGTCGCCGGATGCAACGAAATATGAGGAAATTGATGAAATTACCGATGAGATTTACAGCATGGCCGGAGGCGCTGGCTCCAGCGTAGGTACTGGCGGCATGCGTTCGAAAATCGATGCTGCCAAAATCGCCACCCGCGGCGGCGTCCCCGTCTTCATCGGCAAAGCCAGCGAGACTGGTGACTTGCTCAAGGCGCTTGAGCATGCAGGTAAGGGCACCTATTTTGCTACCCAACTATCTTCCCTGCCGATGAAAAAGCAGTGGCTCG
The DNA here is from genome assembly GCF_003269305.1 of Paenibacillus sp. MDMC362. Classification (NCBI taxonomy): domain Bacteria; kingdom Bacillati; phylum Bacillota; class Bacilli; order Caryophanales; family Paenibacillaceae; genus Paenibacillus; species Paenibacillus sp. MDMC362. The sequence continues at coordinate 17,643 of NZ_QLYT01000008.1, forward strand.
GCTTTATGTCCTCGCCGCTAGGCCGGATTGTTGTCGATCCAGGCGCCGAAAAGGCGCTGATTCACGGAGGCCACAGCCTCCTTCCCGTTGGCATTAAACGGATTGAGGGCAGCTTCCATGCAGGGGACGTGGTGGAAGTCGTCAATATGAACAACGAAAGGCTCGGCAGGGGGATCGTCAATTACGATGAGGAGCAGCTGCAAGCCGTACTCGGTTTACCGAGCAGTCAAGTGATCGGCATCATCGGGGAAATCCATCGGCTTGAGGTCATTCACCGAGACGAATGGATCACGTTAAAATAATCTGGATCCCATAACCAATAATGCTTTTCCTAATCATTCAACTAAGGAGGAATTATTATGAGTGAGGTTCGCAATAAAGCCAAGCTGGCCAAACAGGCCGCTTTCGGTCTAGGCAGACTGAGCACCGAGGAGAAGAATCAGGCTCTGCTGATCATGGCAGACGCACTGATCCAACGGACGGCTGATATTATGGAAGCCAACGCGGAGGATCTACGCCGCGGGAAGGAACTTGGCACCTCAGCCTCCCTTCTGGACCGATTGGCACTGAATGAAGCCAGAATCGAGGGCATTGCCGAAGGCTTACGCCAAATCGTGAAGCTGCCGGACCCAATCGGCGACACCTTGGAAACGATCGATCGCCCGAACGGACTGAACATCGTCAAGGAACGTGTTCCCCTTGGCGTGATCGGCATCATTTATGAAGCACGTCCAAATGTGACGGTCGATGCAGCCGGCCTGTGCTTGAAGACAGGCAACGCGGTCGTACTCCGCGGCGGTTCTTCCGCCCTCTCCTCCAACCGCAAAATCATCGAGGTGCTACACGAAGCTATGGAACGCACCGCACTGCCTAAGGAAGCGCTGCAGCTTATCGAGGACCCGAACCGTTCCTCCGTGGATGAAATGCTGAAGCTCAACGGACTGCTGGATGTCATTATTCCGCGCGGCGGCAGCTCGCTGATCCAGAACGTTGTGGTGAATGCCACGGTTCCCGTAATCGAAACCGGAGCCGGGATATGCCATACCTATATAGATGCATCGGCAGAGCCGGATATGGCGGTTTCCATCAGTCTCAATGCCAAGGTGCAGCGCCCTTCGGTCTGCAATTCCATGGAAACCCTGCTCGTCCATGCTGATTATGCCAAATCGCATCTGACCGTGCTCGCCGAAGCCTTCCGTGAGCGTAACGTCGAGCTGCGCGGATGTCAGCGCACCCTGGATTACGTTCCATGGGCTGCTAAAGCGACGTCTGAGGATTACGCTACCGAGTACAACGACTATATCTTGAACATTAAAATCGTGGATCACCTGGATGAGGCCATTGAGCATATTTCGATTTATGGAACGAAGCATTCGGAATGTATCGTTACGGAGGATAAGGATCATGCGCAGCGGTTCTTGCAGGAAGTGGACGCAGCTGCTGTTTATCATAACGCTTCCACCCGCTTCACCGATGGCTTTGAATTTGGCTTTGGCGCCGAAATCGGGATCAGCACCCAGAAGCTGCATGCAAGAGGACCCATGGGATTACCCGCGCTTACTTCCTCCAAATATGTTATTATCGGTAGTGGTCAAATACGCGAATAAATCATTCATCAAAAGCCATGAAGGAGGAAACAACGATGTGCCAATCCCCGCAGAACCGACCTTTAATAGATAAAGCAATCACCTTCTACGGCGCCGGCTCGATGGCCGAAGCGATCGTACGAGGATTAGTAAGCCGTTCTGTCGTGCTCCCTGAGAATATTACGATGCTCAATCGAAGCAATGTTCAGCGCCTTCAGGAACTGAGTGAGCGCTATGGTGTCCAGATCAACAACGACGATGCCGCTAAAATCGAAATTCTGAAAACTTCGCCGGTGATCGTGCTTGCCATGAAACCGAAGGATGCTGCTAAAGCGTTAAAAGAACTGGGACCGAAGCTGTCAAGCGATCAATTGATCATCTCGGTGATTGCCGGACTATCGATTTATACGACCCAGACGCTGCTTGGAACCCAACAGCCCATTGCTCGTACGATGCCGAATACATCCGCCTCCATTGGGCTTGGTTCCACAGGAATCGCGTTCTCGAAGGAAATCAGCGAAGAACAGCGCCAGCTGGTCATGACCTTGTTCGAAGCTGTTGGTAATGTAACGGTCATTGAAGAAGAGAAGATGGATATCCTGACCGGTATATCCGGCAGTGGTCCGGCTTACTTCTATTACATGATGGAAGCCATGACTGCCGCAGGGATCCGCGGCGGCTTGACGCCGGAGCAAAGCCGCGAGCTGACACTCCAAACCATTCTGGGCGCCGCCCGGATGGTGCAGCAGACCGGGGAACAGCCTTCATCGCTTCGCGCGAAAATTACATCGCCGAACGGCTCAACGCAAGCGGCCCTCGAAACGCTCGACAAAGGCGATTTCTTCGAAACCGTCATTGCCGCCGTGAACCGCTGTGCTGAGCGCTCCAAAGAAATGGGCGCCATGCTGAAGGAGCAGATCTCATGAGCCGCTGTATCGCAACGTACCGAATTTATGACGACCAGGCGGATTTTCGTAAGAAAGCGACTTCCATCGCCGTTGGCATGACGGTCGGCAGCTGGACCGAGCTGCCGCAAGCCAAGCGTGAAGCGATGCAGAAGCATCTTGGCGAAGTTGTTGACATTCAGGTTCACGAGGGCTGGGAGCCAGGCAGCCGGTATGCGGACGTCAGCATTGCTTATCCGGACATTAATTTCAGCCGGGATATCCCTGCCCTGCTGGTGACCGTGTTCGGCAAAATTTCCATGGACGGGCGCATCAAACTGACTTCCCTGGATTTGTCTCCCGACTTCCTGAGTGCGTTTCCCGGACCGAAATATGGCATCGACGGAGTCCGCGATCTACTCGGCGTCCATGACCGTCCTCTGCTCATGAGCATATTCAAGTCAGTAATCGGACTGAATGCGGACGAGCTTAGAGCCCAATTTATCCGTCAGGCGCTTGGTGGGGTGGATCTTATCAAAGATGATGAAATCCTGTTCGAGAACGACCTCACCCCGATCGAAAAACGGGTCAGCATGTGCATCCAGGCTGCTGCCGACGTGGAACAACAGACAGGCAAAAAACTGCTGTATGCAGCCAATCTGACCGGACGGACGTCGCGGCTGCGTGAGCAAGCGCTGCGTGCGATTGATGCCGGCGCTAACGCCCTGCTCTTTAATGTGCTGTCCTACGGGTATGACGTTTTGCACGAGTTAAGCAGTGATCCGGATATTACCGTACCAATCGCGGCTCACCCTGCGCTTGCCGGCGCCATTTATCCTTCCCCATACTATGGGATAACGGCTCCGGTGCTGCTCGGCCAGCTGATGCGGATTGCCGGCGCGGATCTGGTGCTCTTCCCTTCTCCTTACGGATCTGTAACGATGCCGAGAGAAGAGAATCTCGCAATTCGCGACGAGCTGCACAGCGCTAAACTTGGCATGAAACGAAGCATGCCGGTACCATCCGCAGGCATTCATCCGGGACTCGTTCCCCGCATCATCCGAGACTTCGGAACCGATGTGGTCGTTAACGCTGGTGGCGGAATCCACGGACATCCGATGGGAACCGAGGCGGGCGGCAAAGCCTTTGTACAAGCTATAGAGGCGACGATGAAATCCGTACCGCTCGCCCACTTTGCCGAAGAACACGAGGAGCTGAAAGCCGCACTGGACATCTGGGGAGGAGAAGTATGACATCTGGAGATAAACAGCCGATCATTTTTTGCGATTTCGACGGTACCATCACGAACAACGATAACATCGTCGCCATCATGAAGCACTTCAAACCGGAAGGCTTTGAGTCGATCATGCAGGATACGCTTGACCGCACCATTTCAATTCGAGAAGGTGTAGGCCGCATGTTCGCGCTCTTCCCTTCCTCGATGAGAGAAGAAATTACCGAATTTGTTCTAAACCATGCAGGGATTCGGGAAGGCTTCAGTGCATTCCTGGATTATTTGAAATCCGAACAGATTGAATTCTACGTCACAAGCGGCGGCATCGATTTCTTTGTCGATCCTCTGCTGAAGCCTTTTGGCATCCCGGCAGACCATATCTTCTGCAACGGCTCCAATTTCGAAGGGGATCGCATTGAGATTACTTGGCCTCATCCTTGCAAGGATTCCTGCCATAACGACTGCGGCATGTGCAAGGTCACGGTGATGGACCGTTTTGCTGCCGATCGGTATTACCGCATTCTGATCGGTGACAGCCTGACCGATTTCGAAGGTGCCAAACAAGCGGATCTGGTTTATTCCCGCTCCTCGCTCACCGAGCAATGCAAGAAGCTGGGCGTACATCATGTACCCTTCGAGACATTTACCGATATCCAGAACGACATGAAAGACAAGTTTAAACGGGAGGTGCTGTAATTGGCATTTTCAGATATTCAGCTCGAACAGAAACAGGCTGCCCTGCAGGATCTTAGAGGGATCAAGGAACTGTTCGCTTCTAGAAACTGGTTCCCCGGCACCAGCGGTAATCTATCTGTCCGTGTCGGCGAGTTTAACCCGGAGCAGTTTTATTTTGCGGTGACAGCCAGCGGAAAAGACAAGTCGGTACATACGCCTGAAGATTATCTTTTTGTGGATCAGAACGGCGTGCCTTGCGAAGCAACCGGCTTAAAACCTAGCGCGGAAACCTTGATTCACTGCGAAATTTACCGCAAAACCGGCTGCGGTGCCATTTTCCATGTGCATACCATCGACAACAATCTGATCAGCGATTGGTATGGGGAACAAGGTTATGTCCCTGCCCAAGGAATCGAGCTGATCAAAGCCTTTAACATATGGGAAGAGGACGCGGCGATTCGCATTCCGATCCTGCCGAACTACGCAGACATTCCGCGGATTGCCGAACTCGTTCCGGATGCGCTCGATCCTGCTGTACCCGGGATATTGCTGCGTAACCACGGCATCTATGCCTGGGGCAAAAATGCATTCGAAGCCAAGAAACATCTGGAGGCTTTTGAGTTTATATTCGAATACGCCTACCGTCGTCTGCTTCTGAATGCAGCCGGATCCAAGTAATATATTCATATTTGCAGATATAGGGCTTGAACAGCCGGATGCTCCATTATCCAGCGTTCTTGGGGTGCATCCGGCGTTATATTTCCGTTAGGAGTGTATAGGGATGCTCGAAAGTTTAGCCATTGGCATCGTATTTGTTTTGTATGGTTTGGTCCTCTTTTTGATTCCGCCCAAAAGTTCCAAGAGTTTTTATGCTTATAAGACTACGTCATCTCTCAAAAATGAACGAAACTTTAAAGTTGCCAATGCCTATGTGAGTCTGCTGCTGATGATCTTTGGGGTCATCCTGCTGCTGATCGCCAGGCTTACCGGCCATTTCATGACGACCGGCATTACGACCGTGGTCGTTTTTATCCTGATTTACATACTCGTTGAACGAAAACTAAAAAACCTGTAAACGATTCAACATCGTTTTACAGGTTTTTTCTTTATATAAACTATAGCCGATTCTGCTCATGCTCCGTTAAAGAGATCGAAGGCACAGGTACCTGCTCCGGTGATGCATAAGCATTGAAGATAAACAAACAAGTCACAACAAATAGGGCAATATACAATAGATAATACAGATTCTTGGCCACGATATCTCCCTCCATATCTCGTTCATATCAATGATCGGTTCTGCAGAAGGTCAGAAACCCGAAGAGATGATTGCTGAATATATGCTGATTACGAGCTGGGACTAGTTCCCTGGAGAGTGTTGCCACTCTCCAGGGCCGTGCAGACTTCGATCGAGTGTTTCCCTGATCATGAATGACATCTCATTCGTTGTCGGTGTCATAATATGAACGCTCTCCCCTTAACGAATCCTTTTTCGAGCCAGTCATCAACTTGATTCCTCCTCCGATAAGAAGAACGGCGATAATCGCGGTCTTCAAGTAGGAGCGAATGCGGTAATCCAGCTGCAGATGAGGAAAATGTGTATCGATATAAGGCATCACAACACTGCTAAATACGAAATAGATACCGAGGACAAGCAGTCCAAGTCCGAGCCAGCGCTGCTGATTCCCAAGGCCCGCGATGATCGGTCGATCGCGCAGCGGCTCCCTGCCGTAACGGCTTACTTGCTGCAGACCGTCAAAGAATGCATAAAACCAGATCAACGGGATCAAGAACAGGAACAGCGACAGCTTGAGCACATCCAACACATAAATGCTGCCAAGAAATAAGACCATGAGCTGCAGTCCGCGTTTTTGCAGTCCCAAATACATTTGACCCGCTCCCGGAAAAGCCGATAACAAGGTGGCAAACACTTTACTCCGGCGTCCGCTCTCTCTGCCGCTCTCGAGTTCATCAAACAGCGTGCGATCGATAAGAAATTCTCCAGCTTGCTTACGGTGAACCAGCTGAACCACATCAAACATGCAGTACAGCCAAATAATAGGCAGCATACCCAGAAACAGGAGGAATACCGATTCGTGAGTCAAGCCCGTCAAGAACAGCAGAATCGTTCCAAGTCCGAAGAATGCGATCAGGAATGACAACCCTCGCTGCATCAATCCCAGTTGAAAATGCCCCAAACCGGGTATAAAGGACAGCAATATGGTATAAAAGCGTTCTGACTCATCGCTCTTTTCCTGACGAATCTCCATCGGACGTCCATATTCATCGTGGATGATCGTTACAGGCGTGTGCCGGATCAAAGCAATTAGCAGGTCGAGCATGCTAATTCCCCACATCATTAGGGCTCCGATAATTCCCAGCGCAAAAACCGCGTCGGAAGCCGTCATGATCCCAAGCACAAATCCAGCGAACAGGCTTCCGAAGAACAAGAACGGATATAGAAGGGCGCGCCCCTTTCTCCCCCAATAATAATGGCCGAGGCCCGGAAGGATATTTAATATAAAGGCAAACCCTTTACTTTTTTGCGGTTGCACTTGGCATCTTCCTTTCTTTTTTCTTATCTGGACAATAGCTGGTCAAGCCAGCCCGTTGTTTTTTCTACCCATTGCTCACTGTAGGAGGGTGTTTCGGACAATGGAACATTATGATTCATTTCGCCGGGAAGAAGTCGGTCAAATGCCCCGGTGAAGAGAAACAGCATGGTAATGGAGGCGGCAATGGTGTAGTGGACGATCGCGCGTTCGTACCATCGCTTCGGACGTTCCTGAATCCGCAGCAGTGCTCTATGGGTGTATGGCTTAATTTGTTCGTGTTCCACCACCTGCTGCGCAAATGTTTCCGGGTCTGACAGGCCAGGGAGTTCGGAATCAAGCTCCGCCAGTACCTGCATGTAGATCTCCAGCACGCTGTCATCCGATAACATGAGCTCTTCATAAGAAAACCGTTCTTCTGCCGAGCCTTCTCCTCTAACATATCGTGCCGTCAGCATCTTAAGCTCGTTATCCTTCACGTTCATTTCCATTCCTCCTCCTTCCAAGATTTCCGAATCCATTGTCTGGCCCGGTATAATTTCGATTCCACCGTCTTGACCGTGACATCCAGCTCGGCTGCGATTTGTTCGTAGTTTTTCTCTTCCAAATAAAAAGCCGTTATAATGGCACGGTGATTGTCCGGCAATTGTTTAATTTTCTCTCGAAGTTCCTCTCTTCTCTCCTTATGTACGAGCAGAGAAACCACGTCTTCGTCCCGGGAAGGGAGTTTATCCAGCACTTCATCGTGTTCGCCGTGCAGCTGCTCCGGCGGTTTACGGGAAAGCTTCCTCTTCATATCAATCGCTTTATTTAGCGTGATGCGTGTAATCCAGGTTTTAAAGCCTTCAGATCGGTACTGGGGGAGAGCTTTGTATACTTGAATAAACACTTCCTGCGACGCATCTTCCGCTTCCTTGGCATCCCGCAGAACCGAGTATGCCGTGTGGAACACGTGCTGGCTGTAATGGTTCACCAGTTCCCGAAAGGCTTCTTGATCACCTTGCAGGATGCGCGTGATTAACGTTTCAGCATCAATAACTCTCCCCTCCTTCCCAAATACATAGACGTCAGCCTTGAGAGCTGCCCCTGCACTTTTTTCAAAAAACTTGTTAATAAATATAGAAACAAGATCAACACTGCTTGTCCCCTAGTCTGCCCATACCGGTCAAAACAAAAAAAGAACGTCTATCGACGCCCTTCTTGGAAAGGTTACAGGATCATGCCGCTAAGAACAAATAAAACATTCATCACAAAATGCATAACCATCACCGGAACCAACCCTTTGGAACGAATAGCCACGCCACCCATCATGATACCGAAGATTGAAAACAGCAGACAAACCGGCCATGAAAAACCAAGGTGGTAGTGGTATAAACCAAAGGTAACTCCGGCGATGACAAGCCCTTTCAGCTCACCAAATCCACTTACAAAATGACTAAGTATGTATCCCCGCCACAGCAGCTCCTCAAGGACGGCATTGATCACCGCAAATGTTAGTGCATAACCGATAAGAACTAAAAAATGCGGCTGTCCCCAGTCAATAAAAAATGAAAAAATGGCACAGACGACAACCAGGAAAATGAGCATGAAACGCCAGATCGGATCTTGAACCGGACCTTTGAATATCCATGGAAAATAAATCGTTTTTCCCCATGAACCCGTGGCAAGATATAACGGTTTATTCTTCGTTAACATGGCAGCGAGTGCAAAGGGTAATACAAATAATATCAGGCTTAACCTCGATAGGATGATGGCCCAGGCATCGTGCCCCGCTAATCCATGTTTGATGATTTCACCAGAAGAATGATAGAGCAAATAACCTATCACCATGATAAGCGCCACGATGGCCGTGTCATTTATCTGAATCGATATCTTGCGTACGCTTCGTAGCCTGCACAAAGTATATATTAGCAGCGTCAGTCCGATTCCCCACGCCGCGGATAGAAGGAATGATGTCCATTGAACCCATACGATGGTGGCGATCATGATGATCAAACAGGTGATATATTCACCTGGGCGGTTCGTAACTTGCAAGCTGTTCTCTCCCATTCAGTAACACGTATTATGTTATCATGATACCCTTCTATGATGGCCGGATCAACTAGAGATTGGTGCGTCGTCTATTTCTATGGGCTCTACCACATTCAGCAGAAACGGGCGTCCGCGCAAATATTCATGAATATAAGCTAGCGCATAGATTTGCTCATCCTTGATACTTTCTGTCTCTTTTGGATTGGAGGCATGGTGGCTATAATTCTCCATCATGATCATGATGAAAAAACATTCCAGAGACTGAAAATAATCCGATCCCAACGACCGTATGCTCTCATATCCTTGAAGCACTTTAAATCGTTGGTTCGGAACAAGCGACAACATAACCGCCGCCAGATCGTATAGAAAAAAACCGTAGCCACATCTACCGAAATCAATCGGGTGAGGAATATCCCCTTCAAATACTACATTCCCCATATGCAAATCGGCATGAATGACACCATAGTTATAATCATCAGCCTTCATTTGATCAAGCTGCGATATAACCTTTTCAGCTGCGATTTGATACAGTGACCATGAGAATTCCGACAAAAACGTTCCCGCATATCGTTCCAGCTTGGCGAGGGCTTCTCTATAACTGAGCATCCCCCATACGGGCCTGCGAAGATCAGATGAACTTTTGAAGCCAAATGCAGCTTCATGCAGTCTGGCAATCAAAACACCTACCTGATAAGCTTGATATTCTGTAAGCGCTTCATGGGCATGCACTCCGTCCACCCATCTCATCACGGTGACATGGGTGGATGTGAATCCATCCTCCGTACCGATATTCAACCATCTTAACCCACTTGGAGTGGTTATACCTGTCGGCACTTTGATGCCTGCTGCAATAAGGGCATCCAGGAATTGAAGCTCTAAGTCTATTTCATGACTGCACCGGCGATCCGAATGAATTCTCAACAAGTATGTTTCATCTAAGCTAGTCCTAACTTGATATGTAATCGGTCCGAAATGCCGATAAATTCAATCTCAACCCAACCCAGGTTATATTGCTGAAGTGCCGATATCGCAATCCTTTTGGCTTTTGCGAGCAGCGCACATCTTTGTTCTTCGGTTTCAAATTGAAAAAACTCATTCATGAACTCACCTCTGCTCTATGGATTTGAACGTTCCTGAATGATTATAGTTGCTCAGCAACTGCCCTTTCTATATAACGATTGTTTTAAACTGACTTTTATACATAAGAAAAAGCCACATCAGAATCAGTTCCAATGTGACTTTGCATTACTTGTTTTTGGTATATACAATTTTTTTGATGGAATCGCAGGATAAACAAAATTGAGAAGAAAGCTGGTCAATCGTAGCACCCGACGCAAACAACTGCCGAATTTCCAGGTTTCTTTTTTTCAAATACACCCGGCTGCCCGAGTTTTCTCCCCATTTCTTGCGTAATCCTTCAGGTTTCGGGATATACACCATCCCGCCCTGTACATATTTCTGCACTTCCTTCAACAATTCCTCTGGAAGGATAATATCCGCGTTTATATATTTCATGGTAGCTCTGCTCCTTAAAATTTAAAATAAAGGTTTTAAGGATGCAAAGTCCATTAGATAAACGGCCTCTCTACACGAGGTAATCAGGCGGTAACTTTCTCATCGCTCCATGCAAACAACCGCCGTTGTTCATCATATAGACTTTGCATAGAGCACATCTGCAATCTTCCCATCATGATCTTACCCCTCCCTTCACAAATTATGACATTCCGACTGGTTATGACCATTATAACCGATGTTAGGCGAAAAATCGAAGGGCTCTGCTCTTCTGATAAGCCGATATCAAACCGCTAAGCTTGCAAACGACCGAAGCATCTCATCCACGGTTTTATAATAATAGGTGGGCTCGCATGCTGCCAGCTCCTCTTCGGAACCATAACCGTAGCCCGCAGCAATGCTGTGTATCCCGCAGTTCCGGGCTCCAATCAAATCATGCTTGCGATCTCCAATCATAACGGCTGCAGGCGGTTGAATCCGGCATGTATCCAGAACGTGTTGAATGATTTCGGTCTTGGCGGACCGGGTACCGTCCAGTTCGCTCCCGCACACCATGGAAAAATAAGCGGATAACTGAAAATGCTCAAGGACCGTTTCGGCAAAAACCGTAGGTTTGGAGGTAGCGACATACAAGCGGCGCCCTTGGGATAACAGCAAATCCAATAGTTCACGGATTCCACCATACACCTCATTTTCATAGAGGCCGGTGTCTTTGTAATATTCACGGTAGCTCAATACGGCGCCCCAAGCCTCGGCTTCGCTAAAATGATATTTTTCGGTAAAGGTCGTCTGGAGCGGAGGACCGATAAAACTTTCCAGCTCGGATAGATCGTTTACGTGAATCCCATGCTGACCGAGTGCATACCTTACGGCTTTCGTAATGCCTTCACGCGGATCAGTCAAGGTGCCATCCAAATCAAATAAAATATGATTGTATCTCATTAGATTTTCCTCCTCCATGCATGATTCCTAAGCCAGATCCTTGATCTCCAGGAGATCCCTGATCACAAAAGCAGGACGATGATGTTCACTTAAAGGAATACCCCGGCGATTATAATAACAAAAATCAATTCCGGCTCTCGTTGCTCCTTCATAATCATCCGTAAGCGAATCCCCTATGTATAACACCTCGCCCGGACCTACCGCCAATTCCTGCAATGCGAGTTCAAAGATCTGCGGGTCCGGCTTCCAGCACTTCACCTCATCCGAAATGATGAAGGAGTCAAAATAATGAAACAATCCTCCTGTTGTCAAGCGCTTACGCTGTGCTTCGCCAATGCCGTTGGAAATGACCCCTATTGCAAAGTCACCATGCAGATGCTCCAAAATAAGGTCGGCATTCGGCTCCATATGGTTGGAACTGCAAAACAACCCCCAGTAGGTTTCCGATATCTCCCGAGATTGATTGAACTCCCGCTTCAACCTTAGGAAGGTATCCGTAAAGGAATGCTCCAGCACCTGCCTAATATCGTGATTGTTCTGAACTCGCTTCATCCAATAATTAAAATTAATCGGTCCGAACGTGCTCCAGAATTCCTCCCACGTCAGATCCTCATGCAGCCGGTAGTGCTCGAGTGCTTGCTGCATGCATGTCCTTTCACTCTGACTATAGTCTAATAACGTGTTATCCAGATCAAAAATAATGGCCTTGTATCTCATCTCCAACTCCCCTTCTAGCGTGCTGCACTTATATCCATTCGTTGATCCCGGGAAGTTCTCCTGCTAATCGCAGGACTTAAACTGCATGAAATAAAACAGATCATGCACACAAAAAAGCACGCCCGTAGCGGACGTGCTTCTGATCTATCTTCCGATATTTCTGAATTTCTGCGTATAAGCTTTGGCATCCTGTGCGGTACGCACCCGGTTGCGGCTCCATTCAAGCAGGATCCGGTCAATGTAGCGGAAGTGCAGTTTGCCCGCAAATACCGCTTCTTTCAGAGCCAACAGGATTAACTCGTCCGGATAACGATCGGCATCAACCCAGCCGGAGATCGTTTCCAGCTCCATGGGCGACAGCGGGCGGCCAAACTCTTTTTCAAAAATGGTGAACAAATTCCGTTCTTCCTTCTCAGGAACAGGATTCCCCGAAACAGCTGATTTGCTGGTAGCAGGGCGGGCATTCAAAAGCGGAGACGCAAACTTGGTTCCTTCAGGGGTCTTTTCTTTGTGCTCTTCAGCCAGGCACGAAGCGAGTTTTTCATACAATCCGTGCAGATTGTAGCGCTCGTAATGAATCCCCTGTGTTTCGTCCACATACTCATCAATCCCGATCAGCCCTACCTTCATCAAGCGCTGCAAGCTGGTAGCGATGAATTCAGCGGAAGCCCCCGTCACTTCCGCAAGCTCCTCCAGCGAAGGAAACGCCTTGAACTCCACCTGCTGATACCCAATCAAATGAATGACCAGCATGGCTTCACGGTCGCTTAAACCAAGTGACCGGTAATGCTTCAGCAAGGCATAAGGAATGATCGCCAAACCTTGGCTCATGCCGGCAGCGGCGCCGGCCGTCCACCCATTCACGCCTGTGTCCACGTTATCGTCGTGGTCCATAGACTCACCTCTCACGGCTTACGGATACAACCGGTACAGCGTCCGTGGGAACGGAATCGTTTCACGTACATGGTCCAAACCGCAAATCCAGGCAACGGTACGCTCCAGACCCAAACCGAAGCCGGAATGAGGAACGGTGCCGTATTTACGCAAATCCATATACCATTGATAGGTTTCCATCGACAGATCATGCTCCTTGAAGCGCTCTTCAAGCAGCTGCGGATCGTCGATCCGCTGCGATCCGCCAATAATCTCGCCATAACCTTCCGGAGCGATCATATCCGCACACAGAACGACTTCCGGACGATTCGGATCCGGCTTCATGTAGAAAGCCTTGATTCCCGCCGGGTAATGGGTAATAAAGACCGGCTTGTCATACTTCTCGGCAATGGCCGTTTCATGAGGCGCGCCAAAATCCTCGCCCCAAGGAATATCGAAATCTTGCGTATGCAGGAAATCAATCGCCTCATCGTACGTAATCCGCGGGAATGGTGCCTGGATCGCCTCCAGCTTGGAAATATCGCGACCGATCGTTTCAAGCTCCTGGCGGCAGTTTTTAACCACGGATTGCACTACATGACTAATGAACTGCTCCTGTACCTGAAGGCTCTCCTCATGGTCCGTGAAGGCCATCTCAGGCTCAATCATCCAGAACTCGATCAGGTGACGGCGAGTTTTGGACTTCTCGGCACGGAACGTCGGACCGAAGGAATATACCTTACCGAGCGCCATAGCGGCAGCTTCCATGTATAACTGTCCACTCTGGGTCAAATAGGCATCCTCATCAAAATACTTCGTGTGGAACAGGTTCGTTGTACCCTCCGCGGAAGTTGGGGTCAAAATCGGCGGATCCACCAGCGTAAATCCGTTGGAATCAAAGTAATCTTGAACCGCACGGATAATTTCAGCACGGATCACCATGATCGCACGTTGTTTCTGGGTACGAAGCCACAGATGACGATGGTCCATTAAATAATCGACACCATGCTCTTTAGGCGTAATCGGATAGTTTTCCGTAAGATGTATGATTTCAATGCCGGTAACCGTCATCTCGTAACCCGATTGGCTCCGCGGCTCTTCACGTATAACACCCGTCACGTACAACGAGCTTTCCTGTGTCAGGCTTTTCGCGTCATCCCATACTTGTTCGGATACTTCGCTCTTCACAACAACACCCTGGATATATCCGGATCCATCGCGAAGCTGCAGGAATTGGATCTTCCCGCTGGAACGCTTGTTGTTGATCCAGGCGCCGATCGTGACGGTCTCGCCGACATGCTGGTTGACGTTACGAATCACACTTTTGGTGGCCATGCAAATCTCTCCCTTATATCACTACTATTTAACGGTTGGAAGCTTGTACGATACGATGCGTATCCCGAGCAATAACCAGTTCTTCGTTGGTAGGGATCACAAGTACCTCGACCTTCGAATTCGCCGCAGAAATACGGCGTGGCTCGCCGGAACGAATGCTGTTCAGCTCCTCATCCAATTCTACTCCGAGATAGGTAAGCTGCTCAAGCACTCTTTGACGAAGAACGATCGAATTCTCGCCGACGCCCGCAGTAAATACGATGACATCCACGCCATTCATGACGGCCGCGTAAGATCCGATGTATTTACGAAGGCGATACTCGTACATTTCAAAGGCCAATGTGGAGTTTGGATCGCCTTTTTCCATGCCTTCCGTAATCTCACGCATATCACTGCTGATTCCGGAAATGGCCAATAGTCCGCTATGCTTGTTCAGCATGGAGTTCACTTCATTGACGGTCAGCTCTTCCTTGTTCATAACAAAAGGAACGATTGCAGGGTCCAAATCACCGCTGCGCGTACCCATCATGAGCCCTTCCAGCGGGGTCATCCCCATGGAGGTATCGATGGATTTTCCGCCTTTTACTGCTGTCAGGGAAGCACCATTACCGATATGGCAGGTTATGATCTTCAGATCCTCCAGCGGCCGGTCCAGGAATTCTGCCGCCGCCTGGCTGACATAGGCGTGGGACGTGCCATGCGCACCGTAACGACGTACTTTATATTTATTATAAAGTACTCTCGGAATAGCGTACAGGTATGATTTCTCCGGCATCGTCTGATGGAACGCCGTATCAAATACAACGACCTGCGGGACGCCAGGCATATTGGTTTCTGCTGCTTTAATCCCCATCATCGATGCAGGATTGTGAAGCGGAGCCAAATCGAACAAGCGGCGAATTTCCGCTTTGGCGTCACTGTCAACGAGCGCGGATTCTTTAAAAGACTCCCCGCCGTGCACGACGCGGTGTCCAACGGCCTGAATGCTGTCGATGGAATCAATCACACCGTGCTCCTCGTTCGTGAGCATGCCCAGCACTTTGCGGATGGCCGTGGTATGCTCCAGAATTTCGCTGACTTCGGTTACATCCTGTTTTCCCGTCGGCTTATGCGTCAGAATGGAGGAATCCATGCCGATCCGTTCAACCAAGCCTTTTGCCAGCACGGATTCATCCGTCATGTTGTACAGTTGATACTTCAGTGAAGAACTGCCTGCATTAATTACGAGAATATTCATACCCGGTCACCATCCTTATCGTACTTGAAAAAGCCTTCTCCGGTTTTAACGCCCAGTTGCCCTGCACGGACCAGTTTCTTCAAGACAATCGATGGACGGTATTTCAGTTCGCCGTACTCGCGGAACATGCGCTCCAGCGCAGCGAGAATGGAATCCAAACCGAAACGGTCGGCCATCTCAAGCGGTCCATGCTGGAAGTTATAACCGATTCTCATGGCGTCATCGATATCCTCCGCCGAAGCCACGCCCTCTTGCAGCAAATGCATTGCTTCATTGATCATGAGGGTAATCATGCGGGTTGTAACGAAGCCTGGAGACTCATATACCATGATGCCTTTTTTATCCGAAACTTCTTCAACAAAGCGCTTCGTTTCCGTAAACGTATGATCGGAAGTTTTCAGGCCGCGGATGATTTCAACAAGGTCCACCTTGGAGACAGGATGAATGAAGTGCATGCCAATAACACGCTCAGGATATTTGGTAGAGCTGGCGAGCTCCGTCAAACTAAGCGTGGATGTATTACTTGCTAATATCACGTGGCTCGGACATACTTGATCAAGCTGTGTAAAGACCTCTTTCTTCGCTTCCAAGTCCTCTATAATGGTCTCAATCACCATATCGCAGGTGCTAAGCTCGGCAAAATGAGTTACTTTTTGAATCCGGTTCAGGATCAATTTCTTCTCTGCTTGGGTAATTCCCCACTTCTCCAATTGTTTATCTAGACTGGTCTCGATCATTCGGTATGAATAGTCCAGTTTCTCTGGAGTTTTCTCTACGAGCAGTACGTCAAGACCTTTGGCTGCCAGCATCTCCGCAATGCCTTGCCCCATAGTCCCGCCGCCTACGACGCCGATTTTTTTGAAGTACATGGTTTCTACTCCACCCTTTCCTTATCTCTATACTTTATTGTACCCCATTTGTCGAAAAATACATTTTCAGAGCACAAAGTATAATAATATCTTAGCACGACAAAAAAGTAAAAAAAAATAACCAGCATAACAATTTATGCTGGTAAAAGCGCGTTTTCACGAAATTGACAACGAAATTGTTCCCCCGAGAGAATTTCTTCCTTCAACAGGATATCAAGCGAATTGTCGAATATTGGCCGTTTCTGTTCCAAGAGATTCTTGGTGCGGTTCATTAACTCTTCCAAAATCACATTATTCTCTTTCATTAACTCTTCAGTTGTTACCATATTCATGTTAACAATGCCCAGTGACGTCAAACCTGACTTCATCATTGTCTCCACGATGTTCAGCGATTGCTCAAAGTCATTGCTCGAGCCCGTGCTCCGCCCCCCGTAAAAGATCTCTTCGGCGGCCGCACCGCCAAGCGCGATCATAATTTGCTCTTCCAGGAAGGTTTTCGTGTATAGATATTGTTCCTCTTGCGGATTATGACGCACATAGCCTAGCGCTTTACCACGCGGGCTGAGCGCAACTTGCTTCACACTGCCGGGACGCACAAGCTCTGCCATAATAGCATGTCCCAATTCATGTATGGCAACGCGCTTCTTCTCTTCCAAATTCGATTCACGGTCGGAACGCTCACCCATCATTACCTTGTCAATCGCCATGGACAAATGACGCTGATGGATAAACTGTTCATTCTCGCGCATCGTGTAAATGGCCGCTTCATTCATGACGCTCTCGAGTTGTGCTCCCGAGAAGCCGTATGCTTCCTCGGCGATTTTCTCCAAGTCAACATCTTCGTGCAGCGGTTTATTGCCCGCATGCAGATTCAAGATATGAGTGCGTCCCTTCTTATCCGGCAGATCGACCTGAATGTGACGGTCAAAACGCCCTGGACGCAGCAGTGCGCTATCCAGCATTTCTTTCCGGTTTGTCGCGGCAATAACCAGAATACGAGGAGCATCCTGCGAATAGATGCCATCCATCTCGGTTAGCAGCTGATTCAGCGTCTGGTCGTACTCGCGCTGCTGACCGCCTTCGCGTTTACCGCCAATGACATCGATCTCATCGATGAAGATAATGGCGTTTTGCTTGTTTTCCTTTGCTGCACGGTTACGGGCATCCTTGAACAAATCGCGGATGCGCCCTGCACCAACACCGACATACATCTCAACAAATTCACTGCCGGATGCAGCGACAAAGATCGAATCCGTGTAATGGGCAGCGGCTTTAGCCATCAACGTCTTCCCTGTTCCCGGAGGCCCGGTGAGGAGAATGCCCTTCAATGGACGAATGCCGAATTTCTTAATGTCTTCATGACGTATCAGAAAATCCAGTGCTTCACGCAGCTCTTGCTTGGCATTATCCTGCCCGCCGATTTCTTCGAACGTCAGCTTGGCAGGTCCGCTCTTTTTCCGCTTCCGCTCATTGGCTGCGCCTACAGCGATGCCGCCCTTCATCTTAGCGATAAACAACAATCCGCCTACAAGTGCTGCAGCGATGAGCAAGGGAACGATGTTCACGCCGACAAACACAAGGAATACCAACAAAACCGGAATAAAGCCTAACATGATTTCTTTAGCTAATTTAGGCATGATTCCACACCTCCATGTTGCCAGACTGACGTGGCAAGATTATAAATTTACCAGACTTGCCGTCTGACAAGCTAACATAAACGTTGGTGTCATCAATCGTTGCTTTTGCTTTCAAATTCGGAGACTGGGCAGCAAGCCGTTCGAGCGATGATTGAATATCGGTATATTGCTTATTATCCATCGCTTCAGCTACTGACAGCATCGCCTGCTCCCACCATTGATCCAGTGCTTCCGAGGAATGGTCCTCCACCTGGATGTTCAATTCCCGATTGCCAATCACAGACTTGCCTTCCTTCTTGATATGCTGGACCAAGCCTTGCAAATTTGTATCCGGAGCCAAATCAAGATTCAAAGTAACGGTATTCTGTTTAATATCTATATGTGAATCCTTCACGCCTTCATATTGTGACACAACATTGGCCAACGGATTTTGCAAGGCCATCTGCCGATACAGAAACCATCCGCCAAAGAGAACCGATGCTGAGATCACGACAGTCAGCACGATAGGTACAATGCGTAGTTTCATGAAGTTCCTCCTTCATTTCTGCATGGAATTTTGTCTATCATGTTGCAACACAATAATACATAAAACAACGATATATAGGGATGCATGTAGTTTATATGCTCATTTTGTACAAGTAAGAGTATATCACATCTTATATACTTTTTCATGCATGTCTGTGAAAATATTTAGAACAGTTTTTCCATATTATTTCTGAATGCGCTTACAATTATAAAGAAATAAGAGAGGAACCCGCGAAATTAAAGGGCGCCTCTCTACTTGTTAATTATTGATTTGGAAGAATAATGTCATTTCCGATGGTATTACCGTCTTGAAAACGATAAAACCGATAACCGCGCTGACCGTTGTGTTCATACTGCAGCTGCCAGGCATACTCGCCCTCATACATTCCCGGCAACAGCCGCTTAATTTCTGCACCAGGCAATTCGTCATGAATCTGTTCCCGCATCTGGGCTTCGGACAACCCCGTATTCAACAAAACGGATTGGACAGCATCGGCACCCTCAACAGGTACGTTGTCATCCGTAAATTTCACCCATACCATACGATCTTGATTGTCCTGATCCTTCCCGCTTATCACCCAATAGTTATTGTCCTCGCCCCACACCGATTTATAGGTTTTTCCGGACGTAACCAATTGGCCATGCTGTTTGGCGGCAGCAATTGCCGTTCTTTCTTCGCCCCAAGTATCTTTCATCACATATGAATAATAGAGCTGCAAACCAAGCAGTAACAGCAGCACGCCGGATACACTCAGCAATATCCACTTCGTTTTTTTCTTCAAATCCGTCTTCCTCGCTCCCCTTGATTATTCCCTAGAGGGTTGTAAGACGCTCAAAGGCACGCTGCGCTTCCCGGCGGATACGTTCCTCATCGAGAGTAAGACTCGCGCCATTCTTCACTACCTGCTTGCCGTCAACCCACACATGCTCAACATCCTTGGCACTGGCGGAGTAGATAGCATGAGAAATGTAATCCGTCTTCGGAAGGAAGTGCGCCTGATCCGTGTTCAGTGCGATCATATCTGCCTTCATGCCTACCGCAAGTGTACCAATATCCATAAGGAAGGCTGATTTGGCTCCATATTCTGTTCCCATTCGAAGGGCTTCGGATGCTGGAATCGCGGTTGGATCCCCGCTCACTCCTTTATGGATCAGTGCGGCCAGCCGCATCTCTTCAAACATATCCAGATTATTATTGCTGGCAGGTCCATCGGTACCCAAAGACACGGTGACCCCGGCTTTCAGCAGTGCAGGCACGCGAGCGATGCCGCTGGCAAGCTTCAAATTGCTGCCTGGATTATGCGAAACCATGACTTGATGTTTGGCCAAAGTTTCGATTTCCTCATCGGTCAGATGGACGGCATGAGCAAGCAGCGTTGGACGGGAGAACATGCCAAGCTTCTCTAGGTGAGCAACAGGCCGAAGTCCGTAGTCATTTACGTTCTGAGCTACTTCCGCTTCTGTTTCGGACATATGCGTATGCAAAGGCAAATTCAAATCATGCGAAACTTGCACGAATTTTTCGATGAAATCCGGCGGACATGTATACGGTGCATGCGGTGAGATCATCGTCGTAATTCTACCGTCAGCCTGACCGTGCCAGTCTTTCGCGAATGCAACCGCCTCATCCAGCTTCTGCTGCTGCACCTCAGGCGGACATAATCCGATGACGCCGCGTGTCAGAACGCCGCGCATGCCTGAGTCCTGCACTACCTTTGCAACCTGATCCATATGATCATACATATCCACAAATGTCGTGGTTCCGCCTTTGATCATCTCCAGCACGGAGAGGGAGGTTCCCCAGTATACATCGTCGGCCGTGAATTTGGCTTCCATCGGCCACATTTTTTCTTGAAGCCAAACCTGTAGTGCCAGATCGTCGCCATACCCGCGAAGAAGCGACATGGCCGCATGTCCGTGCGTGTTCACCAATCCAGGCAGGAAAAACAGATGGGTTCCGTCGATGATTTCTGTCCCCTCTTGAACAGTCGGCTCTTCTTCACCCAAGTAGGTGATCCGGTCGTTCTCCACGACCATATATCCGCGTAACACGGATCTTCCTTCCTCTAATACCGCAAACGTTCCGTTTTTAACCATCCACTTCGTTGTCGTCATGTGCTGCATCCTCCTTGCCGTTATCCAAATAATAGGCCAAACTCTGCAAATCCGTAGTAAAATCAGCCGTATGAATCCGGATATGGGATGGAGCTTTCAGGATAGTCGGCGCAAAATTCAGGATAGCCTCTATGCCTGCTGCGATAAGTTGATTCGCTACATTCTGCGCCTCAAAATCCGGAACGGTGATAATCCCGATACGAATGCCGTACTCATGGACCGTCTTCTCCAGCTCCTCCATTGGCTGTACGACCAAATTGTTAATTTTCATACCAACTTTGGGAGAATACGAATCGAAAACCGCCACAATCTTCATATTGTCCTTCAGAAATGCATTGTAATTCGATAATGCATGTCCAAGATTACCGGCCCCAATCAATGCAACATTGATCTTCTGGTCCAGCTTTAGAATCTGGCGAATTTTCTCGATCAGATAAGATACGTCATATCCGATCCCTTTCCGTCCAAAATCACCGAAATACGCTAGGTCCTTACGAATTTGAGCAGGATTGAGATCCAGTTTCTGCCCCAGTTCCTGGGAGGAAACCGTGGAGACCTCCCTTTTCTGAAGCTCATTCAAATAGCGCAAGTATACAGGTAATCTGCGGACCACGGCTTCCGAAATTTTTTCCGATTTCATGCATGCTCCCCCTAATAATAGGTTAATAACTACATTTGTTTGTGCTGTTAATGGTTTTACTTTATTCAGCTTGGTTCTCTATGCCTGCCTCTTCCTGCAGCCATTCCGAAATTCGGGGAACGATCCCCTCTGTCGGCATATGCTCCATCTTCGGTCCAGGCAAGGAATATAAGAAGTACTTCCCGTAATAGGATTCAATGACCCGAGTATCGTAGACGATGACAATCCCCTTATCCTGCGCGGTCCGTACCAGTCGGCCAAATCCCTGTTTGAAGCGAATGACCGCTTGCGGAACCGAAAGCTTCATGAACGGGTTCTTCTTCTGCTGCTGCAGAAGCTCGCTCTTGGCTTCGACCAGAGGGTGATTCGGCGGCTGGAACGGCAGCCGGACGATGGCAAGGCAGGTGAGCGCCTCACCGGGTATATCTACTCCTTCCCAGAAGGAGCTGGTGCCCAGCAGAACCGAAGCGCTGCTATCCTGGAATCTCCGGATTAACTTGGTACGGCTGGTTCCGTCCATCCCTTGTCCCAGTACCGTAATATCGCTGGATCCCAGCGCCTCCTTCAAGGGCTCATGCACCTGACGCAGCATGCGGTACGAGGTGAACAGGACAAGCATGCGACCGTGCGTCGCGATGGCCGTATCAGCCAATGACTGCACAAGTGTATTCACAAAGAGTGCATCCCCGACCGAGCCCTTCACGCTCGGAAAATCGCGCGGCACAACAAGGAGAGCCTGCTCCCTGTAATTAAACGGGGACGGCAGCAGGACCGTGTTCAGGTTGCCGTTGTCTGCCGCTTCCTGAAGACCCAAGTTCTCGATCATGAACTGAAACGATTTGTCCACCGACAAGGTCGCCGATGTCAGAATCACGCTTTGTTTTTTGTCAAAAAACAATTCCTTTAAGTGGGTGCTGACGTCGACAGGCACCGCATAAAGCTGCAGCGATTTGCCGCGGAAGTTGCCGTTCGCCTCCATCCAGTATACCGTGCCCTCATCGTTCAGGGACATGAAGGTCCTCAGGTCCTCGCGGTGTGCCGCCAGGTCCTTAAATAGACCCGATAGGTCTGTTAACAGACTGTCCGCGCTGTAGTCGTCCAGATCTTCCTTCATTTCGGCAATCAACTTGTCACCCTTGCGAACGACATCGCCCAGCGTCAGATGGATTTGATGCTCCAGCTCGGCCAGCGAATTCCAATCCTTCGGCTTCTTCAGCGGCGATAAGCGAAGCGAGAATTGACCGGCATCCCCCGGAGTCGCGTCTCCGCGCTCCGGAAGCAGTCCGAACAATTGGTCGCTGAGCCGGTCCCAATTCTCTTTGACGGTGATCAGATCCGGATAAATCCGGTCGATGATGGAAGACCACTCGACAGCCTTCTCATGGGACGACGCTTGCAGCAGCTGGCGAAGAGCCGGAAGCTGACCGCTTCGGCTGTCTTTGTACATACGGGTCAACGTATGGACAACCGAAAAATATTTCATCTGCAAGCCCAGGTGCTTGCCCGCGACGTCCTCCAGATGATGCGCTTCATCGATGACGAGACGCTCATAACTCGGAAGCAGCTGGTGATTCGCTTTCACGTCGGTGAACAGCTTCGAATGGTTCGTAATGACAACATCCGCGATGCCCGCCTCATGTTTGGCCCTGTGATAATAGCATTTGCGGAACCATGGGCAGGCACGGCCCAGGCAGGAATCCGAATCGCTGGAGATGGTCTCCCAGAAGTCCCCTCCGCGGCCGCCAAGGTTCAGCTCCTCATCATCCCCGTTCTCCGTCTGGGTCAGCCAAACCAGCATTTGCGCTGCGGTGATCACATCTTCCTTCGGGGAATGAAAATCTCTTCTATTTATTTTATGTTCAAATTTTCTCAAACACAAATAATGGCCTCTTCCCTTGAAAATAGCCGCTTTAAAAGGAAAAGGAACAACCTGGGTGAGCAGGGGAATATCCCGGTCACGCAGCTGTTCTTGAAGGTTGATCGTATGCGTGCTCACCATAACCTTCTGTTCCTGCTTCACGCTTTGATAAATCGACGGCAGCAAATAACCGAGGGATTTGCCCGTTCCCGTGCCGGCTTCGATCAATAAATGTTTATTATCATCGAGTGCCTGCATCACTTCCTGAAACATCATGTCTTGGGCATCCCTGCTCTCGTAATGAGGCAGCGTTTCCTTTAGACGTTCACGGACATCATTCATGTATTGCTCAAAGCTTACATCAGCCAAGGGATTAGGCTCCGTCTCATCTCTGGCAGGCGCAATATCGTTCCAATCGTCAACGGCCAGGGCGAATTGACGATAGTACGTATGGGTGTCTCCGGCTTGTACAGCCTGGAGCTCCCTGTCAGCACGGATGCCGTCAAAGAACCAGGCCAGGTCGCTGTCCTCGTCGGCAAACAGGTCGCTTAACCGCTGCACGGTAAGCAGGGGAAGCTCATCGATCTCCTCCAGGCATTTCAGCAGCGCATAGGCTGTGGCAAGCGCATCGCTGTCCGCCTGATGCGGACGGTCATGCTCCAGGCCGAAATGGGAGGACACCATCCCAAGCTGATAAGAAGACAGCGAGGGAAAACATATTTTTAAGAAGTGCATCGTATCTAGAATTCGGCCGCTGAACGGTAAATAACCGCAGCGATCGAGTGCATTTTGCAAAAAGTTAAAATCAAAAGCGACATTATGCCCAACCAATACAACATCGTCGAGCATGGGCACGAGTTCCATCATCATTTCTTCCAATGAAGGAGCATCCGCTACATCACGGTCGGAAATGCCGGTCAAACCGGTAATAAAAGGAGGGATCGGAATCCCGGGATTGACATAGGTGCCGTATACGCGGGAGATGCTTCGATCCTCTTCGATGATGGCCAGTCCAACCTGAATGATCTCATCTGCTGACTGGTTGCCCGTGGTTTCAAAATCCAATACGGCAAATTTCATTTCGATAAAATCCCTTTCCTCCAGACTAATTAACAGCATACCAGAAGTTGCGGGTTTTGAACATTCCGGGTAAAAAATCCCCGCTCTCTCCATAAGCTCCATACGGCAAAAAGCGATACCAAAGGTCTCAAGGATGAGCCCTGGCATCGCTTCTTGTTTCCGGCTTGATTTTTACAGCAAAGAGATCAATTGGCTGCCGTATTGGAGTTCTCCGCGATTCTGCTTGCATACCTCCAAATTGATAATGGGGTCAGGAAGCGTCGGGTCGCTGTGAATCGCCAGTGCGAAATGCTCCTCGGCCTTCCCTTGCTGTCCATTCAACACCTCGATGCATCCAAGCGCATTGTAAATCATCGCCCGCATCTTCTTGTTGTCTGCCAGGGGCAGGATGGACACCAATACATCGGATGCTGGTATGGTTTGCCCCAAATAAAGATGGGACATCGCGATATACAGCTTGATCAGAAGGCTTTCCGGAAATACGGTGGCTGCCGCCTCAAACTGCTGTATGGCCGGCTGGAACATCAACAACTTGTAATAACCTTGACCGCGAATAAATGCATCAAGCTGCAATTCAGGCGCTTCGGTCGGTGGAAAAACAGGAGGCGAGGCGGCACTCTCGCGGAAGATGGCCATCTTCTCTTCAAAATGGAGCCATTCCTCGATAATGCCCTCGCTCATGCTTTTGAGCATGTTCCAGTTTTGTACCAGCGCCTGTTTTTGGGGACCTTGAGCAGAAGGGTAATGCTTCACAATTTCATCTAACATGTTGTTCATTTCAGCGAATACATGTTGAAACATAGCTGCATCCCACCCTTAGCGGAAAAATGAGATCAGTGCGTCGACCTGAACTCATTTTCTGTAGAAGACGGTCTTTTCATCCCTTTAAGGTCCCGACACATTTTGGTTCTTGGATGACCTTTAGAGAACCGCGGCGTGTACCTCACGGTATTCCGTGTTTACCGGCTTATTCAATTCGTCAACGATCACGACCGTTGGGGTGTGATTGTCGTATTCCTCTTTGGACATCATGGCGTAAGAAATGATAATGACGTTGTCGCCAGGCTGTACAAGCCTTGCAGCTGCCCCGTTCAGGCAAATCACGCCGCTGCCGCGTTCGCCTTTGATCACGTACGTTTCCAAACGGGCGCCATTGTTATTGTTCACGATTTGAACTTTTTCATTCTCCAGAAGATCTGCAGCCTCCATTAGATCCTCATCAATGGTAATGCTGCCCACATAGTTCAGATTGGCTTCCGTCACCGTCGCGCGGTGGATTTTGGATTTCATCATTGTTCTAAACATGGGATCCCCCTACTTTTGGTTGAAGTAACGCATTGTCAATGAGGCGGGTACGGCCAAATCGTACGGCCAGCGCCATAATGACGGTTCTGCCTTCATCCGCAATGCGATATGAATCTTCCACCGGAACAAGTTCCGGGAAAGTGAGCAATTCTGCATAATCAATATCTGCGAGCGGGGACCGGGATATATAATCCCGAAGATGCGCACGGATCTCTCCTGCCGTCGTCGCTTGTCCCTGCCGGATTGCCTCCTGGGCCGTCCGCAATGAGCCCGACAGCACAAGTGCCTGTTCCCGCTCTTCCGGCTTCAAATACACGTTGCGCGAGCTTAGAGCAAGGCCGTCAGCTTCGCGAATGATCGGACAAGGCACGATGGTCACGTCCATGTTCAGGTCCTGTACCATTTGCTCAATCACGGCCACCTGCTGGGCATCCTTCATTCCGAAGAAAGCATAGTCAGGTTTTACGATATTAAACAATTTATTAACAACCGTGGTAACACCGTCAAAATGCCCGGGACGGGAGGCCCCGCACAACAATGAGGTAATGTCCGATACGGCAATCTTCGTTTTGGTTGGCTGGGGATACATTTCCTGAACCGTGGGAATAAAAACCACATTCACCCCTTCGGATTCCGCCAACGCCAGATCGCGTGCCTCATCCCGTGGGTAGGTCTCATAATCCTCACCCGGTCCGAATTGAATCGGATTGACAAAGATACTGACGACCACCGTACCTGCCATTTCACGCGCCTTGCGCATCAGGCTGGCGTGCCCTTCATGCAAATAACCCATCGTAGGCACAAGTCCTACCGGACCACTGCCGGATTCTCGGCGGTCCTGGAGTTCTGATCTTAGTTCCGCAATGGTGCGAATCACTTTCATGATGTCGTGCCCACCTTTTCCTTTTGGCTTCCATATAATGTGGTTGTCGTTTCCGAACCTGCATGATTCTCGGCCTTGAAGACATGCTCCTCGGCCGGGAATGAGCGGTCCTTCACTTCCTTCACGTACTGCGTGATGCCTTCCCGGATGATGGAGCCGACATCGGCGTAGACTTTCACGAAGCGTTTGTCCCGATAAGGGGACGCGTACTTCAATATATCATGGAATACCAGCACCTGACCGTCACAGTAACGTCCCGCTCCGATGCCAATCGTCGGTATGCTTAGCGCTTTGGATATTTCCGCAGCTGCCTCTTCCGTAACCAACTCCAGTACAATGGCAAATGCTCCAGCCGCTTCAAGTGCCTTCGCATCATTCATGAGCCGCTGCGCGTCTTGGGCATCCTTGCCTTGAATGCGATAGCCGCCAATCTGATTCACCGATTGAGGCGTCAGCCCGATATGGCCCAGCACCGGTACGCCGGACTGTACAATCCGTTTCACGGTGCCGGCGATTTCTTCTCCGCCCTCCATTTTCACGGCATGCGCATGGCCTTCCTGCATCAATCTCCGCACCCCGCGGAGACTTTCATCAATATCTCCGTGGTAGGTCATAAACGGCATATCCGCTACGATGAACGTTTCTTCCGCCCCACGAGCGACTGCACGGGTATGGTATACCATGTCGTCAAGCGTAACCGGAATGGTGGAGTTATAGCCAAGCACGACATTACCGAGGGAATCTCCTACCAATATCATATCAATATCCGCTTCCTCCGCCAGTTTGGCGGAAGGATAATCATACGCGGTCAGCATGGTGATCGGTACACCCTTCTTCTTCATGTTCTTCATCTTTACGATGTTCAGTGGTTGTTTGCCTGCCATTGTGACACAGCCTCCTTTGTGTAAATAAGTTAGACACAATAAAAAAAACCTTTTAGCACATACTTGCTAAAAAGTCCGAAAGGCAAAAAAGAGTCACTTGCGATCGTCCCTTCTGTCTCGGTCCTTTCGGCTCAGAGCAGAATCCAACGTAACCGGCATAACAGTTATGAAGGTGTTCTAAAAAATAAATATTGTTCGTTGCTACTTGCTGAAGAGTGCAATTCGCTTATGGCGATACCGCCTCTTGGTCATAGTATAACAAATTCGAGCCATGATTTCACCATGTTTCATTTACCTGGTATTAAAAAGAATTTCACCGGAATATACGGGAATTAGCTCGTCATCTTGATTGCGAACCAGCAGCGCGCCGTCTCGATTGAGTCCTGTGGCAATCCCGCTAAAACGGTCACGGGCCGTCTGCACCTGAACTTCCCTGCCCACCGTCCCGGATAATGCTTCCCAGAGAGAGGCGATAGGCTCGAAGCCCTGCTCGTTATACAATTCATATAGAACCTCCATCTCCGCCATGATGGACTGGATCAGCGCTGTCCGGTTGACGGTTGCTCCGCAAGCCATGCGAATCGACGTCGCAACGCCGCGCAGTTCCTCCGGAAAATCCGATTCCTTCAGATTGGCGCTGATTCCGATACCGGCTATGCAGTAGCGCACCCTTTCGTCTTCTGTTGCAGACTCCAGCAGAATGCCGCAAACCTTTTTACCCTGAAACAGAATGTCGTTTGGCCATTTAATATCGGTCTGAACACCGGCGCACTTCGTAATTGCACGGCATACCGCTACGCCTGTCAATAGGGTCAGCTGCTGGGTTAAATGCAGCGGCTGCTTCGGTCTGAGCACCAGGCTCATCCATATGCCTTTGCCTCTGGGGGAATGGAATTTCCTTCCCATTCTTCCGCGACCGCCTGTCTGCTCTTCCGAGATCACAAGGGTGCCTTCGGCTGCCCCTTCTTCCGCCAATTGCCGGGCATCTTCCTGAGTTGATGTCGTTTTGTCAAGCAGCATCAGCTTTTTACCGAAGGTTTGACTGGTCATTCCCGCTTTCAGTTGCGCCACGCTCAGTTTGTCCGGTTCATCTAACATGCGGTAGCCAAGCCGCGGAACGGCCTCAAAATCATATCCCAATTGACGGAGCTTATTGATCTGCTTCCATACGGCCGTCCTGCTAATGGACAATTTACGGCTGATCTCTTCTCCGGACAAAAATTGCCCGGAATGCTCCTGGAACATTTTCAGAAGCGTATTGTCTTGATCATAGTCCTTCATTCTGAATTACCACCCGCTTTGCTTCTTCAATCAACGATTCCTTATCGTTGTTAATCAAACCTGCCGCCGTTTTCTCCAGCAATTGCCCGAGAAGTGCTCCTAGCCATGGGCCTCCACGCTTGTCCAGCGATTCAAGCAGTTCGTTTCCGGTAATGGCCAAATCTTTCAAACTCCGAATCCGGAGTTCCCGGAGCCAACCGTCAAGCTGTTCAATTACGCTTAATGAAGCTGAGGCTGCTCCCGTATGGTTCAACGCCTTCTGCAGCTGCAGCCATCCTTGAGCTGCCTCGGCTCCGTGGGCAAGGACGAGCTTAACCCATCGGTGCCTGGCGCTTTCGGTAGCTTCCCCTTCCTTCTTTTGTCGATAGGACTCATGAAGCGCGAGCAGCTTCACGATGGCTTCCCGCTGCTTATTGGAGAACGTCCACGATCTCAACAGCTCCTCTGCTTCCTGGGCTGAAATGCCGCAGGCAAGCAGCAGCAGCGTCCAGCGGATCGTAGAGTGCTCCGGCTTGATCCCATTCATGGCTTCGATCGCTTTCGTGTCATGCCCGGTATATGGAAAGGGTGCTTTCATTCGGGCGTACAAGCCGCTGCGGACAAACAGCTCCAATCCGCGTAAGGGGGCCGGGCCCGTTAAAATCTTTTCAAATTCACTGCGAATGCGTTCCATCGCAATCCAGCTTAAGGTGTCTCTCTCCGAGAGAATTCCTCTCCATGTATGAACCGCAATAGAGAAACCGAACACGGAAGCAAAACGGATGCAGCGAACCATGCGCAGGGCGTCTTCGCGGAAACGGAGGCGTGCATCGCCCACGCAGCGGATCACCTGCCTGTCAATATCGGCCCGTCCGCCAAACGGATCTACCCAGGAGCCATCAATCCCTCGGGCCATCGCGTTCATCGTAAAATCTCGCCGTCGCAAATCCTCCGTCACTTCTTCGACGAAAGCAACCTCCGTTGGATGACGATGGTCCTCGTAACCACTCTCCACGCGATAGGTCGTCACTTCGAAAGACTGGCCCTCCATCAGCACCGTCACGGTCCCATGCTTGATTCCTGTAGGAATAACCTTGGGAAAGATAGAACAGGTAACTTCGGGCAAGGCGGAGGTAGTTATATCCATATCATTGACCCTGCGTCCCATGTATTCATCACGGACACAGCCTCCGACCCAATACGCTTCATGTCCATGCCGAAGCAGAGTCCGGACCACGTCCGCACTCCGCTCAGCCATATCAGGATCCGCGTTGCTCCATCGTATTGAATTAAACATATCTGCCATAGTTTCCCGTTCCTTTATCCGAAAAACAACGAGAGGGTCGAGCTTAGCCGCAGACCGGCTTCAGCTCGCTAACCTCCCGTCCCAATACTCGGTAATATATTTCTTCGTACTTGCCCCGTATCAATTCATTGCAGAACATCGTCTTAGAACGATGGAGACAAGCCTTGCGAAGCCGCTCACTAAGCGCTTCATCCTTTAATATTTCAAGCACATGCTGAGCCATTGAATAGGTGTCTCCGATTGGAGCCAAATAGCCGGTTTCGCCATGTGTAATCAACTCGGGAATCCCGCCTGCCGTGGAGCCGACGGTAGGCACTCCGCAGGCCATCGCTTCCAGAGCAACCAGCCCAAAGCTTTCCTTCTCGGAAGGAAGCAGCAGCACATCGGCCATCGATATCACGTGCGCAATTTCATCTTGTTTGCCTAGAAAATGCACCTTGCTGCCGAGTCCGAGCTCATTGATCCGGCATTGGATTTTCGGAAGCTCCGGCCCTTCCCCGACAAGCAGCAGTTTCGCCGGTACCTGTTCCTGGACCTGGGCGAATATTTCCAGCACGTCTGCTACCCGTTTTACCGGACGGAAGTTGGAAATATGCATCAAAATCTTTTCATTCTCATCCGCATAATCTTTACGCAGCGATTTCGAATCCCGCGGATAATACACCCGGGGATCCACAAAATTGTAGGTAAGGTCAATATCCCGGCTTATATCCAGCAGCTCCCGCGTTTCTCGAATGAGATCCCGAGAGACAGCCGTAACGGCATCACTTTCGTTAATGGCGAGCCGAATCAGGTCCTTCAGCGATTCATCCTGTGCCAGAACCGTAATATCGGTTCCATGCAGCGTCGTGACGACCTTCAGTTGATCTCCGACCATCTGCTTTGCCAAGAAGGCACACACGGCATGCGGCACCGCATAGTGCACATGAAGCACATCAAGCTGCTGCATTTTGGCTACCTGAGCCATCTTTGTCGCTAGCGACAAATCATATGGCGGGTATCGAAACACATAGTAGTCGTTCACTTCAACTTCATGATAAAAAATATTTTTATGGAAAGTTCCTAACCGGAACGGAATGCTGTGAGCAATAAAATGAACCTGGTGGCCTTGCTCGGCCAGGAGTTTCCCCAGCTCTGTCGCCACCACGCCCGACCCGCCCAATGAAGGGTAACAGGTAATGCCGATTTTTAATGGTTGTTGATTCATGTCAGGCCTCCTTTACGTACGCCTCTATATATTATGCCTGCTTGGAGCCGAATAGATGAACAACATACGGACTTTTACAAGCGAAACCTTCTGCATAAGGAATAAGCCTGCGCGCTCCAAGCAGTGAATCCCTGGCCCGCACACGCTCTATGTACCCCTCGGTCAGCGGGGTAGAGACTGCATCTTCTTCAGCCTTTTGGAACTGGGAACGGTAACAAGACAGGGCCTGCTCCTTAACGGCGTAATCATCCGTAACGTCAACGACCAGGTCCGTTCTTCCGATATCATTTATGAAATAAAAATAAAGCTCGTCCACCTTAACCGGCGGCTGCTCGGGCATGTAACGGCGAAGCTTGGCATTAAATACCGCTTCCTCAACCAATCGGCTGCAAGCCACATGGTCCGGATGGCGATCCTCCCAGTAGGGAGCAAACACAATCGAGGGAGCAAACTTGCGAATCTCGGCTGTGACCGCTTCAATGTTTTCCGGTGTCACAAATAAGCCGCGGTCCGGCAATCCCAGATTCGTACGGACCTTGAGATCCAAAATCCGGGCAGCTTGGTCTGCCTCCTTCTTGCGAAGGTCGACCGTGCCGTTGGACGACATCTCGGCCTTTGTCAGATCGCAGATCCCGACCGACAGCCCAGCAGCCGTATGCTTTG
Source organism: Paenibacillus sp. MDMC362 (assembly GCF_003269305.1). Lineage (NCBI taxonomy): Bacteria > Bacillati > Bacillota > Bacilli > Caryophanales > Paenibacillaceae > Paenibacillus > Paenibacillus sp. MDMC362. Next base: position 49,450 of record NZ_QLYT01000008.1, read on the forward strand.
CAATCGTTCCCGCCATTCCGATCTCGGCATCGTCTGCATGTGCTCCGAAGATTAAGATATCCAGTTTGCTGTTCATTAGCTATCCACACCCGGTTTGTATTTATGAACGAGTTCCCGCCATGCAAAATCGCCACGGTCCAGCGCTTTAACAAGAATCTCGGCCGTTGCCACATTGGTAGCAAGCGGAATTCCCTGCACGTCGCACAGACGAAGAAGTGCGTTAATGTCCGGTTCATGAGGCTGTGCCATCAAAGGATCCCGTAAAAAAATGATCAAATCCATCTCATTGTCCGCAACGAGTGCGCCTATCTGCTGGTCGCCGCCAAGCGGCCCTGAAGCAAAACGGTGAATGCTAAGGTTGGTTTGCTCCATAATACGAGTTCCCGTCGTTCCCGTTGAGTAAAGATTATGATCTTCGAATACATTTTCATACGCGATAACGAAATTGACCATTTCCTCTTTTTTTCGGTCATGAGCGATAAATGCAATATTCATAGTAATTTCTCCCCTATGTTAGTCGATAAAATGATCAAATCCATAGACCAAGCCGGTATACCCCATTACCTTCTCTATAGCCATCTTCACGCCCGGCATATAAGCTGCACGCTCATAGGAATCATGTCGAATCTTCAAGCTTTGTCCGTAACCGCCAAATATAACTTCCTGCTGGGCAAATACGCCCGGCAGACGAACACTGTGAATGCGGAAGCCGTTATAATACCCGCCTCTGGCGCCCTCGATGACCTCTTCTTCCTTCGGATTGCCCTGCCGGATCTCCTCGCGGTTTGCGGCAATCATTTCAGCTGTTTTGATCGATGTTCCCGATGGCGCATCAAGCTTCTGGTCGCCATGAGTTTCAATGATTTCAACATGAGGCAAATATTTGGCAGCCGCAGCGGCAAACTTCATCATCAGGATCGCTCCGATGGAGAAGTTCGGGGCGATCAAACCGCCGATATTCTGCTCCGCACACTGCTTGTCCAACTCTTCGATTTGCTCTGGCGTGAAGCCGGTTGTGCCCATGATCGGACGTACGCCGTGCTTAATGGCCAGAGCCGTGTTGGTATAGGCAAACTGCGGTGCTGTAAAATCAATCATGACATCCGGTTTCGATTCGACCAGCGCCATCTCCAGATCGGAAGTCACCGTAATGCCGCAGGCAGGAAGACCCACAAGCGTCCCTGCATCAGCACCTGCATCCGACCGGCCTACAGCGGCAACCAATTCCAGTTCGTCATCGCCCAAAACAAGCTTCACTACTTCTTTACCCATACGGCCGCCGGCACCGACGACCGCAACTGTCCATTTGTTTGCCATTCTACATGTCCTCACTTTCAATCCGATGCTGTACCTGCATATATGATTTCAAGCGCTGTTTGAGTTCCTCCATAATATGCTGAAGCCCGCTCTCCTGCGGGTACAATGAAATGACCTCTTTTAGCGTGGAAATGGCGCGTGCATGCTCATCAAGTTCGCTGTAGACCAGAGCAAGCCATACGTAGGCCTGGGCGTATAAAGGGTCCATCGCTACGGCTGATTTCAGATGAGACACGGCCTGATAGAGTTCAGACTTGGTTACATCCTTGCGATTCTCCACCATTTTTCTGGCACGCTGCACCAGCTCCGCCGCTTTGATATGCTGTAAGTGAAGTGCAAATTCCGGTTTGTCCGGCTGCAGCCGGACGGCTTCTTCCGCGTGAGTAATCGCCATTTCCAGTTTGTTGCTTCTGCCGTAGGTAATGGAGCATCGGTAATGCACTTCCGCATCTCCCGGATTCGCAATGATCGCTTGCTCAAACCAACGTAACGCCTCTTCGAAATCATTCTGAAGTATGCATCGATATGCTTTTTGTATATAACTTTCAGGTTTCACGGGCTGTCCCTCCCCACAGCGGGTTTGGTACAGCATATGTAGCAACAGCCTAATCGGTGTTTATTTTCGTCCAACGATCGGCATCACGCGTCGCAAATTTATGCATGACTTTCGCGTGCGCTTCCGCGAGATCGATGCCAAGGGAATTGGCAAAACAAATCGTAATAAACAATATATCTCCAAGTTCCATTTCGATGGAATTGTCTGCTTCATCCGCTTTCTTCGGTTTTTCTCCGAACTGATGATTAACCTCTCTGGCGAGCTCGCCCACCTCTTCCGACATCCGGGCCATCATGGATAAAGGACTGAAATAACCTTCCTTGAATTGTGATATGTATTGATCGACTTCCTGCTGCATTTCAGCCATTGATTTTCCCAAGACTTTATAACTCCCTTCACTGCACAGTCTGCCTCAACTTGTAAATTCAAGCTGAAAAGCAGCATTCTCTCATGACGAGCGATTGGTTTTAAACCTATGTTATCGTAAAGCGGATTTGAAAACAAATAATTTTTTATGGCTGCGACATGATCGGCACATACTAGGTAGGTGTACGAGCAACCCGGACATACGGGTAATATCCACCATCGGGAATGCGAGGGGTCTTATGAAATCGTCCAAATTGCTCCATCAGCTTCAAACGATCATTCCGATCATCGCCGGCTCCGCCATTTACGCATTCGGCCTTATGTATTTCATCATTCCGAATGAGCTCATGGAGGGGGGCGTCACCGGCATTACCGTACTGCTTAACTATGCCTTTAACATATCGCCGTCCATCTCAACCATGGCGCTCAATATCCCGCTATTCCTGGTCGGCATGAAAATTCTCGGTAAACGCCAGTCTATTTACACAGGTCTGGGCATTGCCTCATTAACCCTGTTTCTGTGGCTGTTTGAAGCGCTAATCGACCGCGGCTATGTTGTGCCGTTTCATACCGAACAGGACTATATTCTTGCTGCGCTCTACGCAGGTGTCACATTGGGGGCAGGGCTCGGCATTGTGTTTCGGTTTGGCGGTACGACGGGCGGTTCAGACATTATTGCCAGAATCATTAACCGGAAATTCGGCTTCAGCATGGGCCAAATTATTCTATCCCTGGATATCTTGATCATCGGGCTTTCCTTATTCTTTATCCCGCTCGAGCGGATATTGTATACCCTCGTCGCCGTATTCATCGCTTCCAAGGTCATCGATTTCATACAGGAAGGCGCTTATGCCGCCAAAGCCTTCACCATCATCAGTGATCAGGCGCCCGAAATCGCCCATCGCATTTCAAGCGAGATGGATCGCGGGGTTACGCTAATCCCCGCCATCGGCGCCTACTCCAAGCAAGCCAAGCATATGGTATACTGCGTCGTATCCCGGCAGGAAATTCGCCGCTTAACGGGAATCGCCAAATCGCTGGACCCTCGGGCATTTATAATCATTAATGATGTCAATGATGTGCATGGCGAAGGATTTAAAGAGGAATAGCCCGGTTCGCACCGGGCCACAATCGGAACAGCTATGGATTCCCGCCTACATTTTGCGAGGGAACATTGGTTTTGAGCTATACAGCTGACCACGGTATTTGCGGTATCCAGCAAACGTTAATGCCGCCAAAATGAAAGCGCCGATGACCAGCTGCCAGGTCCATGGTTCCTTGACCTCTCCCAGTGGAGCTAGGGCAGGTTCATCCTTTTTCTTGCCAAACAATGTGTTGATCATTTCCTCGCCCTGCGGAACCATTTTTTGCACCTGTGCCGTGTCCCCCGAAGACACCAGACCCCCGGCATAGGATATCCAGGACTCCATCATGTTGACATCCTCAGGCTTTCGCTGTATGACAACGGAAGGACGGATGAGTTCATAATGTTCACTGAGGCTGGCATACGCTCGTCTCATGCCAGCCTGATCCTGCTGGGCGGCATATTCCCCCATGACTCTCAGGTCTTCACGTATGACCTTGTAATATTGGAGCCATAACGCATCTCTGGCATGGATCAGGCTATCGGTTGCCATACGGAGTTTACCTGCGGACACCATCCAGTGCTGCGGCTCCTGCGTGGCCCGTGCCGTGGCTTCCTTCATCTCCAGAATGCTCTCAGCCAAAACATGAATACCTTCTACACCGGTCAACCCCTGAAATGACGAAGCCTCAAACAACCCGGATACCCGGCGAATATCATCCAGCACGGCTTGGACATTGCCTTCCTCCACATGACGGTATAGCTGCTCCACTTCCTTGTTCAGCGCCTTGGCCTGTATGGATGCGGCGGGCGAAGTCTCCGACTGTTCATTTGCCGGGGTAGCCCATACAGAATCACCCATGCTGACGGTAACCAGCATAAGCAGTGCAGACAGGCACAGCAGGAGCTTCGGAAAGGTTCGAAACATGGGACATCCCTCCTACCGTATATGTATGGCAGAAGGGATGCTCATAGAACCGCGTTGCCTGCACGGCTAACGGTGTTTGGAATTCCCGTATTTCATGAAGATCCAGCCGGCAAAACCACTGAAGAGAGTCAATAGATAGGTGAACAGCTCGACCGCTGAAAGGTCATCATATAATTGACCCGGCAGCCAAGGAAATACGCCGTACGTATAATCTACGGTGTCATTCAACAGTGTCCATGCAATGGCCCCAGTGAGCGCTGTCCAGCGATAATGAAACAATCGTACGAACAATAACGCTTCTACCGCCATCGCGGTATGTGAAGCAACGAGCATCCAATCCTGCCATGCCAGCACATCCCCTTGGGCTTGTCCGGCAAATATGATAGCAACAGCCCATATTCCATACTTCACCGAAGTAACGACCGCCAGCGCCTCAATGAATTGCTGAAACAAGGAACCTCCAAGCCCCCGAGGCGGGTAAAGGAGCAGCAGAAGCGCTAAACTGAAGAATAAACTGGCCGTCGGGCTGTCCGGTACGAATATGACCTGCCATAGCAAGCCATGCTCCACGGTATCGACCATTTGACTCCCATACCATATGTATCCATAAATCGTTCCAAGGATGTTGCATATGAGCAGCAACCAGAGAATCGAACGCTTACTTAGAAATTCCCGGCTCCAAAAATACGAAATCGACAAACTCTGTCCTCCTGTCCTGTTCCTTGTATTGTTCATTTTACGACTAATGCCGATTATACCTAATCCCCACATACATTTCATCTATATTTAACATTTAAAAAAACCTGACCGCAATGCGGTCAGGTTCGTCTGTGCATCTTACTCTGCAGCTGCTTCTGCCTTTTGGCTTGCGAGCCAATCAGCCAGCTGATCGAGTTGTTCTTCGGTTACTCCGGCCGCAAGCGCAGTGTCTTTCATAGCCGGCATGCCGCCTTGGCCATTTTCAATAATAGCCATGATCTCTTCTTTCGTGTGGGTATCCCCGACACCGCGAAGCGACGGTCCGGATGCCCCTTTCAAATCTGCAGCATGACAAGAGATACAGGTAGCTGTCTTAAAGGTTTCCATCGCGGGATTATCCTTATCAACGATCGCTACAATACTGTCTTCTGGCTGCTTACCACTACTCGTTGGCAGGCCAGCTGCATGCTTCTCTTCCGCCTCTTCTTCACGCTGAATATGCTCAGGCTTCTGTCCGGTAGCTTCCAGCTCATGCACATAGTGCGTCCATGCTGCATTCGTCAAATAGATGACTGCAAATAACGACAGAATCATAAGGGCCGAAGTAATAGGCCGCTTGTAGAACCGCCGCTCTTTTCCCGTATCCAGGAAAGGAACAAGGAGCAATGCGCCGAAGGCCACGCCCGAAACACCAATCGTACCAAGTACTACATAATCACCGGAAGCGTATGGAAGCTTCAGGTATTCATACAGGAACAGGAAGTACCAGTCCGGCATCGGGATTACTGAAGCTCCCGGATCCGCGGGATAACCGAGCGGAGCCGGCTCCGAGATGGTCAGCACAAGGAAACCGACCAGTACAACTACACCAACCATCCATTCCTTCAACAAGAAGTTAGGAATGAACGCTTCTGATTTGCCGGGATATGCGGTGTAATCCGGCGGCGTAACCCAACCGCTGCCTTTTTTCACACGCGAATCGCCGACATAAACTACTTTCTCATCAGATTTATGACCATGTGCCATAAATATGCGCCTCCCTTCTTCTTATAGTGGACCGGAAATACCTTGTCTGCGGATCATGATAAAGTGTCCTACCAATAGAGCAAGAAGGACAGCCGGAAGGAAGAATACGTGAATCGCGAAGAAACGCGTCAACGTTTCGGCGCCTACGATCGTACCGCCTTGCAGCAATTCTTTAATGATAGGTCCAAGCCAAGGTACGGAGTTCGCAATCTCCAATGTAACTTTTGTAGCGAAGTAAGCTTTGTTATCCCATGGCAGCAGGTAACCTGTCAGACCAAGACCGAGCATAACAAAGAAAATGAGCATACCAACAACCCAGTTCATTTCACGCGGCGCTTTATAAGAACCGGTGAAGAACACGCGCATCGTATGCAAGAACATCATCACGATTACCAAGCTTGCGCCCCAGTGGTGCATACCGCGGACAATCTGTCCGAAGGCAACCTGCGTCTGCAGGTACTCAACACTGTTGTAAGCGTTTATGATATCCGGTACATAATACATCGTCAGGAACATCCCCGACAGAATCTGGATGACTGTGATAAAAAACGTCAAGCCGCCGAAACAGTACACAAACGCGGAGAAATGATGGGCCGGGTTTACGTGTTCCGGTACCTCGTGATCTGCAACGTCTCTCCAAATCGGCGTGATATCGAGACGTTCATCAATCCAGTTGTAGACATTCTTCAACATCTGAATCTACGCCTCCTATTTAACTACGGTATTTGGCACGATGGCGCCGAGGTAAATCCAGCCGTTCTCGATTTTCGTCTCGTACTGGTCAAGCGGCTTCGGCGCTACTGCCAGGTTCTTACCGTCCGGTGTATAACGCGCACCGTGGCAAGGGCAGTGGTATTCATCAGGGAAATTTTTGTTGTTATTCCATCCAACAAGGCATCCCAAATGCTTACAGATCGGTGAAAGCGCTACAATTTCACCCTGATCGTTCTTACGAATCCACGCCGTCAAAGTAGCCGTACTGTTGTACCAGCCGTCCTGCTGTTTGAGCTCGAAATGGAATTCCTGTGGATCGTTGGTAATTTTGCTCTCTTCCGCGACCTTTACAAAAGACCCTTCTTCTTTATTTTGAAGAATCGGATCAACGGCAAAGCGAAGCATTGGCAAAACTACTCCAGCAGCCATATAAGCTGTGGCACCGCCCAACGTGTATGTAAGAAATTGTCTGCGGGACATCTCTTTCTGTCGGGGTGGATTGTGCGATTCTTCATGCTCGTCATTGTGGTTGCTGCTCATTCTGTGTTCAACCCCCTTTGTCAACCGTTCTTAAGTGTCATCAATGATTAAAATCACACGACTTACTAGGACATACTAATAATATCTTAGGCTCCCAAGACCGTCAAGAATTTGAACCCCAAATTTGGGTTCGCTTCCAATAGCCCTTTCATAAATTGTTGGTTTTTTGTCACATTTAGACTCAGCTTTCCTGCTGCCACATTTCACTGATTTGCCCGGTAACGATGGCTGACAGGGGGACGCCTTCGATGCCTTGCAACCTGCGCCGGGACAGGACCAGCGTACTTTCAGGCACATCCTCTTTAGAGAGCTCAACATCCGCTGTCATGATAACAACAAATTTAAACCCGCTGGATTTGACATTGTGACAAACTTCATTTAGAAGCTTTATATCTTCAGTATTTCCATATTGTACAGCAGGATATGTAACCAATCTTCCCTTAAACGGAATTTCAGCCAAATCCATAAAATCCCGCAGCCGTTCAAGCGCAGCTGTCGCCTCCCACGGGGTTTCCATACCCGATAATCCGGTAAACGGAATCAGGCAGGTATCAAAAAAAGGTTGAAGTTCCGGCCAAGTCTGCTCTTCCACTTCACTAAATTTCATGCAAGGTACATCCTTTCTGCTCACTCATCATCATTTTGTTATCATTATACGAGTGCAGGGGCGGGTAAAGCAAAAAAAAGAAGAAATGCGTTAAAGCATTTCTTCAATTCAAAGTCCTCAGTTCATCCGTCAGGTTTCGGAAAGCCACTTCGTCGCCGGAAGCCAGCGCTTCGTCAATTTCTTTATACAGCTCTTCACTCCGATGCTTGCGCAATGCTTCGTCCCACACCATTTCGGCCGCCAGACCTAACATAACCTCGTAAGTAACCTTCATCTTATCCATTAGGATGCACCTCCAAACTAAATTTGCGTATACCTTATATTCTTTCCCTTTAAATGCTTCTACTTCCAAAACTTTTTGCGGCTGCTGCGAATGTAACCAAACAACCTAGAGAATCAAATCATTCGAATCGCTGATATGTATGCCGGCTTCCGCGGCCTTCAAGCCAAGCGCCGTCATTTTGTACGTTGTTCCCATACTCTGGCTCTCTCCTATTCTGAGCATCCCCAAATGCATCAGCATGCGGATAATCCGCTGCTCCAAAATATTTTGTGGACTGTCATAATAGAAAGGACGGATTAGCCAGCCCAGCGATTCGTAAAGAGAGGCTGCGGTGACCCAATCTCTTGCGCATTGACTGATCCAGTATACAAGAGAATTGATATTGGGAATTGCGCCTTTATAAAGTCTTAACCAAAAGCGGAATATCTGTATCACGCTAACTTGATTTCCTTCTTCCATAAGCGCAGTTCCGCTTTCAGTCAGGATCAACCGGGCGTTGTTTTCCCTGATCCATTTTTTAGCGTAAGCATAATCGTACAGCAGCGCAAAGCGATCGGGATATTCAATGCAGGAGCGGCCATACCCGAACCTCCATGCTCCCTTGGTAATGGGCGGCTCGGATATATGCAGTGTACTCATCAGCTGCTGCTGATTCCGCCTATACATGAATCCTTCCTGATTCAACTCGATATCATGTCTGCCGACATATTTAAGAATCAGCATGAGATCTTCTGCGGCGAGTCCCTGCTCATCCCGGTATACTTCCGGGTCATCACTTAATCGCTGCAGATTACGATGAAGCCGTTCACGCAGCACGTCACGAAACCGTTCCTTCATATCCGAAGGCACTTGAAACAAATACTTGGTGGAATGGGTAAAGCCGTTAAACAACCAGCCGCTTCGGCGATAACGTGCGACCGCCTCACGCGGACTTTCCGTTTTGGCGGCGGCAGCTTTTTTGTTTGAAGAAGCTTGATCCTCTTTCTCCTCCAATTCCGCCGCTTGACGGATCGCAGCCGTCAATTCCTCCAGGCTATAGCCTGTTCGAGTGTCAAATGCCAGGTTGTTCAGAAAACGCAAATCGCTTGGTGACAAGCTGCTGACCTGCTCCTCGAAAAACTCTCTGCGCCCGAGCTTGGACAGAATACTCTGGATCAGTTCATGCTTTGAATTCCGCTTAGCGTCACAATCATAGTGATTCGCTATATTGCTAAGCTGTCCAATATCGGCATATGTGAGCATATCCGCTAGATTCATCTTCCATCGCCTCGCCGTTTTACAACCATTATGGGAAGGTTTTGGACATTTGATACCTGATACACTTCGGTTTTACGAAATATTTTTTTATTTTTTTGTATATAGAAATGACTATGCTCTCTTATTAAATGATAGAATACTTACTGATTGCTGCTAAAGATTTCGCTTATGATCGTTACATCTAAATAAAATGAAAAAACCGCTTTATATGAAGGAAATAATTGAATCACTACAGGAGGACATGATCATGAGAACCCCGGAACATGAAATATAACTAGGTGCGAATCGAATCCGCGGACCTCCCTTAAGAGCTTTCAACAATGAAACAACACTCATAATAAAAGCTAGGAGGTTATGTGAAATGATAAAGGATTCAGCGTTTATGGCCTTTATTCAAGATATCGATCAGCATTTTTCAGGATGGGACTTCTCGAGAATAACAGCAACAGGCCGCATGCAGTCCCACGCCCTCCCCTGGTCTTTAGGCAGCATGGTCATTCCGTTCATGCGAGATGCCGCTACGATGCTGGATATGGGGACAGGAGGAGGAGAGTTCCTATCCTCCCTTCATCCGCTGCCGAAAACGGTTTATGCCACTGAAGGGTATAAACCAAACGTTCCGATTGCACGACAAAAACTTGAGCCGCTTGGCGTAAAAGTCGTCTATTTTGAAGAGGATTCCTCGCTGCCTTTGAAGGATCATTTTTTTGATCTGATCATCAATCAGCACGAATCCTATTCCGCGGCGGAAATCAAAAGAATTCTAAACGGTCAGGGCGTGTTCGTAACCCAGCAATCTGGGGGAACCGACTGTTATGGAATCAACGAATGGTTTGGCGTTCCGTTAAATGAAGAGTTCGCGCACTGGGATCTGGCAACCGCAGTCCAAGAACTGCAGGATCACCGTTTCAACGTCACCTTCAGCCGGGAGGCCTTTTCACCGCAGCGGTTTTATGACATCGGTGCACTGGTCTATTACCTGCGAGCGATTCCCTGGCAGATTCCCGATTTCACGGTGGAACGATACCTTGAGCCTTTATATCAGATTCATCAGGAAATCCGGACCAAGGGCTATTTCGAGGTGCAGCAGCATCGGTTTATTATAATAGCGCAGCATAGAACTTCATCCTAATACCAAAAAAGAGCCTTCCCGCGGGAAGGCTCTTACTTCTGTTAATGAATCTCCATGTTACGACTGTTTTGTCAATAGATGCTTGGTACAGTTAAACAGCAGGGGCGACCAGTCATCATCTTTTCTCTCCAGGACGGTGAGCGACAAATTGCCGATCCGCTCGCTCAGAACACCGCGGCACACCAGCTTGTAGAGCTGCGCTAAAAAACCACCGTGGCTGATAACCAGAATATTGGCGTTCGGGTGTTTATGCCACATATCATCCAGAAAGACAAGCCCTCTGGATTGAAGCTCCAAATCCGTCTCCTGTCCCAAATCGAGCAGGTGCCAATCGGCACCGAACCGGGATTCACGTTCTTCCGCTGTCAAACCTTCCACCTGACCGTACTTGCGCTCGCGCAAACGGTCATCCGGCGGCATTAATGGAATGTTCAGCATGGACGAGATGATCTTAGCGGTTTCTTCAGCACGGGAAAGTCCGCTGCTAACGGCAAAGTCCCACCGGTAAGGCTCCTGCAGTAGTCGATCCCCAAGCAAACGGGCTTGACGACGACCTTCCTCATTCAGTGGAATGTCCGTTTGACCTTGAATTTTGCCTAACGCATTCCAATCCGTTAATCCATGACGAACCAAGCCGATTTGCATGCCGCATCTCCTCCATCCTAACCTTTTTTATCTTCTGACTCGATTTAATTTCTTCAGGAAAAACATGGCGAATCCAATGCCCAATAGGGATAGTATCATCCAATATTCTGGCTGGGTCGGGCTCATATCAACCACAAAAGGATCAATAATGCCGCTGTTGGTTTTCGGAATCTTGTAATCGTCATGAGAGTTCAGGGTTTGGGCCGTGTCAGCCACCCCCGTTGGGATGATCCCTGTCGTTACCGCTTCCGGAACTGGCTCCGGCTGATTGCCGGTAGCAGCAAAATATGCGAAGCTGCATACAAACAGAGCCAAAAATCCGGCAATCATGAGAGTCAGCCGCTTGCGGAACACTCGGCTTACCGCCCGACTCTTAGACGTTTCCTCCACCAGCCATGGGAAATCACGATAGATGCGGTCCATCACGTTGCGGTTGATTTGTTCAGCGTCCATGTCGGGGATCTCATGTTCCAGAACATGAACCATGTTCTGGCTTTCCACCCACATTTCGTACTCCGCTGCACATGAGCTGCAGGTTTGAACATGTGCCTTCAGCCGTTGTCGCCGCAGATCATTGTCCGGCAAATCCCAGACAGTTTCCATCAGCTCTTGGGCTTCATCGCAATTCATCTGTTCTTCATCCCTCTCAGATCCTCAAAAACCGGCTCATAAAAATAGGGTTCGAGCTGAATTTTGACACTGCCGCGAGCTCTGAACAACAATGACTTAACCGAACTGACGCTTTGACCTAGAATATCTGCGATTTCCTGATAATCCAGTTGATCATACTCCCGCAGAATCAGTGCCGATCTCTGTTTCTCCGGCAAATTATTAATCGCTTCCCTTACCATATGTACTCGTTCACTGCGTAGGATTGCCTGCTCCGGAGCAACCTCAAGCGGAGCCACAGGCACGACCCCGCTCTCCTCCAGCGGCAATGTGCCGCTCCGATGCTTGCGAAGTTCGCTGAGCACGGTGTTGCGGGCAATGGTATAGAGCCAGGTCGAGAAGGATGCATCCACTTCCCGGAATGAGTGCAAACTCCGGAATGCCTTATAAAATGTTTCCGAACATAAATCTTCAGCCATAAGCTCCATGTGCGAACTTTTTAACATATGATAGACAAATGCTAATATTTTCCTCTGATAACGCCGCATTAATTCGGAATAAAGTTCGGTATTGCCTTGCTTAATTTCTTGGATTAGTTGGGAATCCGTCATATGATTTTTCGTTCCTCCTTCACCATCCGGTGCCTCTTCCCTGTCCTTTACATCTCCCTCGGGATGCAATGATCAAGGATTTGTGCAAAAGTACCGTCAAACCATATATAGTTACGCCTCAAGATGTCTGACTATTCTATGTATTTGGCAATTTCCCCAAATCTTCTACACTAGCACTCTAGCATTATAGCACATATTGGAGAAAAGTTCAGGTTTGTGGCAGCAGGTTTTCCACGGATAGGAAAAAAGACAAAAAAAATCCGCCTTCAACATTGAAGGCGGTTGCACACAGTGCAATATTTTGGATAGGAGTGGAGAGAAACCATACTGTACTTTTATTATATGTATACGTTTTCATTTTGTCAACACTGAAAACGAATTTATTTCCGGTTGTTTAAAAACAACCGAAAAATTACTGGTACACCGAGTGCCCTTGTGACAACAGAAGCTCTTTCGCCCGCTCCTGTTCGATTTCATTGCGGAAGGAAAGCCTCATCACGCCAGGCACATCTTCCCGACTCTCGATAATCTGCATGTTGCTGAGGTTGATGCTGTTCGTCCCCAAATCCGTTGCTATACGGCCAATGATACCCGGATGGTCAGGCACGTCCAGATACAAATCATATTGGGGAACGATCATTCCCTTCCGCCGCTCTGGCAGGACGCTGCGGAATTCCCCCGCTCTGCGGAAAGCCTCTTCAATAGCAGCCCCGTCCTTCGACTCCAGCATGTCCATAAATCGCTGGATTCCTTCGTTCCAGTCTCGTAACAGCGGCAGCATGACATTGCGATTATTTAATAGAATGTCCCGCCAAACGACCGGGTCGCTGGAGGCGATACGGGTAATATCCCGGAATCCCCCTGCAGCCAGCGTGCGATACAACGGATTATCGTCATTGTAGGAGCTGATCTGGTTCACCAAGGCCACTGCGATCACATGAGGCAGATGACTGATGGCTCCGACAATCTCATCGTGCAGCCTTGGCTCCACCTTTACAATGTGAGCACGCGTATACGACAGAAGCTCCACAAGCACGTCCAGCTTCTCCTGTGGGATATCATCCGGCGGAGTAAGCACATAATATGCATTCTCGAATAAAACGGTGGAGGCAGCGCCGACACCGGATCTTTCCGAGCCGGCCATCGGATGTCCTCCGATAAAATAGGCATCCTTAAGCACAAGTTGGGATGCGCATTCGGCAATACTCGCTTTGGTACTGCCTACATCCGTAATAATGCATCCGGGTTTAAGCCGCAATTCACTCAGACGTTTTATGTACATCTCGAGACTTCCTACGGGAACGCACAAAAATATGACGTCCGCGTCCTGGGCAGCTTCTTCCACCGAAAGCGTAACCTTATCGACAACGCCCTTGGCGATTACCTGGTCGGCATATTCCTGCGTGTGGGCATAACCGGTAACGGTTATGCCTGGTTTTCCTTTGAAGTTTAATGCTAACGAACCGCCGATCAAGCCGACGCCGAAAATAGAAATTTGCATGGTCATATTCTCTCTCTCACTCGTTTCAAGCTGCGATTATTGTATGTTATTAGATCAAGCTGGGGCATTCGCTTCTTGGAGCACTTGTTCCAATGCGCCGATGAAAGCCTTGTTTTGTTCTTCAGAGCCAACGGTTACGCGAATGTAGTTCGGGTAAACCTCAAAACCCGGACGCACGATGATGCCTTTGCTCAGCAGGGATTTGAACACTTCGGTGCCCGGTCTCTTCACATCCACCATGATAAAGTTCCCGTTCGCAGGAAAATAGGATAATCCAAGACGATCAAACTCACGCTGCACATAAGCGATTCCCTCAGCATTCAATTGACGGCATTTAGCTACGAACTCCTGATCTTTCAAAGCGGCCTTCGCGGCCACTTGGGCCAGACGTCCTGTATTAAACGGCTCACGCACTCGGTTAATCAAGGATATAACCTCAGGTTGCCCGATACCGTAGCCGATGCGAAGGGCAGCCAGGCCGTATATTTTGGAGAAGGTACGCAAGATGACCAGATTCGGATAACGTTCCATTAATTTGATGCTGGCCGGATACGAAGCGTCCGTTACATATTCATAATAAGCTTCATCAAGCACAACCATCACGTGAGCAGGGATTTCATCCAGGAATGATACCAGCTCGCTCTCGGAAACGATGGTTCCGGTCGGATTATTCGGATTGCACACCCAGATGATTTTGGTTTTGTCCGTAACGGTTTTTGCCATGCCCGGCAGATCATGCTTCCCGTTAACCAGAGGCACCTCAATGCTTGTCGCACCTTCAATATCCGCATTCGTTTTATACACCGAGAAGGTCTGATCGGCCATAATGGTTTCGTCTCCCGGCTCCAGGAACGCACGAATAATGAGGGCGATGATTTCATCGGATCCGCATCCGAAAATAATTTGATTGCGTTCAATACCAAGCTGATCAGCAAGCTCCGCCGTTACATCGGCTGAACTTCCATCCGGGTACAGACTGAGCGTTGCCAGCTCCGCGGTAATTGCTTCGGTTGCGCGCGGCGAGCAGCCATACGGATTCTCGTTGGAGGCCAGCTTAATGACCACATCCAGACCTAATTCTTTTTTGACTTCTTCGATGGGCTTCCCGGGTTGATATACGGGAAGATTAACAATTTGCGCTTTCGGTTTCATTCGATATTCGCCTCACCTTTCATAACTGCTTCAACACAACATGATCCCTTTAATTGTGCCACAAACTCTCTGATTTGCAAAAGTCCCTGCTGTCTTGTCTCTTCCTTCTCAAGAAGTGGAATAGTAGACTCGATCTGCCGCACTATGGCACTGCCAACAACGACGCCGTCGCAGATTTTCGAGAATCTGGCAACCTGTTCGCCCGACGAAATGCCAAAACCAATCGCGATGGGCACCTGGCTGTACTGCTTCACCGTTTCCAGGAATGACTCCACACCCGAATAAAAATCGCTGCGCTCGCCTGTCACGCCAAGCGAGGATACGCAATAGACAAAGCCGGTCGCTTCCGAAGCGATGCTCGCAATCCGTTCATGGGAGGTAGGTGCAACCAGCGGAATCAGATGAACGCCCGCGGCATGAGCCCGTTTCCGAACCTCTTCGGATTCTTCCACCGGCAGATCCGGAATGATCAGCCCGCTGATATCATGCCTTACCACTTCCTCGAAGAACACATCCAGTCCGGTCTGCAGAACCGGATTGTAATAGGTGAACAAAATGAACGGCAGTTTGCTGCCTCGTTCTCTCGCCAGGCGCGCGGTCTCCATGCAAGTACGGATATTAACCTTGCTCTTCAGGGCGCGCTCGGAAGCACGCTGGATGACCGGGCCATCGGCGAGGGGATCAGAATAAGGAACGCCGAGTTCGATAATGTCGGCTCCGGCCATTTCAAGCTCATGAATGATATCCAGCGTCGCTTTCACGTCCGGATCCCCAACGGTCAGATAAGGAATCAGGGCCGTCTTGTTTTGTTGATTCAACGACGCAAAGGTCTGGTCAATTCGGTTCATTCGGATTTCCCTCCCGTGTAAGCCATGATGGACTCCACGTCCTTGTCACCTCGACCGGACAAATTAATGACGACGATATCGTCTTCAGTCCACGTGGACGCCATTTTTACGGCTTGCGCCACGGCATGCGCCGATTCCAGCGCAGGTATGATGCCTTCCGTTCGGCATAGCAGCTGCAAGGCATCCAATGCCTCTTGGTCGGTTATAGGCACATACTGCACACGCTCGATATCTTTTAAGTAGGAATGCTCTGGCCCAACGCCGGGATAATCAAGACCGGCAGAAATGGAATGCGCCTCCTGAACCTGTCCATACTCATCCTGAAGCAAATAACTCATCGAGCCCTGGAATACGCCTTGGGTCCCCTTGGACATGGTGGCCGCATGAAAATCGGTATCGATCCCTTTCCCGGCCGCTTCGACACCGATTAGACCGACTTCCTTATCTTCCAGGAACGGGTAGAACATGCCGATGGCGTTGCTTCCTCCCCCGATTGGTGCAAGAATCGCGTTTGGAAGTCTTCCTTCCGTCTCCAGAATCTGCTTGCGGGTCTCGTCGCCGATGATCCGCTGGAAATTCCGCACCATCATCGGATACGGATGCGGGCCTACTGCGGAGCCAAGCACATAGAAGGTGTCCTCAACGTTGCTGACCCAGTAGCGAAGCGCCTCGTTGCCGGCATCCTTCAGCGTCCGGCTTCCCGAGGTCACCGGAATCACTTCGGCTCCGAGCATTTTCATGCGGAATACATTCAACTGCTGCCGCTTGGTATCCTCTTCGCCCATGAACACCTTGCATTCGAGACCGAGCAGAGCGGCTACGGTTGCAGTGGCAACCCCATGCTGCCCGGCACCCGTTTCGGCAATGACTTTGCCTTTGCCCATACGCTTGGCTAATACGCCTTGAGCAATGGCGTTATTGATTTTGTGGGCGCCTGTGTGGTTCAAATCCTCACGCTTCAGATAAATTTTAGCCTTGCCGAGGTGTTTGCTGAGTCGTTCAGCATAATATAACGGCGTTTCCCGTCCGGAATACTGTTTAAGCAAATAAGCGATCTCCTCTTTGAAGGCAGGATCCTCCGAAAAGCGGATATACTCTTGTTCAAGCTCTATTAAAGCGTTCATGAGCGTTTCCGGTACGAACCGGCCACCAAACACTCCAAAACGTCCATTACGGTCAGGAAGTTGTGTCATTTCCCCTTCACCCTTTCTATGAATGCCATCACTTTGTTTATGTCCTTCACGCCAGGCTCGCTCTCAACGCCGCTGGATACATCCACGCCGTAGGGAGCGAATCGGCCTATTAAATGCGATACATTATCCGAATCCAATCCGCCGGCTACAAACAAGGGGATCCCTTGCCGTTTCGCCCATTGCTGGTAAGGCGGGATGAGATCCCAGGCAAATGTCTTGCCAGAACCTCCGCCGTACACCGGATCGTACGTATCGATCAGCAATCCATCGATGCAGCCCGCATACGGATCCAGAGCTGACAGACGTTCCGCTTCCAAATGCTCACTCTCGATCGATATCGCCTTAAAAACGGAAACCGGGAAGCGCACCTTCACTTCCCGGCAAAATTGCGGAGATTCCTGGCCATGCAGCTGCACGACATCGAGCGCTGCTTCTCGTAGAAGCTCTTCCAGCTCATTCAAATCAGGGTTAACCAAGACGCCGACAGCGGCGGGAATCTTGTAATGATCCCACTCCCGCAATACTTGCATAAGCTCTGCAGCCTGTTGCGGAGATACCTTCCGCCGGCTCTTGGCAAATACAAATCCGATATAATCCACAGGTAAGTTTATCATAGATTTTAGCACTTCAACGCTTTGAAGTCCACATATTTTTAGCGCTGTACTCATCACCCATTATCCCCTTTATTCTACGTCTGCAGCGATCGGCAAGGGTCCCATCAAATCGTTTACCGCGCGGAACACGTCCTGCTGGCGCATGAAATGCTCCCCGACCAGAACACCATGTGCCCCGACATAATGCAAGTAGGAAATGTCGGCCGGACTCGATATTCCACTTTCGCTGATCAAGGTTACTCCCTGCGGCACTTGTGCCGCGAGATCGGCTGTCGTCTGCAGCGATGTTTCAAAGGTCCGCAGATTGCGGTTGTTTATTCCGATCAGCTGAGATGTTCCCAGTCCTAGCACCGATTCCAGTTCTTCCCCATCATGGACCTCAATCAGGCAATCCAAGCCAATCGAGCCGGCGATGTCTATGAACTCCGCGATCCGCTCCGGCTCCAGTATGCTCGCTATTAAAAGAACCGCGTCCGCACCTAACAGTCGCGCTTCGTAAATCTGAGTCTCGTCGATTATGAAATCCTTCCGCAGCAAAGGAATGTTAACGGCCGCCCTTACCGCTTTTAAATACTCTCCACTCCCCTGAAAATAGTCCTTGTCGGTCAGCACGGAAAGACAATCGGCGTCGGCTGCTTCATAAGCTTTGGCGATCATAACCGGGTCAAAGTCCGGTCGAATTAACCCTTTGGACGGCGAAGCCTTCTTCACCTCGGCAATTAACCCCATGCTGCGTTTACGCCCCATCGACAACGCCTTTTCAAAGCCGAGAGTCGGCGGTAAATCCGCTATTTGCCTCTCTGCCTCCGAGATGCTGAATGTATCTCGCAGCTGAGCAACTTCTCTGTGTTTCGTTTCTACTATTCGATCAAGATACATAACTCATTTCCCCCGTTCTTGAGATCAGCTGCTCCAGCTTGGACTGAGCCAGCCCTGAATCAATAGCTCCCGCAGCGCGCTGCACACCTTCGGCCAAACTATCCGCGAGTCCGGACACATAGATGCAGGCACCGGCATTGGCAAGCACGATATCCCGATAAGCACTGCGCTCGCCGCGCAGCACGGATCCGATGATAGCCGCGTTCTCTTTTGCATCGCCGCCCAGAATGTCGCTCATCGGATGAACCGACAGTCCCAGGTCATGCGGATGAATATCATACGTTCGGACTTCTCCGCCACGAAGCTCGGATACTCGCGTAGGCGCAGAGATGCTGATTTCATCCAAGCCGTCGTGGCTGGTTACCACCATGGCCCGCTTTAAGCCAAGCTCTTTAAGCACCTGCGCGATGGTTTCCGTTTTGTTCATATCGTATATCCCAAGCATTTGCCGATCTGCACCCGCCGGGTTTGTCAAAGGCCCCAGCATGTTAAATACGGTTCGAACCCCCAGCTCTTTCCGAGGAGCCGCCGCATATTTCATCGACGGGTGATAGATTTGGGCAAACAGGAAACAAATTCCGATATCATTCAGACAGGCTGTCGCTTGCTCTGCCGTCAAGTGGATATTCACGCCCAGCGCCTCGAGCACATCGGCGCTGCCTGCCCGTCCCGATGCCGAGCGATTGCCGTGTTTGGCCACTCTGACCGAAACCGAGGAGGAGATAATGGCGGATACAGTGGAAATGTTAAACTTATGAATTCCGGATCCTCCAGTGCCGCATGTATCCAGCAGCTGGTTTCGCTCGGTAACGACGCGTCCGCCCGCACCACGCATCGCCTCGGCGAAGCCGGTGATTTCTTCGACCGTCTCTCCCTTCATTCTCAAGGCTGTAAGCAGCGCCCCGATTTGAGAATGGGTTGCCTGGCCTTCCATAATGGACTGCATGACCCCGCGCGCTTCCTCCCGGCTCAGATCTTGACCTTGAATCAGCTTCGTAAGGCTGGATTGCATCGTTTCCATGACGTTCATTACGTTCTCCTCCTTCGGTTTAAGGTGTGTATTGGTACAGGTAATCCTGATTAATTAAATCGTCAGCCCCCGTGCTGGACGGGAACATCGCTTCCGCTACGCGGATCGCCTTCAGCATCCCTTTGGCTTTGTTGATGGTTTCTTCATATTCCTTCTCCGGTACCGAATCCCATACGATGCCGGCCCCCGCCTGGACATAAGCTTTGCCTTGACGAAAAATGATCGTACGGATCGTAATGCAGGAATCCATATTGCCGCCGAAGCCGAGATAACCGATGGCGCCCGCGTACGCGCCTCTTGCTTCCCGTTCCAGCTCCGCAATAATTTCCATAGCCCTTAGCTTCGGAGCACCGGATACCGTTCCTGCCGGCAAGCACGACAGAAAAGCATCGAAGAAATCCTTATCCTCTCTCAGCTGACCGGAAACGCTGGATACCATATGCATCACGTGGGAATACTTTTCAATTTCCATGAACGTGTCGCACTTCACTGTGCCGAACTTTGACACGCGGCCCAGATCATTGCGGCCCAGATCCACCAGCATCAGATGCTCGGCGCGTTCCTTCTCGTCCTGCAGCAGATCATCGGCCAGCGCCTGGTCTTCGGCCTCATCGCTGCCTCTAGGTCTGGTACCTGCAATCGGTCTTGTTTCCAATCTTCGTCCATCCACCTTCACGAGGGCTTCCGGGGAGGTTCCTACGATAATGTCGTCGTCCATCTTGAGGTAATACATATACGGTGAAGGATTCAGCGTTCTCAGCACCCGGTACACGTGAAGCGGCGATACTTCGGTCTCAATATGGAAGCGCTGGGACAATACCACCTGAAAAATATCACCAGCACGAATGTATTCCTTCGCTTGCTCCACATTGGAGAGATACTTCTCTTTTGTCATATTGGATTTAATGTCGCCCATATCAACATCCGCCGGAATGCCTTTGGAGTTCACGTTCTCCCGCGGTCCCTCTTCTTGCAGCTGCTCGGCTGCGGCTTCCAAGGTACGGCATACATCGCGATAGCTTTGTCGGATAGTTTCGTCCGAATCTCCCGGCTTCACGTGTACGTTGCCAACCAGCATGATCTGCTGCTTCACATGGTCGAAGACAATGACTTGATCGCAAAACATGAACCGGATGTCATCCATTCCCAGATCGTCCATCGCATGTGCCGGAAGCTTCTCATAATATTGGAGCAGGTCATATCCGAAAAATCCGATAGCCCCTCCGGTAAAAGGAGGCATCTCCTTCAGCTGCGGGCTGCGGTACGTTCGCAGCAGCGCCTTTAACTCCTCAACAGGCTTTCCTCTCAGCAGGGAACGCTCTCCGTTCCTTTCAATTTCGATCTTTCCTTTTTTACCCGTAATCATTAAGAAGGGGTCCGTTCCAATAAACGAATACCGTGCCCACTGTACTCCGCCCTCAACGCTTTCAAGTAAAAATGCCCGCTTCCGTTCCGCATATCGCTGGAAAATGCGAATCGGGGTTTCCATGTCGGCTAACAGTCTGATCGCTACTGGAATCAGGTTATATTCACCTGCCATAGCCACCACTTGCTCCATTGATGGATTCGCCATGTCAATCCCTCCTTAATTGATGGTATACAACAAAAAAAACCTCTACCGAAGTAGAGGTTAACGTTCAGAATAAGTCTATGAAAAAAGAGCGCGGTCAAGGAATTCAGAGCCCATTCAACGACGAATTACAGCGGCTGTTGTTCCAATGACGGATACAAGAAATAGGCTTGTAACCAGCCGTGCGAACATGCTGTACTATTCATCATGAAATCAAGTTCATCTTTAATCCCGATTATGTTATTGCCTAAAATGCCTCAGCTCTTCTCAACTCAACTCATCTGTAAAACCTAACTCTACTCAGCTATTCTGATATCACTATACAGGATGGAGCCGTGTTCCTGCAACCCTAAATTTCTACATCATGCGTTGGAGCCTGATAAATCGGGTCGCAGCCGCTTGGCTTCATTCAAATACACATGTTTAATCTCGCTCTGGCTTTTATCTGTATTGACCTGAACCATAAACCGGATGCAGCGCGGCAAACTGCCTTGGACCGGTATTTCAACCGAACACATTAAAGGGACCAAATCCCAGCCTTCCAGCTGGCGTATCGCTTTGGCCGGAAACGCCGCGTCCAGATCCTGCGTCATTGTAATCCATATATTGCTGATATACTCCGGCTGAAGCTCGTTGCGTCTCACCATCTCTTCAAGCAGCCGCAGCGTTTCCTGTACAATCTCCTGCTCATCGTTGCGGGTGACGGTTGTCGCCCCCCGGATTCCCCGATTCATCATGAACTATCCCTCTCCCTTCAACTGCTCAACCACGGATCGAACAGCTTCTACCGGTACATCCTTAACGATGCTCACGGAGCCGATGGATTCCGGTACGATAAATACCATCTTTCCCTCGGCAAACTTTTTATCGTGCTGCATAGCGTCCATAATTCGCTCAACCGAGACGTCACTAGGCAAGGTTACCGGCAGATTTACCGCCTTGAGCATGCTCACCGTCTCATTATGCAGATCCGCAGGTCTGCCAAGCTTTTCGGCAAGGCGGGCCGAGCCCGCCATTCCGATGGCAATCGCCTCGCCGTGCAAGAAGCGTCCGTAGCCGCCAACGGCTTCAATGGCATGACCGATGGTATGCCCCAGATTAAGGATGGCACGCAAACCGCCCTCCCGCTCATCCTGGGATACAACGTTTGCCTTGATCGCGCAGCCGCGCTCTAGGCCATATATCAACGCATCAGGATCCAGGTTCAGCAGCTTTTGACCATTCTCCCGGCACCAATAGGCAAAATCACGGTCCAGGATCAAACCATGCTTCACCATCTCCGCAAGACCAGAAGATACCTCGCGTGGAGGCAATGACATCAGTGTGTTCACATCGTAAACCACCATAACGGGTTGATGGAACGCGCCGATCATATTTTTGGCTAATGGATGGTTAACGGCCACCTTGCCGCCAACGCTGCTGTCATGAGCCAGGATGGTGGTCGGGATCTGAACAAACGTCACGCCGCGCATATACGTTGCCGCGACGAAACCGGCCAAATCACCAACAACGCCTCCACCCAGCGCAAATACTGCCGAGCTGCGATCCAGCTTGCCGTTGATTGCTGTAGTCATTACCTCTTCATAGACTTGAAGCGATTTGGAGGATTCACCAGAAGGGACAATGTGGGAAATAACCGTGTATCCTTCTGATTTTAACTGCTCCTCCACTTGAGATAAATAATGAGGAGCTACTTTATCATCCGTTACTATCAGATGCGGGCTCTTGCGTGTAATTCCATGCTTCACACTCAGCTCACCAATGGTATCCAATATTCCAGCTCCGATATAAATCGGATAGGAACGCTCTCCCAGCTCTACCTGAAGTGTTCTCATATTAGTAGTTCTCCAGCTGCTTCAGATAGTTCTGGTAATTCGCATGAATTTCTTCCATTGAATCACCGCCAAACTTCTCGAGAAAGGCCTTAGCTACCTCCCAGGTCACAACATGCTCCATGACAACGCTGGCGGCCGGAACCGCACAGGCGTCCGAGCGTTCAACCTGAGCCGTGAAAGCTTCCTTGGTATCGATATCCACACTTTGAAGCGGCTTGTACAGCGTCGGAATCGGCTTCATGACGCCGCGAACGACGATCGGCATGCCGTTGGTCATGCCGCCTTCAAATCCGCCCAAGCGATTGGTTGCACGATGGTATCCGCGATCTTCACTATACATAATCTCGTCGTGCACCTGGGAACCAGGCAATTGCCCTGCTTCAAATCCGATTCCGACTTCAACGCCCTTAAAGGCATTAATCGACATCACGCCCTGTGCGATGCGGCCATCCAGCTTGCGGTCATATTGGACATGGCTGCCCAAACCGATCGGCACGCCTTCGATGATGCATTCCACGATGCCGCCGATGGAGTCACCTTCTTTTTTGATCTGGTCTATGTAGGCTTCCATTTTCTTCTCTGTCTCTTTGTCCACCACGCGAACCGAGGAGGCTTCCGTACGCTCGATCAGCTCATCGATCGAGAGATTGTGCGGGGGAGCTTCGATCTCGCCAATCCGGATGACCTGGCCTGCCACTTTAACGCCGAATTGTGCCAGGAATTGTCTCGCTATTGCACCTACCGCTACGCGAACTGTGGTTTCACGGGCACTGGAGCGTTCCAGCACGTTACGCAGATCCTTCAAATTGTACTTTAAACCGCCGTTTAAGTCGGCATGTCCCGGTCTTGGACGATGTACCCGTCTTTTCACCTCGTCATTGCCCTCAATCGGCTCCACGTTCATAATGTTCTGCCAATGCTTCCAGTCATTATTCTGCACGACCAACGCGATGGGCGCACCGGTAGTATAGCCGTGACGCACACCTCCAAGGATTTGCGCGGTATCCTTCTCGATCTGCATGCGGCGTCCCCGGCCATATCCCTTCTGTCTCCGTTGAAGCTGAAAGTTCAATGCTTCGAAATCAAGCTCCAAATTACTTGGAAGTCCTTCGATTATGGTTGTCAGCTGAGGACCGTGCGTTTCCCCGGCAGTTAAAAAGCGTAAGCTCATGATGCTTTTCCCCCTTTAAACTTTTAAGCGTTAAACCGCTAAACTCCGTAAATATCTTCTGCTCATTATAGTATAGGTCTAACGCTTTGACAAGAATGCCGCAAGACAAGCAAAAGCGCCTCTCATCCTCAGGATTGAAAAGCGCTTATGCGTTATGATTAGCTGTCTCTATTGAATTTTACGGTAGAAAAAGGTCTCGTTGCTCTCCAGGCCATATTGTCCCGGATTAAAGATCTGTTCCGTGCTGCCCACAAACAAGAATCCGCCTGGCTTCAAGCTTGAGGCAAACTTCTGGTACAGCTTATGCTTGGCCCCTTCCGTGAAATAAATCATCACGTTTCGGCAAACGATCAGATCATATCCCGTCTCAAAGCGGTCCGTCAGCAGATTCTGCTTATGGAAGGTTACTTCCTTCTTCAAATGCTCACTGAAGCGATACACCGAACCTTCTTCCTTAAAATAGCGGGCGGCTACATCCGGAGGCACATCCTTCAATGACCTCTCGACATATAGGCCCTCCTTCGCTTTATGTAATGCGCCGTCATCAATATCTGTCGCCACGATGCGCGCACGGCTCAGCATCTTCTGTTCGGACAGTATCATGGCAAGTGTATAAGGCTCCTCACCCGTGGAGCAGGCGGCGCTCCATATTTTCAATACCCCGGGATTCTGCTGGGATATCTCTGGCAATATTTTGTCACGGAGAACTTCCCACCGATTGGGATTGCGCCAAAACTCCGAGACGTTAATTGTCATTCGGTCTAAAAACTCATGAAATAATGGCTTGTCCTTCATCATCGCGTCGTAGAAGGCCGAAAAGGTTTCAAACCCCTTCTTCAAACGCAGCGTTGTCAGCCTTCGCTTCATCTGCGCCTCTTTGTAATCTGCGAGATTGATCCCCGTGCTTCGTTCGATGCTGCGAACAAAGCCGATATAATCCGGATCATCCAGCACTGTTTCATGTTCCGTCATCGTATCATCCTGTTTAATCAGATTATTCCGCTTCCTTAGCTTACAGCCAAGGGGACAGCGTTTTGTTATATTCAACCAATTCCTTCGCTTCAAAGAAATTGGCAATTTCGCGCTGCGCGCTCTCCGGTGAATCTGATCCATGAATCAGATTGTGCGGGGTATGAGCTGAAAAATCCCCTCGAATTGTCCCGGGCAGCGCATCCTTCACATTCGTTTTGCCAATCACTTGGCGGGACAAAGCAATGATGTCGTCCCCTTCCCAAACCATCGCAAACACCGGTCCGGATGTTATAAACCTAACCAGGTTTTCAAAAAAATCTTTGCCTTCATGCTCCGCATAATGGCGCTTGGCCTGCTCGTCCGAAATCTGCAGAAACTTGCCTGCAACCAGCTTAAATCCTTTATCCTCCAAACGGCCGACGATTCGGCCGATCAGCCCACGCTGTACACCATCCGGTTTAATCATTAAGAAAGTACGTTCCATTGGCCTCATCACGCTTCCCCTCATTCTTAGGATATTGAACAATTATTCCATGCTCAGGTGATGTTACATGTTTGTACCCGTATTTTAACAGAAAGCAACCTCATGGTTAAGGCTAATATGACCGCTTTGTAATAAAATTTGCGATATCTCTAAGCTGTTTTTTGGTCTTGATGTCAGGCAAAGTATCCAATGCGGCCAATGCTTTACGGATATACCGATCAGCCAAAGCCTCAGATCTCGATATACCATCGCTTGAGGTTACAAGCTTCACGGCGTCCGTCACATCACACTGGCCATTCAGTGCATGAATCCGATCCAGCTCCTGCAGCAGCGGCTCCCTCCGTTTGCTATCTTCGAGAGCAAATATGACGGGCAGCGTAATATTCCCCTGCCTCATATCGCTCCCCGGCGGTTTGCCAATCTGCTTCTCCGTCCCGCACAGATCCAGAAGATCGTCTTGAATCTGAAAGGCCATGCCGACGTTATATCCGAATCGATACAGGCTGTTTGCAACCTTTCGGTCCGCATCCGCTGCCAGTGCTCCGAGCTGGCAGCTGACGGCAATCAAGAGCGACGTCTTGCGGCGAATACGCAGAAGGTATCTTCTGACGTCCTGATCGGTATTAAAGAAATCACGAATTTGCTCCATTTCCCCGATGGACATCTCCACCATCGCCTTGGCGAGAATTTGATGAATCTCTGGCTGCTTCAGATGAGTCGTCAACTCCAACGCCTTGCCGTATATATAATCGCCTGTATACATGGCAATCCGGTTGTCCCATTTCGCCTTTACCGTCGGCTTACCTCGCCGCGTGTCCGCATCATCGATCACGTCATCATGAACGAGCGATGCGCTGTGAATCATCTCGAGCGGCACGGCCACATGCTTCAGCTTGTCAATGTCATAGTCGCCGAACTTACCGCCCATCAGCACAAAAACAGGACGGAGCCGCTTGCCTCCTGCTCTAAGCAGATGCAAGGAAGTCTCGGTCAGCTCGGGACTGTCGCCTTCAACACTGAGATAGAGTTCCTTCTCGATAACGTCCATATCTTTTTTTAATGTTCCGAATATGTCAAATCGTTTCATCTTTTCACCCGTATGCTTAGATTCTCATTCCATAACTCCGGCACTACTTGCGATCTTAGCAGGCCAAGCTCATCTACGAACTTGAAATATAAGCGTAACCCTTCCTGTTGTCGTTCGTCAAAATCGTAGCACAGGTTCGTAAAGTCGTCATTTCAACAGCCGTTATCTCCTTGGATACGCGACGGCCTGCTAGTCTCCCCATCTCTTATACAATTGATGTTCAATGCGCAAGCTGTCCAATACCTTGCCGACCAGAAAATTCACGATATCATCAATGGTTTTCGGCCCGTAATAGAACGCGGGCATCGCGGGAATGATTTTGACGCCAAGCTTGGCCAGCGCCAGCATGTTCTCCAGATGTATCGCATGCAGAGGCGTTTCTCTCGGGACCAGCACCAGAGGTCGGCCTTCTTTCATCATCACATCCGCGGCGCGTCCCATCAGATTGTCAGAAGAGCCGTGCGCGACCGAGGATAATGTACCCATTGAGCATGGCATGATAATCATGCCTTCGACAAGGTAAGATCCACTGGCTATCGTTGCCCCGATGTCGGAGATCGGATGGTAGATCAAATGCCCCTCGTATCCGCCGAACTTCTCGGCCAGCACTTCTTCGCGATTGCCTGCCTGAAAGCCCATTTCCTCCTTCAGGACACGCCAGCCCGCATTGGAAATGATCAATTGCACATCATAGCCCAGCGATAGCAGGCTCTCCGTAAGGCGAACTCCGTATATGCTGCCGCTGGCTCCCGTTATCCCGACAACCCAGCTTTTTCTGCGCAAGGATTTCATCAATTATACCGCACCACCAGATCAATCAGAGTGAATACAAACAGAATGATGCTCAGCGTACTGTTCATCGTAAAAAAGGCGGTTTGCAGCCGGCTCATATCGTTTGGCGACAAGATGTAATGCTGATAGAACAAAATTCCGCAGGCAATGACCATGCCGATCAGATACCACCAGCCAACCGGCGTGACAAAGAAAAGAATGATAAAGCCGATAGCCGTTACTACGTGAAAACCGCGCGCGAACCACAACGCTTTATGCAAACCGAACCGGGAAGGAATCGAGTACAGCTTTTCTTTTGCATCAAACTTCTCATCCTGGCAAGCGTAAACAATATCAAATCCCGCCGTCCAGAACGCAAGCGCGATATAGAACACAATGGCTTTCCAGTCGATTTGACCGGTTACCGCAACCCATCCGCCAAGCGGAGCCAACGCCGTTGTAAGCCCGAGCACCAGATGGCAAAGCCAAGTAAACCGTTTGGTATATGAATAAATAATAAGCATAAAAATAGCGATAGGAAGCAAACGGAATGCAAACGGATCCAGCATGTAAGTGGCCCAGAAAAACACCGCGAAAGACAGAATAATGAATAAGATCACTTCCAGCGGTTTTAGCAGGCCTGCCGGAATGGCTCGATTTGCGGTTCGGGGGTTCTTGGCGTCGATATGCTGGTCCGTGAGCCGATTCAATCCGAACGCAGCGCTGCGTGCGCCGAACATGGCAAGAAAGATCCACCCGATATCTCCCCAGGATGGTAGTTGGTCAAACACGACGGCCGATCCAAGAATCGCCCCCATAAAAGCGAAAGGCAGAGCAAACAGTGTATGCTCCACTTTAATCATTTCAAGATAAGTTCCTATTTTCTTAAACATCCAGATTCTCCTTGATCCCAATATGTAAGGCTGCTATGCCACCAGTCAAGGGATAGGCCTGAACCTGTTGAAGTCCGGTCTGACGGAAAGCTGCGGCAAGCTCCTCTCGTCCTGGGAACAATGCCAGCGATTCCGGCAGCCACTTATACTGCTCGTAACGCTTGGCTACCAGTTTCCCCATCCGAGGCAGCACTTGTTGAAAGTAGAAATAATAAATGCCTTTGAACGGCTGCCAAGTCGGCTTGGACAGTTCCAAACATACCACCATCCCGCCAGGCTTAACCACGCGTTTCATCTCATGCAGAACCTGCATGTAATCCGGTACATTGCGAAGACCGAAACCGATCGTCGCATAGTCGAACTGATTGTCTTCGAACGGCAGGCTCATGGCGTTTCCCTGAACCAGCTCTACCTGTTGATCCAGCCCATGTTTGGCAACCTTCCCCCGGCCGACATTCAGCATCCCCTCACTGAAATCGAGTCCAACTATGTGTCCGGTTTCACTTGCCTGTGCCATACTAATCGTCCAGTCGCAAGTACCGCAGCATAGATCGATCGCCGTATCGCCATGGCGCATGTTCATCTTCTTCATCGTAAACTTGCGCCAAGCTTTATGTCTTCGAAAGCTGAGAATATCATTCATCATATCATATTTTCCCGAAATGCTTTCAAAGACGGAATGGACGTATTGCTCTTTCGGATTTTTGCCGTCATGCTTACTCATGTCTAACTTGGTTGTTTGATTATCCACAACATCCCCCTACCCTTCACTTACAACGGACCGGTAGGTGCTTAGCCGTTTCAGGAACGGGTCCAGCATACCGGCGTACGGGCTCTCTCCTGCACGGTTTGCAAGCAGCAGCTGTACGGCATTTACGGACTCGCGCAGCTTGTCCAGCAGCTTCTCCGAAACCTTGTGCTTCAGGATCAGCTTCCTCCAGTCCTTCATATCCGTTTTCTTGCCAACCAGCATCTTCCGTTCCTCTTCGCTCCCTGACTCGATCAGATGCCAGTATACGTAACCGCATCTGCCGACTTCAGGCGTCGCACAGCGTTCCATCTCCTGAACAAGCGTCTCACACTCCGTAATTTCCTTGAGCAGCTTCTCCCATGTTTCTTGTACGGACACCTCAAGCAGCGGAGTAAAAGAAAGAAACAGCTGCATATTCAGCTGTACCGTTAGCCGTAGATATTCTTCAGAAGGCAGCAGCGTTTTTTTCATTTTGCCGTATAATCTCATCTTCATCACGTTAACATCGCTGACAGCCTTGCTAAGAAGCGAGATGACAGCAATTTCGCCCTTTAAGGCAAGGAGTTGATAAAACCGGCTGCTGAAATAATCCCCTGCAAGCACTTTTAACTGCCGGGATCGCATCATCGCCTCTCCTTGATTGCCCTCCGTAACGTCGATGCTCTCATGCGTATCGAGTCCCACCTGAACCAGTGAGGTGACCAGTGCGTACAATTCTTCATGTCCGGCAAGATTTCGTCCCGAATCCTTTAAAAATATGTATAGCAAATGAACACGGGCATCCGGAAAATTCGGAAGTTCCGTGTGGTTCTGAATCATATCATAATTTAAATATTTCTCTGCCAGTTCTGGTACGCGATACGGTTTCATTCTCAGCCTCCGTGCACTTGATGTTCTTTTGTCCAATTGAGCCCACAATCCAATCTATTATAACACATGTTCAAGGCACGTACATGCCCTGTCATCTACTATTTTACCCCTTTCAAGGACTGCTGAACTGCTTTACCCAAAGATTCGTAAATGTTAGGTTAAGAGCGGCCGCAATGGATGGCGGAACATCGCCGTTCTCAAGCTGGGTAAGAGCTTCTGCATTGCGCAAGTCCCAGGCATCCTTGTTCATGTTCGAAGCCAGCAGCATATACCGCTTCCCTCCCCATCGATCGATGGCTACCACTCTGAGATACAACTGCTGCACATTGTCCGTTCCTTCGAACGTAAATGACATAATGCTGGCGATATCCTCATATACCTCGGCGGCCGTTTCCGGGGGGTCGCTTAATTTGATATCCAGCGTCAGGGCGCCTTCATCATAATCTGCCCGGCTTATTTTCAGATGAAGAGGAAGATCTGTTAGGGAGTCCACGAGTCCGGCATCGCTTAACTCCCGACTGTGATAGGGAATCGCCGCTGCCACAGCGCCGACCTTATAACGGGCTTGCGATTGAAGCCCCATTAATAGCGCGAGCATGATAAATGCAATTGCCGCGGGCAGAATTACGGCTCGTACGGATTGCCAATGCTTCATGTCCTAAACCTCCTCTATTCCTAGTTTCTTCCGCTCCTCATGAGTCCATACCTCATTGTATAAAGAAAAAAAGCAGGCTATGCCTGCTTCAGGTAAAACGATCCGATTCGGTTTAGAAGAATGATCGAGAAGTCCATGCCACGGCTACTCCCAGCGCAGCGATCCTCGCCAGATTCATGAGGACGAAATTTTGCACCGCAATTACAAATGTCTTCTCCTTGGAAGGATGGGCGGTGAATAGGGCGCTTTTTTTGTAAACCGGGACAAGGGTGACAAACACCAGAAGAATTAACACGGGGTGCACCTTCATCAGGAGAAGAGCCACCAGATCCAGATAAGCAAGGCAGTACAGAATTCGGAACAGCTTAAGAGAAGGCCTGAATCCTATATATACGGGCAGCGTGTACCTCTTGTTCTCCATATCCTCATCCATGTCGCAGATGTTGTTGGCCAGCATGATGTTGGCAATCCCCAGAATGGCCGGCAGTGATACCACCAGCAGCAGCAGTACCTCAGATAGGTTCACCTGAAGGGACAGAACGCCGTCCTGGAGGTCCAGAACCGCCAGATGACCACCCTCCGCATGGATCCATGCCGAAATAAATAGAATGACAAATCCCATGAACAACCCGGAGAACAGCTCGCCTAGCGGCATCCGCGAGATCGGAATCGGTCCGAACGAATATAATATCCCTACGGCAAAAGACAATCCCCCCAGCAGCAGGATCAACCCGCCCGTAGATAAGAACAGCGCGATCCCTGCACCAACGGCTGTCAATAGCAGTACGATGATGACGGAGACGACCGCAGGCTCCTTAAGGTTATAACGTACAATGGCATTGTGCTGCTCATAACCGAACCCGTTCTTTTTGATCGCTTTTTTATAGTCGTAATAGTTATTGATCGCCGTCGTTGCCATATCAAACGACAGCAATGAAGCCAGCATCAGGGCACAATGATACCCGTCGAACTGTTGAAAACGAAACAAGGCATACAAAGTTCCGAACAGGAACGGAATCATGCTGGCTACCTTTGTCTGCATTTCCACCAGTTTAAAAAAAGCTCGGATTCCCATAACCATCATCCTTTATCCAATTGATCTGATTTCAGATTAAAGGATTTCATGGCCGCGGTCTGTTGGAATTGTACTTGACAAACGAGTTTGCAAATGTGACGAAAGTTACTTTTGGATTGTTCCGTTCTCATATCCAGCAAGAGCACCTTTAACAACCGCATAAAAAAGCCCCACCAATTTGGTGGGGCTTAGCCAAAATATGAATCCTGTTCAGATACCGGATTCAATCTTTCCGTGCTTGGTCATGACCTCTGCTTTGCCGCGTATTTTCACCGCAGACGTATGATCCGTGAACTGAGCGATGATGACCTCGCCTTTGTCCAGCTTCTCAGTATGATGAAACCGGGTGTCCTGACCGCGGGTAAGGCCGATCACCTGCACGCCGTGGTCCAGCGCTTTGACGATAAAATAATCCCCGTTTTGAACGTTTTCCATTTTTCAGGCCTCCTCACCGTAAGCTAAAAGAAAAGGCCGTGAACGAATTCACGACCTGTGCTCTTAGGTAATATGTAGAAATCTTTATTTGATTCCGTCTTTGAGCGCTTTACCAGGTTTAAATGCAGGAATTTTGCTCGCAGGGATTTCGATTTCTTCACCTGTTTGCGGGTTGCGGCCTTTCCGTGCGGAACGCTCGCGAACCTCGAAGTTGCCAAAGCCGACCAGCTGTACCTTGTCTCCACTTTGCAACGCTTCGGAGATTGCATCGAAAACGGCATCAACCGCTTTAGTTGCATCCTTCTTGGAAAGCTCTGTAGATTCAGCTACTTGTGTAATCAGATCCGATTTATTCATTCTTTCACCTCCCTAACAAGGAATGTGCTCCACTTGCTATTCACTGTTTCCGTTTTACCGCAAATTATACGTGCAATCGGGTATTTTACCCCTATCTCGCGTTTAGAATGCATGACGCGGAACAAATTTATAGTAATACAGCCATCTCATAATTTCAAGCGTTTTGCTTTGCCAGACCAAAGAAAACACGAAAAACAGCCGCTAATCGGGACTTTAGACCCGTTAGCGACTGCGTATTCAACACCTTACCGGCACTCACTTAAAGAATAATCGCGATCAAACCGCCGGAACCTTCGTTAATGATGCGACCTAAAGTTTCTTGCAATTTGTATCTCGCATTGTCAGGCATCATCGCGATTTTGCCTTGAATTCCTTCACGAACGATCGAGTGCAGCGAGCGTCCGAATATGTCGGATTCCCAAATTTTGATCGGATCGTTCTCGAAATCCTGCATCAGATAACGCACAAGCTCTTCGCTCTGCTTCTCTGTGCCGATAATCGGGGAGAACTCGGATTCCACATCGACCCGAATCATATGGATGGAAGGCGCGGTCGCTTTCAATCTTACCCCGAAGCGAGTGCCTTGACGGATAAGCTCAGGCTCATCCAGCGCCATCTCAGCCAGGGAAGGAGCAGCAATACCGTAACCTGTCGTTTTAACCATTTCAAGCGCTTCGGCGAAGCGGTCGTATTCCCGTTTGGCATGGGAGAACTCCTGCATCAGCTGCAGCAAATGATCCTTACCGCGAATCTCGACACCCACAACCTCCATCAAGATCCGGTCATACAGTTCGTCAGGTGCAAAGAGATCGATCTCGGCAACGCCCTGACCCATATTCATGCCGCTAAGTCCGGCATGGTTGATGAAGTCATACTCCATGAACTGGCTGACCACCCGATCCACGTCACGCAGACGGCGGATGTCTTTCACGGTATCTCTGACCGAGTTCTCATAGTTGCTGCGCAGCCAGTGGTTCTCGTTAAGAACCATAACCCAGCTAGGAAGATTAACGTTCACTTCATGCACTGGGAACTCATACAATACTTCACGAAGAACGCCGGTTACATCATCTTCGGTCATCGTGGCTGCACTCAGTGTCATCACCGGAATGTCGTATTTCTCTGCCAGCTCATTGCGCAGCTGAAGCGCTTCTTCGCTGCGTGGACGCGTCGAGTTAATGACTACCACGAATGGCTTGCCGACTTCCTTCAGTTCCTCGATGACGCGCTCCTCAGCCTCGACATAAGAGCTGCGCGGAATTTCTGCAATGCTTCCGTCTGTGGTGACAACGACGCCAAGCGTGGAGTGCTCCTGAATGACTTTGCGGGTTCCGATTTCAGCCGCTTCCTGGAACGGAATCGGCTCTTCGAACCATGGCGTCGAGATCATTCTCGGACCGTTCTCATCCTCGTAGCCCTTAGCGCCTTCAACGGCATAGCCTACACAATCCACCAGTCTGACGTTGACCTCAAGACCTTCCGTTACTTTGATCTGTACCGCGTTGTTCGGCACGAATTTCGGCTCGGTGGTCATGATCGTTTTCCCAGCAGCACTTTGAGGCAGCTCATCGACAGCTCTTACTCGATCCGCCTCGTTCGTAATGTTCGGGAGAACAATCGTCTCCATAAACCGCTTGATGAAGGTTGATTTTCCCGTACGGACGGCACCGACAACACCTAAGTAAATGTCCCCTCCGGTCCGTTCGGCAATGTCCTTAAAAATGTCCACTTTTTCCAAAAGAGATCCCCTCCTCAAATTACTCCGAAGGAAAAATGCTTTAAGAGCATCCGCTTCGTGTTCCACTCATAGCCAAAGCCATTGCAACAGATGAGCAGCCTTTACAATGTCGCCAGCATCCCGCCGCCGGTATTCCATGAGTTTTGATGGAAACGGCAAAGCGGCGTAACTCGTACATGCATTTGGACTAGTAACATCATATGTACCGGGTTCAAAAATATGACGGTTGCCCCTTAAAGTCCGTCCAGTTTTTTTCTAAGATATCGAATAGGCCTATACCAACTAGACACCGCCATCGATTATCGTAAAGAAAAACTATTGCTGGGGCGCGGTTGGTCTTCATGCTGCGCCTTCAGACGTTTTCGTACACCTCATGATGTGGGCAACCGGCTCTTGCCCGCACTACTCTTTCAGATTATGAATATGCGCGCACTTTAATAGATATTCCAAATAGATTCAACCATTTTCAAAAAAAACTATCGAAGAAGGATCTCAGGGAAAAAAATGCAAACTGCCTCTTTGCTTTCGGGTGCTCATTCTACAGGCTCGGTAACCAGGCAGATTCAATAAAAATACCCGCCGATAACGGCGGGTATAGGTTTAGGATCGCGGCTGAGCAACGGGCTGCCCATCCTTCCATGTATAAGGTACGGATTTTACCGGGACATAATAGGATTCCTTCTCCAGGAACACCCGTAAATCGTCTCCTTCTTGCGGATCGGAACCGTTCTTCTGGATCGCCTGCATAATATCAAAGGCATAGTCGGCGTACACCGTTCCCTCATCATCCATCATAAAGGTCATCTCCTGACCTGAGTACACACTCATCAATCTAACGGATTTGGCATCGGTCTTGGACAGGTCCACCGCCGTATAGCCCGGGTAGAGGGCTTCCCCTGCGGGAAGCGCGTTGTCATGCGCCATTTTGTACAAATTAACCGCTCTCTGAACGTCATTCACCTTCTGGGCCGTGGTCAAGTCCATGACCTTCACGGTTGGCTCCGTTTCCTCATTAATAATGAGAAAATATCCACTGCCGCCCTTCTCAAATGCCGTATCCGGAATTTGGTCAATGTATCCCCGGTTCTTCAGCTGATCCAGATCAACCCGGTATTTCTCATACCGTGGAACTTCCGGACCTGCCGTAATCATCGGCAATATTCCCTGTTCTTTATAAAAATCATCTACGGCCGATTGTATCCGCTTGACACTTTCCCTATATGAAACATTGTTCTCCTGCAATTTCTCGTCAGGATAAAGACAGCCTGTCAGCAACATCGGAAACAGCACCAGGACTAAGACGGCGGACATTCGCTTCGAACGGCCTGCCGCTTGGGTCATCCAAGTGTTCATACTCAACTAACATCATCCTTCGCTTTAAATAAAGTCATCGGACTCCCGATTTCTCGCCGCTTCCAGCTGTTTGCGTACCGCAGCTTTGAGCGGGTCCTCGGGAATCATTACCCTGATATGATTCGTGATTCTCGTCTGGCAGGACAGCCGGTAGCCTTGTTCAATCATCGATGTCCCCAGCTTCCTGATTTCATTGGGCTCCGGTGCGGAGCAATGATCGCGTTCCTCGCTCGGAACGATGATCTTGCACATCAAACAACCGGCCTTGCCTCCGCAGCGGGTAGGAATACGCACACCGGCCCGACGCGAGGCATCCAGAACGTTTGTGTGCGGACGAACCTTGACCTTTTTCTGATCCGGTTGAAATAACACCTCGTAGTCCAACGATAAACGCACTCCTTTTCTTATGTACACCTTCTGCCATACTCCCTGGCTGCTTCACACAGGACTCCGGTTAAAGCCCGGTTAATCGGTTCAAAACCATTCGATGTTCCCCAAGCAGCTGGTTCCGGCTTAATAACCGCTGAAGAAGCGGCATATGATGGTCTATGTCCCGGAGGATCGCTTCCGCGATGGCAATATATCGATCCGGCCTGTCCCGTAGCACATTAAACACCAGTTCATGGGATAACGGCATTAGTCGTACCGTGACGCCCTGTATATGACGCTCTGGTGCTGCAGGATACAGCAATTGATCGATCTCAACACAGTAGGAGGATCCGTTAGATTTCACTTCAAATCCGCCCACCAGCTCAATCGGGACTTTCTCTATTTCATAGTGGCTCAGAATCGAAGAATATATCCCTTCTTGGTCCAAGCGGGGAGCATCCACGGCCATAGAAGCCAGCGACTCATGCATAGGCTGTACGCCCCCTATATCGGTATATATATCGATATCTCTCGGCGGTTTGTCCAATGTTACATCCTGAAGGAGCAAGCTGCAGCTTCCACCGAGCAGCCAAGCCATGGGTACCTGATTCAGCTTATGAATGGCGGTAGCTAACACACTCTCCAATTCCGGCAGATCATTCAGCGTCATGCTGCACCCCTTTACCGTATCGTCCCGGATTGGCTTCCTACGTTATATGATGGAGGCCAGTCCAATAATAAAACCGAAAATCATCATCATAAAGGCCACGAACGACAGCGCGCCGCGCAGAAAGCCCTTGGTCTTGCTTCGCGCAAGCGTAACCACTATGACGGACAGTGCCATAATCAATAACGCGACTAGGGACAGCCACATCTTTTGCATCGGATCCATGTCACGAAACTCTCCAATCTCTCATCAATTTCAACCTATTATATCACGAAAATGATAGCGCCTCACCTCAGGTATGTCGAAAAAAAGAACAAAAGCCGCTATCCGGTGAGGAGCGTCTTTTGTTCAACATACATCATCATCGTATCTTATTTGTTCATCATCATTTTCATCAAGGCTTCCATGTTGCTCGGGTTCATGCCGCTCTTCTTCACCGCGCCGACAATCTCCTGGATCGTGTCCTCACTAACAGGTATGTTCGCCATCGAAGATACCTGCTTAATCAGCTGGCGGAGCTGGGCTTCATTTTGCATTGTAGACGGCTTAACCGTGCTAGCCAGCTTATTGACAGCCCCTGAAGAAATTTTCTTGCCGCTTTTCTTGTTAATCGCATTCAGTACATCCTTGTGAAAGCTTTTGCTCATTTCCACCCCTCCTCCGACATCCTCACATCAATATATGAGTCAATCATCGGAATGGTGAATAAGCTAGGTGTGCCATTGCTCCCAAGTTTCAAGCGGCATCATTTCCATCTCTGTTTTGGGATCCCGGCCCATCAAGGCTTCTACGGCAATCCGGGGATTCCGGTCTTTAAACAACACATGGTACAGCTGGTCGGCAATCGGCATTTGTACGCCGTATTTCTCGGAAATGGCATGTGCGGCTTGGGTCGTGCGAATTCCTTCCACAACCATACCCATAGAGCCCAAAACCTCGTCTAACTTCTTTCCCTGACCGAGCATCGAGCCGGCCCGCCAGTTTCGGCTGTGCTGGCTGGTGGCCGTAACCACGAGGTCACCGATTCCCGCAAGCCCGGCAAACGTCAGCGGATTCGCTCCCATTTCCATGCCGATTCGCAAAATTTCCGCCAAACCTCTCGTAATAAGCGCTGCCTTGGCGTTGTCGCCGAAACCCAGTCCGTCGGACATCCCGGCCCCCAAAGCAATGATATTCTTCAAGGCTCCGGCCAGCTCAACACCGATCATATCCCGGTTCGTGTACACTCTGAAATACGTGTTCATAAACAAATCCTGAGCAGCTACAGCCGCCGCAGCATCCAATGAAGCCACAACAACCGTTGTCGGGCAGCGTCTGACCACTTCCTCCGCATGGCTTGGTCCTGATAATACGACCACGCGGCCTTCCTCGCATTCAAGCTCCTCGGATATGACCGTGGACATCCGCTTCAAGGATTCGATCTCAAATCCTTTGGTTGCGTGAATCACCAGCATGTCTTCGGTCCAGTACTGCTTCAGCTGGCCCGTCACCTCCCGCATCGCGGACGAAGGCGCCACGATAACCACGGCTGCAGCCGATGAGACCGCCTCTTTCATATCGGTTGTAGCACGGATATTCGGTGGTAACTCCACACCGGGTAAATAACGGTTGTTGGTATGCGACTCGTTGATTTCACGAGTCTGTTCCTCCGTTCTTGTCCAGACGACCACATCCAGATCATTTGAAGCGAGAACACTTGCCAAAGCGGTTCCCCAACTGCCTGCCACCAGAACAGCGACTTTGTCAGACAACGCGCTTCCCTCCTTTGTCCTTTCCTTTTCCGGAACCCAACTTGTTTTCACGCCCCTGCACAAGCTTCACGATGTTCGAGCGATGCCGCCAGAAGGCGAATATGCATATGATCAAGCTCGTCCAAAAGATCGGCCACGAATAATCCGCGATCAATAGAAAAACAGGGGTAAGCACTACAAATATAAGGGAACCCAAAGATACATAACGGGTAAAAACAATGGATAGGATTGCGATAATGCCTGCTATAAGCGCTGGTATAAAGCAAAGCGTAGCAAGCACCCCAATGGCTGTTGCAATCCCTTTGCCGCCTCGAAAGCGGAAGTATAGAGGCCAGTTATGACCGATAATGGCCGCAATACCGCACAATCCCGGCAGCCACGCATTGTCTCCCCCGAGCCATCGTCCGATCCAAACCGCAGCGATGCCCTTAATTACATCCAAAGCCAATACCAGTATGGCAGGTCCCTTTCCCAGGACGCGAAGGGTATTGGTTGCCCCGGCGTTGCCGCTGCCATGCTGACGAATGTCAATCCCTTTCAGGATTTTGGCAAGCAGCACGCTGAAACTCACTGATCCGAGTAAATAACTCACTACTATCGCTACGATCTCCAAAATCAAGCTATTCTCCCCTAACTCTCATCAGACTTTCTTCGAGTAAATATCCTGATGGGTGTACCTTCAAAGTCAAACGCGGCCCGAATTTTGTTCTCAAGGTAACGCTCATATGAGAAGTGCATCAATTCCGGATCGTTGACGAATACGACCATGGTCGGCGGCTTGACTGCAACCTGCGTCGAATAGTTAATACGCAGTCTTCTTCCCTTATCCGTTGGAGGCGGATTGATGGCAATCGCATCGGATATGACATCATTAAGGAGATGCGTCTGCACGCGCAGCGAATGCTGATCAGCCACATGCTTAACGACAGGGAGCAGCTTCTGCAAACGCTGCTTCGTTTTGGCCGACAGGAAAACAACCGGCGCATAGGTCATGAACAAGAAATGATCGCGGATCTTTTTCTCGAACTGCTGCATCGTTTTGTCGTCCTTCTCGACCATATCCCATTTGTTCACAACGAACAAAGAGGCTTTACCGGCCTCATAGGCATAACCGGCAATATGCTTGTCCTGCTCGATGATGCCTTCTTCCCCGTTGATGAGGACGAGAACGACATCCGCGCGCTCGATGGCACGCATGGCGCGCATGACACTGTATTTCTCCGTGGTCTCATAAACTTTCCCGCGTTTGCGCATGCCAGCCGTATCGATGAGCACATACCGCTGCCCATCCTTCTCGAAGGGCGTGTCAATAGCATCGCGAGTGGTACCGGCAACGTCACTGACAATGACGCGCTCTTCTCCCAAAATGGCATTAACCAGGGAGGACTTGCCCACATTCGGTCTGCCAATCAGGGCAACTCGAATAACATCCTCGTCATATCCATCGTCTTCAAGCTCCGGCAGATTCTCGACCACAACGTCCAGCAGGTCGCCGATCCCTGTGCCGTGACTGCCCGATATTCCGACAGGATCGCCAAATCCGAGGGAATAGAACTCATAGATATCATCAACACGCTTCAAATTATCCACTTTGTTTACGCTTAGTATGACAGGTTTACCTGAACGGAACAGAATCTGTGCAACTTCCTCGTCCGATTGGGTAACTCCTGTTTTGGCATCGCACATGAACACGATGACGTCCGCTTCTTCAATTGCTAGCTCGGCCTGCATGCGGATGGATTTCAATATCATGTCATCGCCGTCGATTTCGATACCGCCGGTATCAATGACGCTGAACGCTTTACCATTCCATTCGGCACTACCGTAAATCCGGTCACGGGTAATACCCGGTTTATCTTCAACGATGGCTAATCTGTCGCCAATCAATCGGTTAAATATGGTCGATTTACCGACGTTAGGCCGTCCAACGATAGCCACTACGGGTCTTGCCATAGTCACTCCTCCTGTCAATTCTTACGATTATCATCATAGCAAAAAACGTTACAATTGGCTAACCTTTCATCTTTATTTCTATTATGCTCTACCCCATGTTACAACATCCGTAAACGTTCGTCCCCTAAAAAAACAAATGGCGAACCCAGATTTCTGGGTTCGCCGACTTCGTTATGATAGGTCAATAGACCGAACAAAACTGTTCCCGGGCTTACTTGAATTTGCTCAGCTTATCGCCGAAACGCTCTCCAAGCGTAACGCTCATGCCTTGGTTGTTCAAAGAAACGTTCGGGTTGTCTTTCAGGTCGATTTTAGGACCTTTGGACGGTTTTTCAGCGCGTGGAGCTTGAGCTGGCGCTTCTTCCGTTTCTTTGATGCTCAGGCTGATACGTTGCTCAGAAGTGTTGATATCAAGCACTTTAACCTGAACTTCTTGGCCTTCTTTCAATACTTCTTGCGGTGTACCGATATGCTTGTGGGAGATTTGGGAGATATGAACCAAACCTTCAACACCTGGTGCCAGTTCAACGAAAGCTCCGAAAGTAACCAAACGTTTAACAACGCCTGTTACAATGTCGCCCGTGTTGAATTGCTCGCCAGCTGTTTCCCAAGGACCTGGAGCGGCTGCTTTGATACTGAGGCTGATTTTTCCTTTTTCAGGATCTACTTTCAGTACCTTCACACGCACTTGATCGCCTTCGGACAATACATCGGCCGGCTTGTCGACGTGGCTCCAAGCGATCTCGGATACGTGAACCAAACCGTCTACGCCGCCAACATCAACAAATGCTCCGAATTGCGTAAGGCGTTGTACTGTACCTTCCAGCACTTGGCCATCTTGAAGCTCGGACATCACTTTTAGTTTGTTGGCTTCGAACTCTTCTTCGAGAACATCCTTCTGGGAAAGGATCACTTTGTTGTTCTCGCGGTCCAGTTCCTTCACTTTCACGCGAAGCGTACGGCCTTTGTAGTCGCTGAAATCTTCAACGAAATGACGCTCTACCATGGATGCAGGAATAAATCCGCGTGCTCCAACATCGGCTACGAGACCGCCCTTAACAACGTCAGCCACCGTTACTTCGAATACGTCCTGATCCGCAAAATGCTTCTCAAGCTCTTCCCACGAATTCTCAGTGTCGATCGCGCGCTTGGAAAGAACCAGGCTTTCCTTGTCGTCGTTAATGCTAACGACTTTGCACTCTACCTCTTGGCCAACCTGAACCGCATCAGATGCGTTGTCAAGCTGTACAGAAGACAGTTCGCGAACAGGAATTACGCCGTCATATTTATATCCAATGCTTACATAAGCTTGGTTGTCCTCCAGTTTGACGATCGTCCCTTTCACGGTGTCCCCTTTTTTCAAGGATACGATTTGGTCCAGCTGCTCTTGGTTTTCTACAGCCTCTTCATTTCTTGTTTCTTCCGACATGTCAAATAACCTCCTCAATTCAAACCCCATTTATTTAAACTCGCATTCGCGAAGTTCAAAACATAATTGCTGTAGTATCTTTCCAATCTCCCCATGCTTTTTATGCATGGAATGAAATAAATCAGTTCACGGTTGGCCTGCCGCTTGCGCGCATTTCGTGAATCTTGGCCATGATCAACTCGGTTGCTGCATCCAGCGCTTCCGGTGACTTGTCACCTTCAAACCTTGATAGATCCACAGGGGCACCATAGATGATTTTCACTTTGCGAAAAAGCTTGTAATCCCCAATGATCGCAGCCGGTATGACCGTCGCCCCGCTGCGGAGAGCGAAACTTGCCGCACCCCGTTTGGCCGCAGTTGAATCGGAATTGCGGGTGCCCTCAGGAAAGATACCCATGATCTCGCCCGTGCGCAGAATCGTGAGGGCGGTTTTGATCGAATCTTTGCTTACTCCCCCGCGCTTGACCGGAAATGCCCCAAGCTGACGAACCAGCCATCCGAACACCGGAATGTTGAACAGTTCCGCTTTGGCCATGAACTTAACCTGGCGCTTGACGTGAATGCCCACAGATATCGGATCTCGAATGCTAATATGATTGCTACAGATCAGCACGCCGCCTTCTGAAGGAATGTTATGTACGCCGACAGATTCAAATCTGTAGAGAATAGCGAACAAACCGCGGACCACCGCTCTGCAAAAAACATAAATCATGCCCATTTCTCCCCATCCCACTTAAGTTTCGCAATATGAAAGAATTGCCTCCACAACCTGATTGATATCCATATGTGTCGTATCCAGTATGATGGCATCCTCTGCGCATCGGAGGGGCGACACTTCACGTTCCTGGTCAAGCCTGTCACGTTCTGCGATATCTCTTTCCAGTTGTTCCAGCGATATGCCTTCATCACTCAACTCATTGAAGCGGCGGAGAGCTCGTTCCTTGACACTGGCCGTCATGAAAATCTTCACTTCAGCATCCGGCAAAACGGTTGTGCCGATGTCACGTCCATCCATGACAACGCCCTTGTCTTCCGCCATTTGCTGCTGTAAACGGACAAGCTTTATCCGCAAACCCTCGATTCGTGCATATTGGGATACCACTGCACTAACCTGATGTGAACGAATATGCGGCGTGACGTCTTCCCCGTTCAGCCAGACCATTTGACCATTTTCATGCCGTTTTAATTCAATCACCATATTTTGTGCATATTGAAGCACTTTTTCGGGATTTTCTGGAGAAATCCCTTGGTTCAGCATGAACCAGGTGACTGCCCTGTACATGGCTCCGGTATCCACATAGATGTACTGCAGCCTGCTGGCTACCATACGCGCTACGGTGCTTTTACCCGCGCCTGCCGGACCGTCGATGGCAATATTCATTCTGTCGCGATAACCTGTCCCCTGCGTAACCAACGGGGCATTCCTCCTCAAACATCTACCTCGAAATCGAAAGGGCTTACCATCCGTTGCGGACGGGGTCACCGTTTCTCTAGTGAAAATATATAAGACAGCGCAGATGAAACAAAGGCGTAATCTTATATTTCAAGAAAAAAGCAGGCGCCCGCCTGCGACGTGAAAATTATACCACACTAGCTAGAGTGATGCAAAAGAGAAGGGGTGTTTTCCCCCATCCAATCGTTTACATTTGGCTCGTTAACGGGAACACCCTCCATCTGCTGAATAGGCGAGATATAGGGCCGGCTAGGCTCATAATGCAATAGGAGCTGGGTGATCACCAACGCAAGCACTAGTCCGACTAGCAGCTTAAGCAGCATGTGACCGTAGCGGTCGTGCAGGGCTTGTCCCTGCTCGGCATCCTTTACTTCCAGTCCTGTTTTTTCAAGCAGTTGGTCGTGATCGTTTACTACTTCTGACATGGCTGACAGTTCCTCCGGCACAAAAATTTTCGGATAGTGTGCCACCGGCTTGTCCCTTTTATGCATTAACGGTTGCGAAAATCAAATTGTCTCTCAAAACAATAACGAATCAGCTTCTGGCGTTCCATATCTGCGATTTGATTAAACTTCAGCATAACGATGCTTCGGTTGGTTGGGAGTTCCTTCACCCTTACAACCTCGCCTTCAAACGGGACATGCTCCACGGATCCGTTCTTAAAC
The DNA here is from genome assembly GCF_003269305.1 of Paenibacillus sp. MDMC362. NCBI lineage: Bacteria > Bacillati > Bacillota > Bacilli > Caryophanales > Paenibacillaceae > Paenibacillus > Paenibacillus sp. MDMC362. The sequence goes on from NZ_QLYT01000008.1 coordinate 93,345, forward strand.
GGGATAAGGATCCAGCAAGACAATATACTCCCTTCCGCAATCGCTTGATCCTGCTGCAGATGAAAGGATACGCCGCCGCCGCCGACATCGTCGGTTTTGGCTAAAAACTGGCTGCCGTCTTTGGTCATAACGGCTACCTCGAGCTCGGCTTGCACCCGTAGGAAGCTTCTTCTCTGCACCTTCGTTATTTGATCCTGCTCCGGCTTCTTGATGCGAACCAGACGGATTATATCCTCATGGTGGCTAAGGACGTGGGAATTGAAGAAATTTTTGACTCCGCCTTCCGTTAAAAAGTAAGCGGACAGCTCGTCCCCGATGTACAGCTTTTTCAGCTTGCCCGTCCCTTCCTGCAGCGGAACCTCCATATACATCGATTCGTCATCCATGTCGGAAATGCGGGATTTATAAACAATGTTAGCTTCCTTCTCATCCCCCGTATCCAACTGGATATAGAGGACATCGTTAATCTTTGGATACAATGCGCTCACCCACTAATTCATCATAATCATATGTTCCATTATATCACGGGATCCCATGGCCTTAGGGCAAAATCTTCAAAACAAAGTCGATTTATGTCAATCCTCGGGAACACGGGACTCTCTTCCTTGCTTTAGAACCTACATCCAAGCAAAAAAGCCGGTTCAGGGAATCTCCTGAACCGGCTTGCATCACACAGTGCTTTGATTATTTAATTCCTGACTGTGCATCCTTCACGACCTCGACCGTTTCCTCAAGGCCGGTATCCGAGTTAATGTAAATCCGATACTGGGCTCCATTAATCCGCCCGCCAAATTCATAACACAGAACATCTTCGGAGCGGTCATTTTTGATTAAGGCCTTACGGTGATAGAGCACTTTAAACTCAGGATTCAATACCTTCTCCGCTTCGGCAAGACTAAGTTTCGGCTGCGGGATTTCTCGCTTGATCTGATGCTCGTACACAAAGTCGCTGGCCTGGAATCCAATGACATCCCCATTGTCCATAGCCGAACGAACCGTGATTTTCTCTGGATAAATCAGTACGCCATCCTCTTCACGAACAAAGGAAAAGTTGGCCAGGTTGTCGTATTGGTCCGCTGAAATAACCGTCATATCGGAATAGCCTTTTTTCGTCAGAAATTGCTGGGCTTTGTCGATTGCAGCTTGAACGGATGCTTGCTTTGCGCCAACATTCCGTTCATCCGTATAGGAGATCAGCTGGCCGCCTTTTTCGGTAAAGTCCATGCTGAGCATATGACCATTCGGATGCTGCACCTTCGCTGTATACGATACCCACTCGGTGCCGTTTCCGTTCTTCGTCACTTGCACTTTGGCATCATTGCCCACATCCGAGAACTTCAGCGCTTTGCGTTTCACATCCTCTTCCGATATCGGCATGCCTGCCAACTGCTTCACGGAGCGGCGGTTATAAATGCTGCTTACCGATGGTCCCCAGTCAAGCTCAGGGTAGGACTCTACCTTCTTATCCACCGTTTTAAAGCCGTCAATAATGGAATTATCTTCGACTTTATTCGTAGCCAGTGCCGTCTCTACATCCATCCAGCGCAAACTGTTTGCGATAACCTTGTTCTGCACATGCTGCAAATCCTTCGTAATTTCGCCGGAGTTGGCGTACAAGGATTTCAACGTTTTGACCTCACTCTCACTGAGCGGCTCCTTCGTCAAATCACGCACACCTGTTTTGTAAGCAAAATTAGAAATTCGGGAAAGGAACTCTTCGGTCTTGTTGAAGGGAAGGAGCGTAAGCGGCAGCTGGCTGATCTCATTTTGAGCCTCGCTGGTTAGGCGCCATACATTCATCAAGCCTTTGCGATGCATCCCTTGGGAGGTAGAGCTTACCGCGAGCGTATTGCCGAGCTCGGCATGAATCCTGTCCATGTTGTACGACAAGTCATGGAATGCCCGTTGGTATTGGTTCTCGGCATTAATCAATATGGCGTTTTTCTCTTTATTCTCTTGATAACCCCATACCAGAGCCCCGATCAATAAAATTGTGGCCACAGGAAACAGGATAGCGCTTAATCGTTTGTACATGATGCGATAGTCTCCTTTCTTCTACTCACTGCCGTTAGTTTGACTAGAAGAAAGAAGTCTTATGCATTTCTGTATAATTCCTTCATCCCTTAGAAATCTTCCTCAATCTCGAAGTGATCGCGGTTGTTGCACAGACACTGCTTGAATCCGGTTTCGATCCGGCCCTGTTCCTTTTTTCCCCGCAGCACAAAACGTTCACCGCAATCTTTGCAAAGAATTTTCACTTTTACACGCAAAAAAAGACACCTCCCTTTCTATGATTCCCCGGCTGTCAGCCGAGGTCTATAGAATGAAGTGTGCCCTGATTTGTTAAGTGTTAACCTCTTCCTCCCGCTTAATGAAACGAAAAGGAGAACGGTTGTTAGCTCTAGAGATTTTGCCCATGCCGCCATACCATAGCAGCACCATAAGCGGTACGATGAACCATACCCATGTGTGAGTCAGCAGACTCAGAATCAGGTCGTACAAACCATGCCACATCCAAGGCAGGAACAAGGATAGAACGAGAAAGAACCTTCTTCGTTTCCCTTCCGTGAATCTCGCATGTCCCATGTAGTAGCCCATGATAACGCCAAACATCGCGTGTCCCGATACGGGCAGCAGTGCTCGCAGGAACATCGGACCAAAGGCTGCCTGGCTGTACCAGGCGTAAAGCAAATTCTCTACCGTAGCAAATCCAAGCGATATCGCCACTGCATAAAGGATGCCGTCATAAGGCTCGTCAAATTCCGTATGGTTAAAAATAATATGATACATTACGAACCATTTCAGAAATTCCTCAACACCCGCCGAAACGAGCAATGAGTTGACTACCGGATTGTCGCCAAGCCATAGTATCATTCCCCGCTGCAAAATCATGACCGGGAAAACGACCAGAACCCCTAACATGAACACCTTGATCACCATGTGCAGGGGCTCTTGATCATACCTATCTTTCAGGTAAAAATACGTGAGCAATGCGAGTCCCGGCGCCAAAGCTGACGCAATTACCGAGAACACCAGCACTAAAATTCCCCTTCCGTTAGTTGCGGGCCTGAAGTCCGGCACGCACGCCCACCTTTGTTAATGCTGACGCTGGAAGTGTGTGCAGATAACCTCAACCGCTTGCTGAGGCATTACTTTCTTACCGTATTCCTCCAGCACAGCCTCCGTTACTGAAGAGGATTCACCGAATTCAGCCAGCATTGCAATAACCGCCGGCAGCTTCTCGCTATCCAATTCCTCAGGATCGAAGTACAAAAACCATTTATCCATATAGTGATAGAGCTTACCCGCTCCGCCTACAAGGTCCTTCAACATATGCGATGCTTCAATGAGCACTTCAAAATCCTGAAAAACATAGACGATAGTATCACTTTGATCCAGCGTTACTTCCATTTCATAAATCTCGTCCGGCATATCTTCTTCGGACAAGCCGCCGAAATGATGATCGTATTTCCCTCTCGTCACAATAACCACCATGCCCTGGGCAGGCAGTGCAAACACCTCAACGGCAAGAGGTCCGGTGGCATCAAATCCGAGCTCACTGTATGCCTGATCCATCATCTCCGTAAACAGGTCATAAACTTTCGGTATTTCCTGCCACATCTCTTCCTTCTGGATCCCACGCTCACTCAGATCGTCAAACGTGAGGAAAATCCGTATCTTATCTTGACTCAAACGTTCTATTTTCATGACAGGATCCTCCTTACGTAAACAAAAGTTTATAACAAATTATGATGTCTGGATTATGACGTGATAAAAATGGTTTTATATATTGATTTTATCATTTAATACCCACAAATGCACGTAAATATGTAACTGAAGAAAAAAGAATCATTCACAGGGATTCGCGTGGCCGGTCCCCGAGAATGATTCAAAATGGTTCATGCCGTTTACAAACCCGGTATGACGGTGTGGGTTTCTTTCAAAATCTGTTCGACTTCGTTCTTGACATCAGGGTTGTTTCGGATAAAATCCTTGACTTGCTTCAAGTTGGCAGCCTTCGAATGAGTCGATGTCTGTACCCCTGCAGTTCCATTGGAATGAGTGGAATCATGTCGGCCTGAACTGGGAGACACGCTTTCTTGGCTCGAGCCGGAATAATGCTGGCTCTTCGTGCCCTGAATTTTACTCATCGCGGTATCCGCGAATCGGCCAAGATTCGCATCTTTCATCATTGAGGAGAAGAACCTGCTGTTATTACGGGAAATCATCCGGCATGCAACGGCGCCGATAATGACACCATATAGAAATGACGAAGTCTTCACAAATGATACCTCCTTCTATGATAAACTCGAGATTATTGTTCTCGCACTGCCAGGAACTCATGCTACATAAATACAGGAAAGTGAGATGGAATCATGGTTAGAACACGAACAGTACTTCTGCTGGCTTGCTGCCTCATGCTCAGCGCTTGCGGCAACAACGGAGTCAATCAGAAGCAAGGCGCGGCCAAGGAAGTCGGTAATGACAGAGCTACGCAGCAAAGTGAAATCTCTGGACAGGCATCCGCTCCGAAAGAAGGTACCGACAAATCAACCGAAACGGACAAGCCTGAAGCCGAGCCTGAAGTAGATACTCCCGCGGACCCATCGGATGAAGATCTCAAGAGTCCCGATGCCGAGGCGCCGACTGAACCGAAGTATCACATGAATAAGGTGTACCGAATCGTCCCCAATGATGATACTGTACCCGAAAAAGTGGTGCTGCTCACATTTGACGACGGTCCCAAGGAAGAAAAAATGATCAACCAAATGATCGATACGCTCGACAAACATAACGCCAAAGCGATTTTCTTCGTGAATGGATACCGTGCGAAGGAGCATCCTGAACTGCTGAAGCTGATCCATGACCGAGGTCAAATCATTGGGAATCATTCCTGGGACCACATCGACCTGAAAAAAGAAAATCAACAAACGGTACAGAAACAGATCGGCGATGTCCAGCAAATCGTCAAGGAAGCGACCGGTTCGGAACCGAAGTTTTTCCGTCCTCCGTTCGGCTCTGGCGGAGATATCGTTAAGGAAGTTGCCCTTAATCATGACCTGCTGTTCATGACCTGGTCCAACGGTTCCCTGGATTGGGAAAGCCAAACCAAAAACAAACCCGATGCCGTAGTCAGCAATGTGCTCGAGCAGCTTCACCCCGGCAGCAACATTCTGATGCACGAGCTTCCGTGGACCGTAGAGGCCCTCGATACCTTGCTGACCAAGCTTGAAGCCATAGGATACGGCTTCGTGGATCCGCGATTAATCGAACCTAAAATAAGATAATCCGGGAATACACAAAAACCTTAATTCTGCCGTCACCACCTGACGTTCGAATTAAGGTTTTTTGCGTAATGTAATCACATGGTATTCTGCGGGACATTGCAAGCGCAGCGGGATATGGGAAGTACCAAACCCCCGGCTGATCAGCATCTTGGAAGAATGTTCGGTCTCGCCCGCCTTTCTCGGCAGTGCATACCATCCGGATTTAAACTCCTTGTAAAAACGCGTCAGACGAACGGCTCCGGCCAGCGGCAGCACGATCTGTCCCCCATGAGTATGCCCTGCCAGCACCAGATCCCCATGCACCACATCCTTGCCCTTGATCCATATCGGATCATGGACCAGAATGATGTGATACTGGTCTTCGGCTGCATTCCCCCGAAACTTAGTGTAAGGGTGTTTCCGGCTGGCCGGCTGCCTTACACCGCTGAGAACCATTAGCTCGTTACTCCGTTTTAACGTCACGGTCTTGTCATTCAGCAGCATAACGCCGCTCTCCCGCAACGCTTTACGGACACCGTCCTTGCCTGCATTGAGATCATGATTCCCCAAGACGGCATAGACGGGTGCGATACGGGCCAGCACCGACATGTTATGCTTCAACCGCTCAAGAGGCACTCCTCTTTCCGTGATATCTCCGCCAAGCAGTACGCAATCCACCGATGAAAGATTGGATAATAGCTTCTCTTCTGACAATTGTCTGCGATGTATATCGCTGATGAACAATATCCGAAACCCGTCAAACGAGTGAGGAATACGTTCGGATACGACTTCTTCCTCACGCACCCGATAGCCCCTGGCCTCAGCCCTCATCCAGCCGATAGCGCACGCACCGAGTGCCGCAGCACCTGCTATCCACATCCACACACTCATAATAACTCCTTTAACAGTTCCTTTAATGGAGGCGCTCCGATAAGTCCCCACCACAGAAGACCTACCATTAACAATATGAAAATGACGATCAATGAGTTCACAAACCATTTGCTCATTCTAACGCGGTACGAGGAATATGTATTCGTGCGTTTAGGAGCGGACACTTCTTCCTCTGTTTGACGCTGACGTGACCGGGTCGATCTCGAACGGCTCAAGCCCTCCGCTGTCGTGCTGCTCTGGGGCTTTTGCTCCACGGAGCTTGCTCGGGGTGGCGATTTGGATCGGCTCCGCGTTTCATCCGCTTGTCGCGTCTTCGCTGCCGTTCTTTTTTCTGATTGAGCCGTTGACTTGTTTTTGCGGCTTTTATTTCGGCTCTGATGTCGCTGCATTCTGCTAAGTTCGTTCATGTTCCTCTTTCCTCCGAAACCGAATCAACATTCCTGATATGAAATCAATCAGAAAATGGCACAGGATTGGTGCCCAAATGGTACCCGTTTGAATATAGACGTAGCCCAGACCGTAACTGCTTAAGAAAACCCACCCGGTTGGAAGCCAATGCTTTAAATATCTGACATGAATAAGCGCGAACAAGATACTCGTCCAGTACGGTCCGAACGCATGCTGGATGGCTCCCCGAAACAATAACTCCTCGCAGATCGATACAACCAAAGCTATAACAAAAATATGCCAAACCGGCCTTTTTCGGAACAGCATTTCATTGATTCCGCCATCGTCCATACTATCCTCTGACACAAACCGGGATAAAACAAAATCCACTGCCAGCATGGCGGCAGCAAGTCCGAGCCCCCAATAAACGAACTCGATATCCTTCGGAATGACAAAGAGCCCAAACGGATTCCTCTGCTGAAACAGGATCCAGATCAACCCTGCGATAAGTGTCAATGCTTGGGTAAGATACAGATTAATAAGCAGCAGCCGATCGTTTAATTGGTGGGCTTCGATTCTTTTTACGCGTATTTTAAATTTTTTCATAGAAGATGGGCCTGTCTTTCATCTTGATTTTTAAGATTATCATCGTATACAACCATCGTAATATCAGAATCATTCAATCATAGGCGGGCATATGCATCATAGCAAATTAACGGCATGACATTCAAGGCTATCCCTTGTTTCTTCCCCTACTTTAAGGCCTATGAACGGAATAAACACCTATTGACACAATGTTAGAGCCATGATACATTATGAAAAAATTAATCTGTGAAAACCGATGATGGAAAAGAGATGCTGTAACGTCCTCAGAGAGCCGATGGTTGGTGTAAATCGGTGGCGTAAAAGTATTCTTGAGCGTTCCTGAGATATTTCGCTGAAACTTGGAGTAGGCGCAAATCGGATGATATCCGTTACCAATCATGGTCTGAACAGACCGCTTGAGGCTGCCGCAACATGGCAGCGAATAAGGGTGGCACCACGAATAACTCTCGTCCCTTACTACGGAGGTAGTATGCGGATTGGGAGTTTTTTTATGTTCCTGTCTCTTTGCCACGACACCGCGTCAAACCTGTATAGACCTCTTGCAGCTTTATTGGAATCTTTGGTGTATAACGGAATACGCCCCGCGTAATCCTTATTCAATATTGCAGTACCGCATTTTATAGAGGATTTTAAGGAGGAAGAGAAACCATGTTTAAAGTATTGGTATCGGATCCGATCAGTGATTTGGGGATCCAGCAGTTAATGGATGCCGCCGATGTGCAGGTAGACAAAAAAACCGGGCTCAACGAGGATGAGCTCACTGCCATTATCGGTGAATACGACGGACTCCTCGTACGGAGTCAGACACGTGTGACAGAACGCATTATGAATGCAGGAACCAATCTCAAAGTTGTCGGCCGTGCTGGCGTTGGCGTTGACAACATTGATCTTGAGGCTGCTACGAAGCGCGGGATCGTTGTTATCAATGCGCCAGACGGTAACACGATTACAACAGCGGAGCATACGTTTGCCATGATGATTGCCCTCGCCCGCCACATCCCTCAGGCCTATGCCAAAACGGTTGGCGGATCCTGGGACCGCAAATCCTTCCTCGGCGTTGAGCTTCGCAACAAAACGCTGGGCGTCATGGGAATGGGCCGAATCGGCAGCGAGGTGGCTAAACGCGCCAAGGCTTTCGGCATGAACATTCTTGCTTTTGATCCGTTCCTCACGGAAGAGCGTGCGGACAAACTGGGCGTGACACTCTCCTCGGTGGATAACATTATCCGCAGCGCCGACTTCATTACGGTCCATACGCCGCTTACGCCGGAAACCCGGCATATGATCGCAAGACCGCAATTCGAAGTGATGAAACCCGGCATGCGGATCGTCAACTGCGCCCGCGGCGGCATCATTGACGAACGCGCCCTTGTCGAAGCGATCGATGAAGGCATTGTTGCCGGAGCCGCATTCGACGTATTTGAACATGAGCCGCCTGAAAGCGATCATCCATTCCTGAACCATCCAAAGGTCATCGTGACCCCGCATTTGGGTGCATCTACCGTTGAGGCTCAGGAGAACGTTGCGATTGACGTGTCGGAGCAAGTGCTTCATATCCTGCGCAACGAGCCGTTCAAAAATGCGGTCAACTTCCCGCTTGTAGCGGCTAGCGTCATGAACAAGCTGCAGCCTTACTTCTCGCTCGGTGAGAAATTGGGAAGTGTAGCGGCTCAGATCACCGCACACGCGGTGAAGGAGATTCACGTTGACTATGCAGGCGAGCTGGCTGAAGTCGATACACAGGCCCTGACCCGTTACATCGTGAAGGGTGTGCTGGAACGTCACCTCGGAAGCGAAGTGAATATCGTAAACTCCATGCATTTGGCAAAAAGCCGTGATCTTCACGTCGTTGTGTCCCAGACACCAAAAACCAAAGACTTCACCAACCTCGTTACCGTTACGCTCAAAACGCAAAACGGTTTGGAGCGAATTGTCGCTGGTACACTCCTGCTCGGTTACGGCGAACGGATTGTCCGTTTGGATAAATTCCCGGTTGATATCTCTCCGGAAGGCCATCTGATTCTGATCTCCCATAACGACAAACCGGGCATTATCGGTCGTGTCGGAACCCTGCTCGGCGAGAACGATGTCAATATCGCCTCCATGCAGGTTGGACGTAAAGTCATCGGCGGTGAAGCCATCATGCTTCTGACGGTGGATAAAGACGTTCCTAAAGACGTTCTGGTCAAGCTTGCCGGGCTCTCGGAACTGAATACCGCGCAGCAAATCGCGCTGGGCTAAATTCAGGCCAGCTATATGATATAAGGGGTTAATCATTGTTCCACGTAGAACAAGATTAACCCCTTTATTTCAACAAAAAAACACGCTCCTTGTGAGCGTGTTTTGTCTTTTGCGGAGACATTGCCTAAGATTCTGCCGATTTTGTTGGAATGATCATCGTAAACACCGTTCCTTCGCCTACTTCACTTGTTGCGTTAATCGTGCCATGATGCGCTGTCACGATATTTTTCACGATGGCGAGGCCTATACCGGTTCCTACTGTCTCCCCCCGCACACGCGCTTTGTCTGCCTTGTAGAATCGCTCAAAAACAAAAGGCAGATCTTCAGGCGGAATACCGACGCCTTGGTCGCTAATCTTCACCTGGAGCGCCTCTGTATTCGAAACGGTAATCCGATCGGCAATGATTCGGATCTGCTTGCCTGAAGGCGTATGACGAAACGCATTATCCAGCAGATTGGTCAGCACCTGTTCAAGCTTATCTTCATCCGCCGCTTCGAGCAGAAGATTCGAGTGGAGTTTGTTGAGCTGAAGATCAATATCGCGCTCCTTGGCACGGACGGTGAACTTCCGGTATACCCTTTCACACAATTCACCTGCGTCCATCTCCCGCAGGGACAATTCTGCATGCCCTGCTTCCATACGGGTTAAATCAAGCAAATCCTTCACCAGCCGGCCCATCCGCAGGGATTCCTCATGAATCACCTGTATCAGCTCCCTGCTCTCCTCCGGCGAAGCCGCCATACCGTCAAGCAGCGCTTCACTGTAGCCCTGCATCATGGACAGCGGCGTTCGGATTTCGTGTGACACGTTGGCAATGAAATCCGTACGCATCTTCTCCAGCGTGACCTGCTCGGTAATATCTCTTAACACAACAACGGCGCCCCGGATCACTTCATCCGAATATAAAGGAGCCATGTGCGCTGACCAAATTCCCTGTTTTACATGCAGGTCAGCGCTTTGGTCCTTCCCTTCGTTCACGGTGGCATAATAGAGCTCACTGAGCGGTTTCGGCATGACATCGGCCGCCCAGCCTCCGCCCTGCAGCTCATCATCCCACTCCAGCCCTTTCCAGGTTTTCATGATTTCCTGCCCTGGCGGATTCACCAAAATGACCTGACCATGATTATCAAAAGTAATCACCGCGTCGCTCATGCTTCTCAGCACGCTGGACAGGTGCTCCTTCTCATGGTTCAAGTTGCGGATATTCGTTTCCAGCTCTGCTGCCATATGATTGAACGTATTGGCCAGCTCGCCAATCTCGTCACTGGTCACAAGATTTAGCCTAGTGCCATATTTTCCTTTACGGATGTCGTTAGCTGCCTCAATGAGCTGCTGCATGGGCTGGGTAATCTTCGTTAACAGAAACAACCCGAAAAAGGTAGTCATCGAAAAACCGATAATGGCCACATAAGTAAATAAACGTTTGATGGCATCCGAATTCGCAAACGTGGTATCGATATAGGGGAGCAAAAATAATCCGAGCGTCAGCAGCACGCACGCGACTAAACAGGTTATCGTAATCCACAGCTTGCCGACGAGTGATCTCCAGAAACTCACGTTACTTCGGGACCTCCAGCTTGTAGCCTACTCCCCATACAGTCGTGATCATCGCTGCGGATTCCGCGGATACCTTATTTAACTTCTCCCGAAGCCGCTTCACGTGGGTATCGACTGTGCGAAGATCGCCGAAAAATTCATAATTCCATACGTCCTTAAGCAGTTCTTCCCGGGAGAATACTTTATCCGGGGACGAGGCCAGGTAGTGCAGAAGCTCATATTCCTTTGGCGTCAAACTGATTTCATGCCCTCCGGCCGTTACGCGGTGAGCATCATGTTCAATGATCAAATGAGGGAATACAATGCTATTGCTTGGGTTTGGTTCCTTGCTCAAATAGGCCGTAGCGGATGAGCGGCGCAAAATCGCCTTCACGCGATAGATCACCTCGCGCGGACTGAAGGGCTTCACAACATAATCGTCTGCTCCCACTTCAAATCCCTGTACACGGTTTATCTCCTCTCCCTTGGCAGTCAGCATGAGAATAGGCGTAGACTTCACCTGGCGGAGACGGGTGCACACTTCGACGCCGTCCATGCCAGGCAGCATGACATCCAGAATAACAAGCCCGTAATCTTCCGAGCTTGCTTTGCGAAGTGCGGTTTCTCCATCCTCCGCCTCTTCGATTTCATACCCTTCCTTCTCCAAATACATTTTTAACAAGCGGCGAATCCGTTCTTCATCATCAACTACGAGAATACGATTTCCGTGCTCTGACATTGGCGGCCAACTCCTTTATTTTTATAGGGAAAATCAGAAGTGGCCCTCTTGTTTAAGAAAGGGCCCTTCTGATTGATCATTCACTGCTATTCTATTGACAATTAATCGGTTCCCGCATAGGAATGCAGACCTGCGATAATCAAGTTGACGCCGACCAGCGTAAACATGACCACGATAAAGCCGATAACGGACAGCCAGGACGAGTGTTTCCCCTGCCAGCCGCGCGATAACCGTAGATGAAGGTATACGCTGTAAAACAACCATGTAATAAGCGCCCATACTTCCTTCGGATCCCATCCCCAGAACCGGCCCCAAGCAATTTCCGCCCAGATCATGGCGAATATGAGACCACCCAGCGTAAATACCGGGAACCCAATCGCAATGGCGCGATAGCTGATTTCATCCAGATCGTCCGGATCCAATCTATTCAGGGCAGGCTGAATGAATTTTGCGAGCGGCTTGCGCAGGATCAGGCGGAGCAATCCGTACAGGATCACCCCCGTGATCAGCGACCATATCACCGTATTCAGCTTACGCCCCGCATTCACGCCGTGCATCCAGGACGGAGCTTCCATGAGTGGAGATTTCATGCCCAAGAAGGACTGCATGCTCTCCGTCTCGCTTTTATAAGGTGCAACAAGCGGTGGCATGTTATATTCCACTTTTACTATTGTACTATTTTCTGTCTTCGGGTCAACCAAAGTCTGGTTGAATTCAGCCTGATATCCGCTTGCACGGAAGCTGTATACCGACAAAATAAATCCGATTAGTATCACGATGGCAAACATGCAAAGTTCAAGCCAGCGCTGTTCTCTGCGTGCGCCTTTGTCTGTTCCGCTAAAGTTAACGGTACGTAGCAGGTGCATCAAGCCGGCAATAAAACCGACCGCAAAAAATGCATCACCCAGCGCAGCCAAGGTTACGTGAATCCCCAGCCAATAAGACTGAAGCGATGGAATCAGAGGCTGCACCTCCTGCGGAAACACGGCTGCATATGCCATGATCAGAATCGCCAGCGGCAGGGCAAACAATCCGAGCAGCGATTTTTTGTAGATAAAATAAAGTACGAGGAAGGCAATCATGATTGCCATCGACAAGAAGGTCATAAACTCATACATGTTGCTGACAGGCACATGACCAGAGCCCGCCCATCTCGTAAAGAAGTACAGCAGATGTCCGATCAAACCGATCGATGCCGTAACAAATGCGATCTTTCCCCATTTAGCCAAATGGGCTTCCGGGTCCCGCTTGCGGAACCGTCGTCCCATTACGGCAAGTGCATACATGATAAATGCCGCACAGTACAAGGTAAAGGCAACGATAAACGCGTTGCCGCTAAAATCAATTAGATTCATGCTTAGTCCCCCTGTTATTCTCCAATGACTTTTCATCGACTTCGATATTCATCTGCTTGAGGATCGCGGAGACCTCCTTGCGAAGCCCAAACCAGTTCTTGTTCGTATGCGCGCCAAGTGTCAGCGTTCCGTTATCGATACGCAGCCAGATCCGGCGATGGGTGAAATAAAAGCCCATGACCAGGCCGACCATACCGATAAAACAACCAATCCAAATGAACGGCATGGCTTTATCCACACGAATATTCAGATAAGTCGTAGATTCCGAAAAGTCCACATCGTCCATGCTGAGAACATCCAGTTGTACGAGCGCTTCTCCACCCGCCAGCTGTGCATTGATTGCTTCCTGGTTAAAGCGTTCCTTATCGATCTGCTTCGGAAAGTAGAAATATTGAATGCCTTCCTTCGGCAGTTCAGGTCCCTTAATCAGAAATAAGAATGCAGGAGCATTCGGGTTAGGTGACAGATTTACCGGTTTGCCGTTATCGCCAAGTCCAAAATCGGTAAAGGATTGTGTAAGCGTTAACGTATATTCTCCCGCCTGATACTCTCTTTGAGGATCGTCGATCGACAATGTGATTTTGCCGTATTCCTTCCCGCTCTTACTGTCAACCAGCACCGGCGAAACCGAACGGAGAATCGGGGTCAGATCATAATCGAATTGATAAGCTTTTAACCCTTTGTAATTGAGTGGATGATTCACCTCGATGTTATGGCGCATCACTTCCACGAGGTCGGGCTCTTTATCGAAATCGTCACAATTGGCCTCGCACATATACAGAATCGCCTGCGTTTGGAACTCCTTCGGCAGTACTTTATTCTTGCCTTTAAATTCCTCAGGCATATCGTCCTCGGTGTAAAACTCCACCTTAAAGCCATCGTTCAATAAATAATAACTGGTGTTCTTGATGCGCACAGGCTCATCTTGAGGGAAGGCCATGTGCTCGTCCATATGCAGTCCAGGAAGATTTCGTCCAAGAACGGCAAGCAGGAAAATAATGAGGCCGATATGAAGAACATAGGGGCCCCAGCGGCTGAACCGCTGCTTCTCCGCCAGTAGGGTTCCGCCATCCGTTCGCACGCGGTAGCCCTTCTTCTTAATGATCGGTTTCACCCGTTCAACCCAGTCGGCACCGTCCTCTTCGACTTGTCCTTGGTATACCACCTTTTGGCGGGTAAGAAAGGACATATGCTTCGGAATCCGCTGTCTGCTGAGCGCTTTGTACAGTGGAAGGACCCGGTCCAGACTGCAAATGACAAGCGATGCGCCGATCATGACAAGCAGCAGCACGAACCACCATGACGTGTATGTATGGGACAGCCCGAGCAAGTAATAAATATGCCCCAACTGCCCGTACTCCTCTTTGTAATAGACCGAGGGGTCAATATTAAGGAATGTGCTTTCCTGCGGAAAGATGGTCCCTAACGAGGAGCCAATCAGGGTAAGCAATATCAGATATATTGCTACTTTTACCGAAGAAAAGAAATTCCATACCCGATCGATAATACCGGGATTTTCTTTTTGTGATCGACGAGCAACGCCGTCATACCGCATTTCCAGAATCGGCTGGGCCTCTGCTTCCTCGGTCAGCGGCTTGCCGCATGCCTCGCAGAGGACCGTCCCCGTTGGATTCTGGTGTCCGCAATCACACTTCGTATTCTGGATCAAAGGCTTGGAACCTTGACTCATTTCGCATTCACCAACTGTTCAATTTGTTTGTCAAGGGTGTTCAAATCCAGTTCGCCTATACGAATATGATCAATTTTGCCAGAGGCCGTAACAAAAAAGGTGGTCGGCATCGGCCCAACCCCGAAGCTGGCAACAGCATCCCGTTTAGGATCCATCAGTATGGGGAACTTCACGCCGGTTTGAGCAACAAAATTCTCAACGGTCATTTTGTTCTCGCCCACATTAATTCCGATGATCTCAACGCCTTGACTGCTCCATTTCTCCCACTGGGCTTGAAGAGCCGGCATTTCCCGCACGCATGGCGGACAGTAGGTGCCCCAGAAATTAATCACCCTGGCCTTGCCTTCGTATTCGCTCATGGTATGTACGCTGCCATCCATGCCTAGAAGTTCAAAGTCCGCTGCCTTTTGACCCACTTTGGGAACCTCATCAGAGCCGAATACAACGGTTGCAACGGCGTAAACTCCGACCAGGATTATGGCAAGCAGAATCACAATCTGTACGCTTTTCTTTGATTTGCCCATAAAGCAGCAGCTTCCTTTCTATGACATTCATCATATCGTTTACTACGGGTGTGAACATCCTATGAACAATTATAACGAAATTTGTCATAAACGCCGCTCGCCATTTTGAATATTATGTGTCGGGTTTAACGTTTTCTCTTCGGTTTCCCGCCCGGCTTAGCGGCTTTCGCCATCTGCAAAAGCTGGTTGATTTCATCCGCTGTCAAATGGCGGTACAAACCTCGTTTTAGATTTTGCAGCAGCAGATCCCCATAAGATATCCGCTTCAATCTCGTTACCGGATGGGAAATCGCTTCGAACATCCTTCTGACTTGACGGTTGCGGCCTTCATGGATGGTAATCGATATGACGGATTGTTTATTATCCGGATCCACATCCTTATATTCCACTTCGGCAGGAGACGTCATTCCGTCCTCCAGCATGATCCCTTGGCGAAGCTTGTCCAGCTCGGTGCCATGGGGCACCCCTTTCACGGTAGCCAAGTATGTTTTGGGCACATGATATTTAGGGTGGCTGAGCAGATTGGCAAACTCGCCGTCATTGGTCAGCAGCAGGAGTCCTTCCGTATCGTAGTCCAAACGTCCAATCGGATATACCCGCTCTTTGATGCCCTTGAGATAATCCGATACAATTTTTCGGCCTTCGGGATCCGAAGCGCTTGTAATAACTCCCTTCGGCTTATTCAGCATAATGTATACCTTTTTCTCATTCTTAATCGGTTTGCCTGAAACCGTAATGATATCCTGAGCTGGATCGGCCTTCGTGCCGAGTTCGGTAACGGTCTCTCCGTTTACCTGCACCTTGCCTTCAAGAATCAATTCCTCGCACTTGCGGCGGGAAGCGACTCCGGCCTGTGCCATAATTTTCTGTAATCTCTCCATGTTCGTTAGGTCACCTCATTCCTAATGATAACCATCGACAGGATAAATCACAAGCGCGTTCCATGGAAAATGTGCCCCAGGGCAGGAGTCGGAGTGAGGAAACAAGTATAACGGGGAAATATCATGGAGTCTGGATAGCTCCAAAATGATTTTGCTGGCGGTAAACAGCTGTGTTTTCTGGTGCAGCGACATGGACTCGTAGCCGATATTAAAATTGCCCTCCAGACAGATGTGAATCTGGCCCGGGTGAACCAGGACAGATGAAGAAGAAACCGAGCCGTCCGGATGGATTTTAAAATCCCAGTTCCGCGGTTCCCGCTCGCACACGGTATGATGAATAACAAAACCCTCGAATTCCATTTCATCACCCCTACTACAATTTGTAATTGCAGCAGTATATGACGCGAGGGAATCGAGGGTATAGGTACACGTCCTGTTACATAGAAAAAACGTTCCGTCCTCTTCCAGACGAATGATCACAATTAACCGAACACCAGCAGGCATACGGCGATTGCCGCAATAAAACCGATCACATCCGAAAACAGCCCCACCTTAAGCGCATACCGGCCATTGCGGATTCCGACGGCGCCAAAGTACACGGTCAGTACGTACAAGGTCGTATCCGTGCTTCCCTGTATGGTCGACGCGATTCGGCCAATCATGGAATCCGGACCGTATGCCCGAATCAGTTCCGTTGTGTAAGCGAGAGAGCCTGTACCCGTCAGCGGCCTGAGAATTCCCAAAGGCAAAATCTCGCTCGGCACGCCTAGCGATTGCAGAAAGGGGCCCGTCCAACCCACAAAAAACTCCAGCGCGCCGGAAGACCGGAACACGCTAATGGCGACCATCATGCCCACCAAGTGCGGGATGATCCCAATCGCCGTGGAGAAGCCGTCTTTGGCTCCGTCCACAAACGATTCATATACGGGCACTTTGCGCGTATAAGCATAAAGCGGGATGAATGCGATAATAATGGGAATAGACCAGGCGGAAACGAGATTAATCCATGACAGCAAGATTCATCACCCCTTCACATCCGGGTTCAGGCTTGTACCGATTCCCGGCGGCTTCTGGCGGCGTAGCGTCCTTCTTCGATACCATCGGTCAGCCATAATGGCGGCCGCCGTTGCAATCGCTGTGGCCAAAAGCGTGGTCCCAACGATTTCCGAAGGATTAGCGGACTCATAATTCAGCCTGATCGCGATCAGCGTTGTCGGTATGAGCGTAATGCTTGCCGTATTTAATGCCAGCAGGGTACACATCGCCGGAGACGCTGTTTCCTTATCCGGGTTTAACTTCTGAAGCTCCTGCATCGCCTTAATCCCCATCGGTGTCGCCGCATTTCCCAGACCGAACAAATTGGCGCTCATGTTGGACAATATATACCCCATAGCGGGATGATTCTTCGGTACATCCGGGAACAGGAAGCGGACAACCGGGCCCAGCAGCTTGGCAACCTTCTTCAGCAGGCCCGCGTCCTCTGCCAGGCGCATCATGCCTAGCCAGAATACCAATATGCTGATGAGACCGAAGGAGACGGTTACTCCCGTCTGGGCTCCGTCAAATGCGGCTTTTGTAACACTTTCGATGTTCCCGTTAACTGCCGCAAAGATAAAGCCGATCAGTATCATCCCCATCCAAATCAAATTGATCATCTCTTCGCCCCCGTTTGCTGCCTCGCTCGCGTGAGAATACACGATCTCTTTAGCGAAGGCTGGTTATGATTTGGCCCTGAACAGATGCCTTAGCACTTCTCCTGCAGACTGCCACAGCGACAACGACCCGATGGGTCCGGATGTGCTTTTGGACCTCTGCAGTACCTCAGGGACTTCAGGAAGCTTGCTTCCTTCCGCATAGACCGGAACTTTGCCGATGCTGACATTATCGAGCAGCAGTTCAATATGACCCCGCAGCCCGAAAGACAAGTCGGGTGTGCTCGCTTTATGGAGGACCAGCCTCTTGACCAGGCGCGCTTCCTCATCATGCGCGAACGCATACGTAAAGGAACTGCCCGTGACCAGTGCATAGCCCTGGATCTTCTGCCCTTTCTCCGTAACCTTTTTCAGAGGAAAATGGTTAAAACCGTAATCCAGCATCTTGGAATGATCATTCCAATCGTTGCCGTCATTCAGCGTAACCGCCGCAATCTGCTGACCGTTTCGGGTGGCGGAGCTTACCAGGCAGCGGAATGCTTTTTTGGTGTAACCGGTTTTGACGCCGTCCGCCCCCTCATAGAAGCGTAGCATCTTGTTTTTGTTATCCCATTTGTAGTCCCACGCTTCATTCGGATTCGGTGCTTTCTTGGTCGGCGTTTTGACAATCTCGCTAAAGACAGGGTTCTTGAGGGCATAAGCCGTCAGTTTGGCAACGTCATTAGCGGAAGAATAATGATCATCATGATCCAACCCATGAGGATTCATAAAATGCGAGTTCGTCAAACCGAGTCCGGCCGCCTTCTCGTTCATCAGCAGCACAAAGCCTTCTTCCGTCCCCCCGACATGCTCGGCAATGGCCGTTGCTGCATCGTTGCCTGATCGCAGCATTAAGCCGTACAGCAGATTCTCAAGCGTCATCTCCTCACCTAACTTCAGGAAGAGAGAAGAGCCCTCTTTGGCAAAAGCATTCTTGGAGACCTTAACGCGATCGTCCAGCTTGCCGTGTTCAATCGCCACAATGGCTGTCATGATTTTGGTCAGGCTTGCGATTCTTAAACGCTCGTCCCCGTTTTTACTGTAGAGCATCCTACCGGAAGTGACATCAATCAGTGCAGCTGCCTGGGCATGATTGGCAGGGCCATTCTCATGATCTGCATGCACGGGGACGGCCGTGCCCAGCAAGCAGCTTATGGCAATCAACATGGATAACAAAGACTTGCAGTTCGTCCATTTCATTTTCATCATTTTATCCTCCGGTGTTCAGAAATCTTGTACAAGTATATGTCGTCCGCGCTAAAGGTATGTCCATTTCATGGTTATTGAATGAGTTCAGCTTCGCTGAATGCTCAGATATCCACTTCTCCTTACAGCAAAAATCCCTTCCGTTATGAACGAAAGGGATTTGCTTGCTCCAATCAGTACGCAGGCGGAGGCGTGGTGCTGTTCGCGGCATTGCTTCCTGATTGAAACATCGACTGGATTTGATCGAGTAAATACGGGGTCGCATCAATAATCCGTTCAAACAGATGGGTTTGATTGTCCAGCGGCACGATGTGCACGCCTTCTTTACCCACGACCAGGAAGGCAATCGGTCGAATGGAGACGCCACCGCCGCTGCCGCCGCCAAAAGGAAGGGCACTATGATCGTTGTGCGTCCCGTTAGTGGTGGTAGTTGTGTGTGTTCCTCCCGCCTCAACGTTGTAGTCGCTACCGCCGGCCGCGAAACCAAACGCCACTTTACTGATTGGCAAGATAACGCTGCCGTCCGGCGTATTCACCGGATCGCCCACAATCGTATTAACGTCCACCATTCCCTTGATGTTTTCCATAGCCGTTTGCATCAAGCCTTGAATAGGGTGTTCTGCCATGATCTAATTCCTCCTTTCACCTTTAACACGCGAACTATAAGTACCAGTCCAGCATACATAGCTTTTCCGCAAGAGATTTTCGCTATGCAGTTAAGCTCTGTGGAAATTTGCGGCGGACCGTTAAAAAGCGGCACCACATCGATTATTGGCAGCTCTTCCATGACCAGGCGATACGACATCCATCCAAGTAACGTATGCTTGATGCCATGCAGCAGCCCAGTCGCTACCGCCGTATCGGCCGCATGCTCCAGGGCAATCCGGGTTGACCAGCGCACATCCATGACATGAACGGCCGACATCGTCTGTCTCAACCATTTTTTGAAACCTTTTGTTGAAAGCATGGCCCGCCCGTAGTCCTTATATCTGATCGTTCTGCTCGAAGCCTTCTCCTCTTTTGAATCGTGTGCAGTTCCCTGTTCTCCGTTTACACCAACGGTCTCCTTCTTAAACTCGATCCCACCGTTCGCCAGGTGAAAGGGGACTGCATACTTGCGCTTAATCAATCCGAAGATCATTTTGATTTCCGCCAACACTTTATATTCATCTTTTTTTAGAACCACATCCAGCTTAATCGTTACCTTGGAGCTCAGCACAACGATCAGCAATACGATGAGGAGAACGACCAGACCAGCCGCCAGAAAGATCCATATCCTCACGAAGTAACCCCCAGCACGAACTTAGTCAAATGTAATCCGCTTGGCTTAGTATGGCAAAAGCGCCTCCAAATGATGCGAAATGGTTCCAACTCCTTGAATTCAAATTTTCGCTTACCGCATAAAAAATCCCGGACGATGGAAATCACCATGCCCGGGATCAACTTTCTGCTATCACCTATACTATTGTATAATGGCTAGCTTTCCTCCACATCATCAAACGTAAGCTGACGACCGTCAAGCTTATCGAACAACAGCTGCGTTTCCTCTTCTAAATTATCGTTATCCTCGAATTGCGACGGCTCCGGCAAATCCTTGATGTTGGCAAGCCCGAAATATTCCAGGAAGGACTTGGTCGTTCCATACAGGATCGGTCTGCCGATCGCCTCGGCGCGACCGACCTCCTCGATCAATCCTTTGCTTACCAGCGTATGGATAGCCCGTTCGGACTTGACGCCGCGGATGTCTTCAATCTCTACACGCGTAATCGGTTGACGATAGGCCACGATGGAAAGTGTTTCGAGTGCGGCTTGCGACAAGGAGGAGCGGGAAGGCGAATACGCCAGGCGCTCAAAATACGGGGCGTGTTCAGCCAGCGTCGCGATTTTGTAACTCCCCGCAATCTGTACGATCTGAATCCCACGCTCATGGCGCTCCCATTCCTCCTTCATGTCCTCAAGCGCTTCGCCAACCAGGCCATCCGATTGCTCGGTGATCTCAGCAATTTGCCTAATCGACAAGCCCTCTTCTCCCGACAGGAACAGAAGCCCCTCAATAATCGATTTCAGCTTCGGATAATCCATCAATGCGTCCTTCCCCTCTCCACTCCATGACGATATCTTCAAACAACTTCTCTTGGTAGCACAAAATTTGCTTCATTTTCATCAGCTCCAAAATGGCCAGGAAGGTTACCACGATTTCATGCCGTACCATCTCTTCGTGAAGCAGCTTGGAGAACAGGATTCTGCCTCCAGGCCCAACCTCCTCCAAAGCATCCAAGACCTGACGAATCCGGTCCTTAACCGATATTTCATCCCGCTGAATGCGGGCATACGATGTACGTTTGACTGCTTTGCTTAACGCTTTTTGAAAAGCGGCGATCAAATCCGAAATATGTAATCCCTGCACCGGATTCTCTTCCACTTCCGGCATGTAAGGCGTCAGGTCTTCCGCTTCCTTGGAATAAATCAGACTGCGTTCCCATTCCTTCTCATGCAGGTGGCGTGCGATGCCTTTGTACTTACGGTATTCGATCAGCTTCGCAATGAGCTCTGCTCTGGGATCCATGTCATCCTCTTCATAAAAATCGAACTCGTCCATTTCGATAACCGGAGGCTTCGGAAGCAGTAGCTTGCTCTTTATAGACAGCAGCGTTGCAGCCATGACCAGAAATTCGCTCGTAATTTCCAGCTCCAGCTCCTGCATGTTGTGCAAATAGGCCATGTATTGTTCGGTAATCTCGCTGACGGGAATATCCTGGATGTCGATTTCCGCTTTATCAATCAAATGCAGCAGCAGATCGAGCGGTCCTTCAAACGTTTCCAGCTTGTATAATACGGTCACGGTGAATCCTCCCGCCAAAAAAATAAAATGCAGTGCTCCAAAAAAAGAGCACTACATTAAATAAGCACTATTTTAGGCTTTTCGTCAAGTTCGCCATTTCGATGGCTGCCATGGCCGAATCCCAGCCTTTATTGCCGGCCTTCGTTCCCGCGCGTTCCACGGCTTGTTCGATATTCTCCGTCGTTACGACACCGAAAATCGTTGGTACACCGGTCTTCAGGTTAATTGCGGATACCCCCTTGGCCACTTCGCTGCATACATAATCATAGTGCGTGGTGGACCCGCGAATGACGGTTCCCAAGGTGATGATGGCATCGTATTTGCCGCTCTCTGCCATTTTTTGGGCAATCAGCGGGATTTCAAACGCACCCGGCACCCATGCCACATCGACTTCGTTCTCCTGTGCGCCGTGACGCTTCAGTGCGTCCAGTGCGCCGCTCAGCAGCTTGCTGGTGATGAATTCGTTGAATCGACCTACGACGATACCGTACTTTAGACCCTCGGATACTAATTTACCTTCAAATATAGTTGCCATGATGAATGACTTCCTTTCGGTTTGGAGTTTATATAAGGTCTTAAGGTGATCATAGTCATTGCTTCGCATCAAGTCGCTGCCGGATCAAATCGTTCTTCCGATCGCTGTTAAATCCTGATTTCATGATCTATTTTTTCAAGGTGGAAATCAGGATTTAAAGGCGACCGCTACCGCTTCTCCAGAACTGATTTGCTCCTCTGCTTATTATGCTCAGGCAAATCCGTCTTCTCAAATAAGACCTTTTGTTATATGGTGATTAGTTGGCACTCTCGTTCTGCTCGATATCACTGAACTTCAGCATATGACCGAGCTTGGCTTGCTTGGTGTGCAGGTAGCCCGTGTTATCCTCGTTCTCCGGCATTTGGATCGGAACGCGCTCTACAACCTCAAGACCATAACCTTCAAGGCCTTTGATTTTGCGCGGATTGTTTGTCAGCAAGCGGATTTGTCTGATCCCCAGATCCTTCAGAATCTGGGCTCCGATGCCGTAATCGCGCAGATCTGCCGCAAAGCCTAGCTTCAGGTTGGCGTCCACGGTGTCGAGTCCCTCTTCCTGGAGCTTGTAGGCCTTCAATTTATTGATTAAGCCGATGCCCCGCCCCTCCTGGCGCATGTAGAGAAGAACGCCTCTGCCTGCTTCATCGATTTGGCGGAGTGCCGCCTCGAACTGGGGACCGCAATCACAGCGATGGGAGTGAAACACATCTCCTGTCAGGCACTCGGAATGCACGCGCACGAGAACAGGCTCATTCCCGTCGATCTCCCCTTTTACCAAGGCAACATGCTCTTTATTGTCCACGTCGTTGGTGTAGGCGACGGCCTGAAACACGCCGAAGTCGGTCGGCATCCGCACGGCTACCTCTCGCTGGACAAGCTTTTCTTTTTCATTGCGGTAATGAATCAGATCCTTGATGCTAATCAGCTTCAGATCATGCTTCTTAGCAATCTCCACAAGGTCCGGCAGCCGTGCCATTGTGCCGTCTTCCTTGATTACCTCGCAGATGACGCCGGCCGGATAGGAGCCGCTCAATCTGGCAAGATCGACAGCGGCCTCCGTATGTCCTGCCCGGCGCAGGACGCCTCCATCTTTTGCGATCAGCGGGAACATATGACCTGGTCTTCGGAAATCGGACGCAGATGCATTCGAATCCAGGATGCCTTTGACGGTGATGGACCGCTCATAGGCCGATATGCCTGTCGTAGTATCCTTATGATCAATGGAAACCGTAAAGGCCGTTCCATGAAAGTCCGTATTTTGGGTAACCATCGGTTTGAGGTCGAGCTCCTGGGCTCTGGCCTGCGTCATGGGCAAACATACGAGCCCACGGCCTTCGGTAATCATAAAATTAATGACCTCCGGGGTTGCCTTATCAGCTAATGCGATAAAATCACCCTCATTCTCACGGTCTTCATCATCGACGACAATGACGACCTTGCCTTCCTTCAAATCGGTTAACGCCTCTTCGATTGTATGAAATGAAAAGCGCTCATCCATCGCTACTCCTCCTTCTTCCTCATGGAGACTCTATGTGAATCACCCAGCTTAGGCAAATCCGTGTTCCGCAAGATAATCCCTGCTGATCCCCGGTTTTGCCCCACCTTTGCTGCCGGCCCCTTCTGAGCCGTAATGCAGCAGGTGATCTACATATTTCCCTAAAATGTCGCATTCGATATTAATCGTATCGCCTGCTTTTTTATAAGCCAGCACCGTCTCCGCCAGCGTATGGGGGATGATGGATACCGTAAAGGAGGAATCTGTCGTTTTGACAACGGTCAAGCTGATTCCATCCAGGGTAACGGAGCCTTTCGGAATGATATATTTGAATATGTCCCCATTCGCGGGCGCAATCTCGTATACCACGGCATTCTGATCTGCCAGCACGCTGCGAATGACGCCGACGCCATCCACATGCCCCTGAACGATATGGCCTCCAAATCTGCCTCCGGCCGCCATCGCCCGTTCCAGATTCACCTTTCCACCTGGCTGCAGTTCCTTAAGATTGGTATTTCTATAGGTTTCCGGCATCACGTCCACCGTAAATATACCTTTGTCAATGGTTGTAGCTGTCAAGCAAACGCCATTAACGGATACGCTGTCCCCCAGCTTTAAATCATCCATAATCCGGCTCGCGGAAATGCTCAGCAGCATGGCTTCGCCCTTCCGTCCGATCCGCCTCATCTCGCCGATCTCCTCAACCAATCCAGTAAACACAGGTTTCCCTCCTTTCTTTCTCCTTATTTCCAGACCGGAATCCCGGTGACGTAAATATTGTCGCCAAGTCTTTCGGTCTCAAGTCCTGTCAGCTGAATCGCTTGATTCATCTGCTCATACCCGCTGAACATGTAATTTCCCGGGGAATCGTATCCACCAATAATCTTAGGGGCGATGAACTGGATGAGCCGATCCACCAGCTTCTGTTCCAGCATTGAGCCATTCAGCGTGCCCCCACCTTCCAGTAAAATGGAGGCAATCCCCTTTTGCCCCAGCTTCACCAGTGCAGTCTTCAGATCCACACGAGGTCCTGGCCCGCAGGGGATAACCTGAACTCTTTGCTCTTCCAGCACGGACCGCTTCTTCTCATCCGCCTGCTCCGTCGTCAAGATCCACGTCGGCGCCAAACCGTCTGTCACGACATGGCTGTCGAGCGGGATTCGCAAGCTGGAATCCACAATGATCCTAACCGGATGCAAGCCTTCCACGCCAAGTCTTGTCGTCAGGCTTGGATTATCCGCGATTACGGTAGACACGCCTACCATGATGCCCTGGTGACGATGACGCAGCGTATGCACAAGCTCTCTTGATTCCTCATTGGATATCCACTTGCTATCACCGGTTTTTGAAGCGATCTTGCCGTCCAGCGTGCTGGCTGTCTTTAACGTTACGAAGGGCTGACCCGTCGTAATGAATTTAATGAAGGCTTCGTTCAAGCGAAGAGCACGTTCCTTAAGGACACCGATCTCAACCCGGATTCCCGCTGCGCGCAGCATTTGGATCCCATTGCCCGCAACGAGAGGATTGGGGTCCTCGCAAGCAACAACCACTCGCTGAACACCCTCGGCAATCAGCCTCTCGCTGCATGGCGGCGTCGCACCGTAGTGACTGCAGGGCTCCAGTGTTACGTACACCGTACTGCCAGCTGCCTTGGTGCCAGCCATATTCAGGGCATGAACTTCAGCGTGCGGTGTTCCGCGCTCCAGATGTGTTCCCACCCCTGCAAGTGCGCCATCCTTAACGACGACACACCCCACAACCGGATTAATCCCGGTTTGGCCCTGAGCACGTTCTGCCAGGTCCAGCGCAAGTGACATATAGAATTCATCGTTGACGATATCCAAGCTAAACATGCCCCTTTCTGAACGTTCACACAAAAAAGCCCTGCCAAAGATTCGGGGAATCCTTAACAGGGCTTGATGGAAGTTACTAATCGACACGCTGAATAACCGTTATGGTCGCAGGTTTTGCCTATAACAAACGATCCAAATCCGTTACCGGCGACATCATATCATCGCAAGCACAGGCTTGAATTGCAT
The DNA here is from genome assembly GCF_003269305.1 of Paenibacillus sp. MDMC362. Classification (NCBI taxonomy): domain Bacteria; kingdom Bacillati; phylum Bacillota; class Bacilli; order Caryophanales; family Paenibacillaceae; genus Paenibacillus; species Paenibacillus sp. MDMC362. The sequence continues at coordinate 119,268 of NZ_QLYT01000008.1, forward strand.
GTGAAAACCTGCACATAACGCATATCGCGTTGTGTGCACAGACACAAATAGCACATGTTGCTTATGTGTCTTTCACTCCTTCTCCCATCCAGACTATACTGTCGGTCCCGGATTTTCACCAGGTCCACCGCATACGGTGTGTAACAACACACGCATATCCGGGTCACGGACTAAGACGCAGCCACCTGCTTTCTAAAGCTCAATCGCTGCGTTCATCACCGCCGGTAGGGAATTTCACCCTGCCCCGAAGGATTAAACATATGATATTGTTTGATCTTATGAAGAATCTTATCACCACCTTTTGAAAAATGCAAGAAAAACAACTAACTTTTTTAAAGTCTATAACTTAATACCAATATGTAGAAGGAGAATTCTCCCCGAAGGGAGAACATTTAAATAAGTTAAGCACGGGATATGATGCAGAGGATAAACACAGGACTTGATACAGCTGAAAAGGAGCGCGATCACGATGAAAACATCGCTGGACATTGTCGTCCGTCCTACGGAAATCGACGTCAACGGACATGTAAATAACGCCAAATACCTGGAATATCTGGAGTGGGGGCGTGAGGAATGGTACGAAGCAGGGAATCTTCAATATGACCTATTGAAACGGCTCGGCGTCCAAACCGTTACCGTCAATATCAATATTAATTATCGCAAGGAGTGCGCCCAGGGCGAACGTCTGACGATCGTAACCGAACCGCATGCTGTAGGTCGTACGAGTTATGTCCTGATACAGACGATATACAACGAACAGGGAGAGCTGTGCGCGGATGCCGCCGTCACCAGTGTGGCGATGGATGTACATACTCGAAAAAGCCGGCCAGTACCGGAGGAGCTCCGCCAATTATTCCCTGATCCTGCGTAACCCCTCTCCGGAATATTAAAAACAGGCTCACCCTTTCGGGTGAGCCTGTCCTGAACAGAAATGTTTACGCTTCGTATACTTCCACTTTTTCCATTTTGTCGCGGCCTTTGAATGCATCCACGTACTCCATGCCCTCTACAACTTTACCGAACACCGTATGTTGTCCGTCCAAATGCGGCTGCGGCTCGTAGCATACATAGAACTGGCTTCCGCCGGTGTTGCGGCCGGCATGCGCCATAGCTAAGCTTCCACGCTCATGCTTGTTAGGATTGATCTCGCAGTTGATGGTATAGCCAGGACCGCCGGTTCCCGTTCCCTGTGGGCAGCCGCCTTGAGCAACGAACCCAGGGATTACACGGTGAAATACAAGACCGTTATAAAAACCGGAGTTCGCCAATTTCTCAAAATTAGCTACCGTATTCGGTGCATCATTCTCGAACAGATCAAGCACTACCTCTTTGCCGTTCTCTAATGTGATCTTCGCTTTTTTAGCCATATGTGTTATCTCCTTCCGTTATTAGAACGTTTTTTCGATTTTTTTACAATGCATTCTATAGTTTACTATGAATTGAGCTTCGAAGCAAAACGATCTTGTCCCCTGTTCGCACATCACATATCAAGACCAAGGCAAACCAAAGAGCCCTGACCGCAGCCGGAGGCATTGGTGGGCCCTCTTTGGTTTTAGAGCCGTAAAACAATCATCAGTTTAATTGGCCACGGTTTCTTTGGTTACACTTGCCGGTACCACATCATGGCTGATGATGTCCGCAAGCGACTCACGGCGTACGACCAGCTTGCTCTGTCCGTCCTTCACGAACACGACCGCAGGTTTGCGGATTCGGTTGTAATTGCTAGCCATGGAATAGTTGTATGCGCCTGTGCAGGATACGGCCAGCAAATCGCCTGTTGCTACCTTCGGAAGCTCCAAGTCCCAGATGAGCATGTCTCCACTCTCACAGCACTTGCCGGCAATGGATACCGTTTCTTCCGGCTTCTCATTCGCCCGGTTCGCGAGCAGCGCTTCATATTTCGACTCGTACAGCGCCGGGCGCGGGTTGTCCGTCATTCCGCCGTCTACGGCAACGTATTTACGCACACCGGGAATATCCTTGCTTGTGCCCACCGTATACAGGGTGGTGCCTGCATCACCAACAATGCTCCGACCCGGTTCCACCCAAATTTCCGGAAGTTCGGAGCCAAGGCCCGCAAAATGGGTCTTCACGGCATCCGTGATCGCTTTTACATACTGGGATACTTGAAGCGGCGTATCGCCATCCACGTAACGGATACCGAAACCACCCCCAAGGTTCACAACCTTGAATACAACCCCCAAACCTTCTTTAACGGAAGCCGCGAATTCAGCTACGCGCTGAACAGCCATCTGAAAGCCTTCCACCTCAAAAATCTGGGAGCCGATATGGGAATGAATGCCCATCAGATGAATATTCGCTTGAGCCTCGGCAAGCTTCACCGCTTCATAAGCTGAGCCGTTGCCGATATCAAAGCCAAATTTCGAATCCGTTTGGCCTGTTGAGATATACTCATGCGTATGAGCCTCAACACCTGGTGTCACGCGAAGCAGAATGTTGACCTTCCGATTCTTCTCGGCAGCAATCGCTTGCAGCATATGCAGTTCAACTACGTTATCGACAACGAAACAGCCAATTTCCGCATCCAGCGCCATCTCAATTTCTTCCGGGGTTTTATTATTTCCGTGGAAATGAATCCGTTCTGCCGGGAATCCGGCCTCAAGTGCGGTGTACAGCTCTCCGTCTGATACGACGTCAAGCGACATACCTTCCTGTTCGGCCAATTGGCACATGGCCATCACACAAAACGCCTTACTTGCGTAGGCGACTTGGAACTTCAAGCCGGACGCCTTGAAGGCCTCGATGTATTCCCGGCAACGATTGCGAACCGACTGCTCATCTACAATATATAGTGGTGTTCCATATTGAGCTTTCAAAACGGATGTGTCACACCCGCCGATTTCCAAATGCCCCTGATCGTTAATCTTGCTTGTACCGTGTAAAAACATGCTTACAATTCCTCCGATCCATTGATTCAAAATAGGGTAATCGAATAATTGTTCACAGTATAGCAGACAACGGAAGGTAATCAAAATGGATTTTTCAACACAACATTTGTGTTATTGTTATTGCTCGCCTCTGGGATTCATTTCAGAGCCCATTTTGGTGTTGTCGCGCGTTTTATTGTGGGCCGGGCGTCTTCTTGATAGAAGCAGCGGTTTGCGGAACAAAATTTCGCCCATCGCTTTTGCACTAAATGGTATAAATGGCCACAAGTAAGAGGAATTGTAGGAACGGTGTGTCGTCAGGAGCAGAATCAGAAGCGTCGTCCCGATGACAAAACCCTTCACCGCAAACAGGGCTGTTGCAAGCAGAAGGAGCAGCCTGACCATCCGGTTGGCAAGTCCAAGCTCATAACTCGGAGTTGCATACATCCCGATGGATGCGACCGCCATATACAAGACGACCTCGTTGACAAACAATCCGGTCTTAACCGCGATATCGCCGATCAAGATCGCGGCGATCAACCCCATCGCCGAAGCTAGCGGTGTCGGCGTATGAACGGCAGCCAAGCGGAGCAAATCCACACCGAATTCAACGATCAGAAATTGCAGGATAATCGGAATTTTAGCGTTCTCCTGCGGACCGATGATATCGAGTCCCGGCGGCTTCAGTTCAGGATGGACAACAAGCAGCATCCACAACGGGAGCAGGAACATGGATGCAAATATGCCAATAAAACGTATCCAGCGGAGATATGTCCCCATAAATGGGGTCTGGCGATTCTCCTCGGCATGCTGACAGAGATCCAAAAACGTGGTTGGCATGATCATCACGCTCGGTGAAGTATCTACCATGACAACAACTCGGCCTTCGAGCAGGTGGGAGGATACAACATCCGGCCGTTCCGAATATCGGACCAGCGGAAAAGGGTGCCAGCCTTTGTTCACGATTGCTTCTTCGAGCTGTTTATCTCCGAGAGGAAGCCCCTCTAAATCCACTTGCTTGATTTTATCCCGAATCGCCTCAACCTGGGTACGGTCCACGATGTCATCAATGAAAACCAGGCATACATCGGTTCTCGTCCGCCTTCCGACCTTCATGACCTCGACGTGAAGCCCCGGGTCACGAACCCGTCTTCGCACCAGGTTCACGTTGGTAACGAGTGTCTCCGTAAAACCATCTCTCGCGCCGCGAACGACACGTTCCACCGCAGGCTCTTCGAGCCCGCGCATGGGATATTTCCGGGTATCCAACAAGATGGCGGAATGCGCATCCTCAATGAACAGCGCACATATACCGGAGAGCACTTCGTTAATCACTTTGCTGAGCCTTGTATCCCGCTCCACTTGGACATGTGGAATATAGCGGGTCATCATCTCGGTAAGTGCCTGATTGCTCACATCCTCCGGTGTCAGATACGTCAGCCTTGTCAGTATATCCGTCACCAAGGCATCATTCGTGAAGCCGTTTAAGAAGAGAAGCCCCGCATTTCTGCCGGCAAAGTTCATCTCACGGAATACCACATCGAAAGAAACCCCAAGACCGATAACTTCCTTAAGCACTTTTTTCAGTTCACTCAGCTTTGCGGGGACATGGTCTGTTTGCTGCCAGTAGATGACGGATTCCTCGGTGCTGTTGGAAGTTTCAGCTTCCCTCTTCTCGGCCAGCTCCTGTTCCTCCAATGCTTTGATCTCCGATGGTGGAATAATCGGAATATCGGTCTCCCGTTCGCCGTTATATGTTGTTTTCTCGTCCATAACCTACCTCCTAGCCTTAACTATCACTTGCTGTAAACAAACCAGTCGAACAAAGAGCCCGCTACCTTGCCTGCGACCATAGCCATAAGAAGACCGAACAAATACCCCGTCAACCGGAGCCGCTTGGCCAGGATCGGCAATACATTCAACACTTCCGTCAATGCGGCTGCCAGCATGCCGATGAATATTCCGCACATCAATCCGATCACGGTACTCACAACAGGCCCCAATGGAACGGACCAATGCCAGAAATCGGCCACCGTGCCGATAAAGGATCCGGCAATTAAAGCCCCTTCATACCAATGGACCCGGCTGTAAGTCGCCGTCAGTTGGGACAGTCTCGGAATGATGTCCAGCACGATGATGAGCGCAATGACTCCGCCGCCGACGGCGATGCCCCCCGCTACGCCAAGAACACAGGTGAATATCCCTTGCAGGATGGATATCATCATGGTTCCTTACCTCTCGTATCCGCGCTGGCGTTCATTTTCCGGTATTCTTCGGCGACCACGAACTGATCCAGATTTTCCTGATAGAGGTACATTTCCACCTCGAGCGGGGTCGGTTCTTCATTCCATTTTTTCTTGAACAAATGATTGAAGAACACCGTCATTCCGAATCCGAGCCCGAGCGAGTATGCAATCTGGAACAAATAGGGATGCTCGTCTCTTTTCCCCGTCACCATCTCGACGATTCGGATCTGTACCTCGAGCATGTTGACGTCGGCATGGAAGTTCATAATGGTCAGCGCCGAACCGAAAAACAAAAGCAGCCAAATGAGCGGGAACCAGAATTTGGACCGCTTGCTCTCCGGACCAATAAGCTCCACCAGGGTATGATGGTTTCCCATCGGTTCAATATGGGCGCCAGGAATCAAGGCTTGAATCTTCGGGATAATTTGTATCAGATCCATGACAAGGCGGTTGCCATCGATATCCTTCGGCTGCGTAAGCGGCAGGACTCTAAGCCGTTTCTCCCATTCGGGATCGCAGACAATGAAGGCGACATCACCTAGTTTGACGGTCTGGTTTTTTGGTAACCGTATGCGGCTCCTTAGCTGCAGAAACACCGTCGGAGTGGGATTAACCTTCATCCGAAACACTCCTTTACTGCTAAATTACCGTTAGTATGGGAAAAGTCTCTCCTTTCTACTCGGATTTACCATACTTTCTTTATCCGCTCCATCAACAGGGAGGTTGTTGAAAAATGAAAAGACGCCGTCCCTTTAAGGGCGGCGTCATTTTGACAGTGCTTTAGAGTAACGGCTGCAAGCCGCTACTGCGCGATCTCGTTCCGTATGCTCTGCAATATTTTTTTCTCAAGTCGCGATACCTGTACTTGGGATATGCCCAGCCGGCTGGCAACTTCCGACTGCGTCTGATCCCGGTAATACCGCAGATATACAATGAGCCGCTCCCGTTCGGTCAAGCCGCCTATCGCTTCATTCAAGGCCAGCTTGTCGAACCATCGTTCCTGCGATTCATCAGCTATCTGATCCATTAGCGTTATGGGATCCCCGTCATTTTCAAATACGGTCTCATGAATCGAGGTTGGCGGTTTGTTCGCCTCTTGGGCAAACACCACTTCCTCGGGGGTTACCCCAAGCTCTTCGGCAACCTCTTTCACCGTTGGAAGCCGATCGAGCTGCTTGGACAGCTCGTCCCGCTTCTTCCTGACTTTGTTGGCCATTTCCTTAAGCGAGCGGCTGACCTTCAAGGTCCCGTCGTCCCTTAAGAAGCGCTGAATTTCTCCGATGATCATCGGTACGGCATAGGTCGAGAACTTTACGTCATAACTGAGATCGAACTTGTCCACGGATTTGAGGAGACCGATACAGCCGATCTGAAACAGATCATCAGGCTCATACCCCCGGTTCATAAACCGCTGAACGACAGACCAGACAAGACGAATATTACAGTTGACGAGCGTGTCTCGGGCGACATTATCCCCGCTTTGGCTAAGTGCAATGAGTCGTTTGACCTCCGCGTCGTCCAAATAAGTCTGCGAAGTTTTCTTCACATCGGCATCCATTTGTCCAACCCCTAATTATATAAAGCTTTCTTAGATTCGATCCTCTTTTTCATTTTGATCGACGTACCGCTGCCTGGTTCGCTGACCACTTCAAATTCGTCCATGAAATTTTCCATGATGGTGAATCCCATGCCGGATCGCTCCAGCTCAGGCTTTGATGTATAAAGCGGCTGTTTGGCCATCTCCAAGTCTTCGATCCCATGGCCGGAATCTTCAATGCACAGCGTGATCATATCCCCGTCAATGGAGGCTTCAATCTTGACAACCCCATCCGGATCACTATCGTAACCGTGGATAATGCTGTTTGTGACCGCTTCGGAGACTACCGTTTTCAGGTCACTCAGCTCATCCATGTTGGGATCCATCTGGGAGATGAACGCAGCCACGGCGACACGGGCAAAGGATTCGTTTTCCGACTTTGCGGCAAACTGCAGAGTCATAAAATTATGCTGTGCTTTTCCTTCACTCATGACACTACCTCCAAACCCGAGAGTGCCGTGCTCTCGTTCTCATATATCGGCATGATCTTGAACAGCCCTGACATTTCAAGCAAGCGGTAAACCTGCGGCTTGACATCGCATACCGCCATCTTTCCGCCTTTTTGCTTGATGAATTTATAGCGTCCCAGGATGACCCCAAGTCCCGAGCTGTCCATAAAGTCCAAGTCCTTTAAGCTCACCACCAAGTGCTCTGTTTGACGTCTCTGAATAGCTTCATCCAGCTGCATCCGGACAGAATCGGCCGTGTGATGATCCAGTTCCCCGGACAGACGGACGATCAGTACATGCCTGTGATGCTCCATATCAACATGCAGATTCATGTTTGCTCACTCTCCTCCCTGACATGAACAAAGATTTCTACATTTGAAAAAGACATTCCTGCATCCCGACAAAACTAGAAGAAAACTCCTATTAATCTACATGAAACAACTTGCCGGTTGTCCGTTTGAACAGCTTCCAGAATCCGGCCTTCTTCACCTCGACAGGAGATGTCAGCTCGAACTCCTTCACTACCCGATCACCTTGATATACCGTTAGCTTGCCGACAACTTGTCCGGCGGCTACCGGCGCCTTCACATTCGGGTCCATCTGAATTTCATGACGGATATCCGGGCTTTTTACGCCCTTCTTAACCAGCACGCTGTAATCTTTATCCGCTTGAATCGAAATCTCTGGCACGGTTCCCTTCTGGACCTTCACGATACCTAACACTTCACCCGGCTTATAGATGGAATGCATCGAATACTGGGAGAAGGCATAGTCAAACATGCGAGATACTTCATTATTCCGAGTCTTTGTATCCGGAGCCCCCATAACAACGGCAACAGCGCGCAGTCCGTCCCGCTTGGCTGTGGCCGATAAACAGAATTTGGCCTCTGATGTGTATCCGGTTTTCAATCCGTCAGCACCCGTGTAGAATCGAACCAGCTTGTTCGTGTTGACCAGCCAGAACGGTTTTTCTGAATCTTTACGTAAATAATCCTGATAGGCTCCCGTATATTTGGTGATCTGGTCATATTTCAGCAGCTCCCGGCTCATGACCGCAATGTCGTGGGCCGAAGTATAGTGATTCTCTGCGGGAAGTCCGTTGCAGTTCACAAAATGGGTATCCTTCATCCCCAGCTCGGCCGCTTTCTCGTTCATCAGCTTCACAAACGCTTCCTCTGAGCCGGCAATTTTCTCTGCCACCGCGACGGAGGCATCATTGCCTGATGCCATGGCAATGCCTTTGAGCATCTCATCCACCGTCATTTCTTCGCCGGGCTCCAGAAAGATCTGCGACCCGCCCATGGAGGCCGCATATTCGCTGGTACGCACCTTATCCGTCCATTGCAATTGTCCTTCATCGATGGCCTCCATCGTAAGCAGCATCGTCATGATCTTGGTGATGCTCGCCGGAGGCAGCTTATCATGGCTGTTTTTCTCGTAAATAATGGTTCCGGTATCCGCATCCAGCAATATAGCAGAACGAGCACCTGGTGCCAGTTCCTCTTGAGATGATCCTTCGCCGGGTTTGCTTTTTTCTTCTGCATAACTTGGTACAGCCGCACTGGACAACCCTACAAATAGAACCAGCAATCCAGCGATTAACGCTTTTTTCACTTCCATCCCCTCCTGACATTCGTAATGGCATCCCGAAAAATAACGGGTCTGCTATTCATTGTCGTCAGGATGAAAACAAATTATTCCAGTATTTTACGGAAATATTATCGCCTTGATCTTAAGGGAACACAGAATAACCCCACAAAGTGGAGCCTATCCTTCGATGCTTATTCCAAATACTTTGCGGGGACCCCAAACACGTATAAATGCGAATACAGAATGGTTCAGCTTCGCTGAAAACTTATAGCAAAAAGGCTGGACTCGACAGATATAAATCCGCCGGAGCCCAGCCCCTTGCTAAAATGGGTTATTACATTTTTGGGATAATGGCCATGACCAGCGCAAGGAATTTCTCCCGGACCTTCTCGGCAGTCTCCATAACCTCGTCATGGGATAGCGGCTGATCCAATATTCCGGCTGCCATGTTGCTGATGCAAGAGATGCCCAGCACTTCAAGACCGGCATGTCTGGCCACAATGACCTCAGACACCGTGGACATGCCAACCGCATCCGCGCCGAGCGTACGCAGCATGACGATCTCGGCAGGCGTTTCATAGGTTGGTCCGAGCAAACCTGCATAGACCCCTTCTCTCAGTGCAATGCCCTGACCCACCGCGACTTCTTTTGCCAATTGGCGAAGCTGACGGCTGTAAGCCTGGGACATATCCGGGAACCGGACGCCAAGCTTCGGATCATTCGGCCCGATCAGCGGATTGGTGCCTGTCATGTTCAGATGATCGGAGATCAGCATGAGGTCACCCGGCTCGAAGGACGTATTGATGCCGCCCGCCGCATTGGTAACCAGCAGACTTTTCACGCCCAGCTCTTTCATGACGCGCACCGGGAAAGCCGTCACTTCCGGACCATAACCTTCATACATATGGAAACGGCCCTTCATCAGAACGACAGGTCGATCGTGAATCGTACCCAGCAGCAGTTCTCCTTCATGGCCTTCTACTGTGGACACGGGAAAATGAGGAATGTCCGTGTACGGGATGGAAACCGGGTTCTCAATCAATTCTGCCAGTACGCCGAGTCCTGAACCCAAAATCAGGCCGACCTGGGGTTCGACACCCTTCTGCCCGCGTATGTATGCCGCTGCTTCCTTAATGCTTTGCTGATGATTTGAACTCATGTTCATACCTCTCCTAACTGAGAATAAGTTGTAGATCCTAGTCGAGCAGGTCCGCTAAGATCTCGGGTGATAATGATCATATACTTCTTTCATGCTTTTCTTGGTGGATTGATACATGCCGGTGGTGGATAATGCCGAGTGACCCAGCATCTCCTGAACCGAACGCAAGTCGGCGCCGTTCTGCAGCAAATGAATGGCAAACGAATGGCGAAGGGTATGCGGCGTAATCTCCTCATCGATATCGGCCAGCTTGCCATACTTTTTAATAATTTTCCAAAATCCCTGCCGTGTCAAGCGCGTACCGAGTGAATTCAGGAATAATGCATCCTCATTCGCATCACGAATCAGCTTGTCCCGCATGTCTTGCATATAAAAAGCCACGCTCCCGGCTGCGATCTGGGTAATTGGAAGAATTCGCTCCTTCCCTCCGGAAACGGCACAGCGCAAAAATCGCATCTCCATATTTATGTCATGCGTATTCAAATTCACCAATTCCGACACCTTAATACCTGAAGCATATAGCAGCTCCAGCATCGCTTTGTCCCGAGCCCCCTGAGGGGTGCCGGAATCCGGGGCCGACAGCAGCTTGTCCACCTGCTCAATGGTTAGCGACTTGGGCGGCTTCCGTTCCGGCTTCGGATTATCCAGCAGCTGGGTCGGATCTTGTCCTATAACGGCTTGACGCACCAAATATTGAAAAAAGGAACGCAAGGAAGCCGTGCAGCGAAGCTGGCTTGATGCCGCCTTGCCCTGCTGCCTCAGTCTTCCCATGTATAATCCAAGCATGGTGCGTGTAACTTCCTGCGGGTTGATAACGTCTCTTTCCGCTGCAAAAGCAATGAATCCTTGTAAGTCGGCCCGGTACGATTCAATCGTGCTCCGGGACAGTCCCTTCACGTCTTCCAGATAGGTTACATATTCGTCCAGATATTGTTTCATGATCTTTTGCTCCTATTCCCGTGTACCCGTTACAAGCACGATCACTCCCCATACCAGTAGTACAATCGCAGACGTTCCGCCGGCGAATAGCGGGAGTCCATGGTGCTTTCAGGCTGAAAAGCTTTAACCGCTTGACCGGAAGGCGCACGGTAAGGATCCACTGGGGTCAGCCAATCTCCCACCCAACCCAGCACGAAGTAAAAAAACATCGTCAGAACGGCGAACATCGTAATAAATCGGATCAGTGAGCCTATTTTTCGGATTGATATAATCACTGGCAGCGCCTCTCCTTCATCTTTGCTTGATCACCAAGTGAAAGTGGGTATTATAGGTATACTTCACGTAAATCCTATGATACAAGCTGCTGGATTATGACGCTTTCCTCTGATGTTCTTTAGTCATTGGACTTGGCGGTTAATGGGATAGAATAAAAAAAACGTCTTATCGACGTACATGGATGATGTAGAATGATAGATTGTTCTTGCGTGAACGATACGAACTCGTGCATGTTCCATATATATTTAGGTTACCATCTAAAAAACCCTCCCGGCTTACCGCCGTAGAGGGCTTGCCGTGATGGTCATCACTGCGGTTTGTTGAATGATATAAAATTATGATTTGTCCTGGTCATTCTTGCCCTTCTCTTTGCAACGGTAGCATATGCCATGGAAATCAAGCCGATGGTCATGAACGGTAAAGTTAAACTCTCGCTCTAACCGCTCTTCCAATGGACCGAGCCAATCCTCGCGTATCTCATCCATGCTTCCACATTGAGTACATATCAAATGATGATGGTGATGCTTCGAAGTATCCGTCCGCAAGTCATAACGGGCGACACCATCGCCAAAATTTATCTTCTCGACAACATGAAGCTCACTGAGCAGCTCTAGGGTACGGTACACGGTTGCCAGACCGATCTCCGGAGCCTTCTCTTTCACGAGCATAAATACATCCTCTGCGCTAAGGTGGTCGTCTTCATTTTCCAACAATACGCTTACCGTGGCTTCCCGTTGGGGCGTTAATTTGTATCCTTGGGATTGTAGCTGCTGCTTAATTTTGTCGATCCGCGCTTCCATCGTTTCCCTCCCCCTTGGAAATCACTGCACGTTATTGTTCGCTTCCTTCATTATAGGGGGATTTGACAAACAAAGTCAAACGGTTTTGCTTTATGGAAAAATTCGCGGATTATAGCAACATTGGTGTGACCCAGCGCATCATGGCCGGGGTTACCCAGGTTTCAAATGAAGCGACTCCAAGCGTTAACAGGACCATGAAAAAGGTCAGCATCGCATACGAGGCAAAGGGCTTTACCATGCTCCCGCCGCGATTCATAATAAACCGGTCCCTGATGATGTATAGGGAGAAGGTTATCGCCGCTACGCTGCACATCATGAGCACGGGGATGATAAGCAAATTTTGCGGCGCAATCGACACCAGGGCGAACAGCAAGCCTTTCCAGGAATACTGACCGACCAAGTAACCAACCGTAAACCCAATAAGCACTCCTTTTAAGAAGTCCAATATCAAAATTCCCGGAAGCCCGATGACGGACAATCCCAGAATCCATATCAATCCGATCCATTTCAGATGAAGGGCTGCGATGCTCCAGTAAGAAGACTGACTCATGGTTTCTCCACCGTCCTGCACGTTTACAAAAAAGTGGTTTAAATATCGGGCCATCTCCTGCTGCTGCTCCAATGAAAGTGCATTGACCATCAACGCTCCAAACAGGACGCCAACTAAAAACAAGACGCCCACGAACACATAGAGCATGGTCTGATCCTTAAAGGCTTGACGGAATGATTGCATAGAATAGAGTCTCCTTTCTGTGTCTCTACTCTACTCTATGACCATCATCCTTCTTGTATGACCTGCGATTGAAAGAGTTGATCGATTTAGCGGAGAACCTTCCCGTAAGAGCCTCCGCCGCCATCGGACAAGGACAATGTCCCGTTCCTAGCCATCACAATGCTGGCAGCGAGCCCTTCTCCGGCAACAGCGGCAAGCTCCGCTTCCGTAGCCTGGTGAAGAATTTTCATTTCGGTGCCGAAAGCCCCCAGCAGCTTCGACATCGCCGATTTGCCAAGGCCCGGGATGAACTCTAGCGGAACCTGATAGTGATATGCCGGCCGGCTTTTCGGTACCATGGGCTCCTTGCGATCAGCGATGTTCAGAATCCGATCAAACACGCCCTGCACCAGCTTGGTGCTCCCGCAGTAAGGACAGCGCACCCATTCATGAATATCGCTGCCCTCCTCCAGAATGCTGTCGCAGCCGCCGCAGTAAGTACGATGGTATTTTCCGAGTCTGGGATTAAGCCCGTAGTTCGCGCTGATTCTTCGACCGTTACTTGTTCCAAGCGCCTGCCGAAATTCGGTAAATGAAGGCTTCGCCATGTCGATCCGGTTGTATTCCCTGCCGATTTTCCCAAGCGAATGCGCATCCGAATTGGTCAGAAAGGAGTAGGCGTCCAGTTCGCTTATCCGCCCGGCCATCGAGGAATCGGCGCTGAGTCCAAGCTCTATTCCTGCAATCCCGTTCAGGTCCAGCACCTCGCTCATACGATCCGCCATGTTGCCGTACAGTCCCTTATGAGGCGTAAAGACGTGTGCAGGTATCAGCAGCCCGCCGCGATCCAAAACCTCCTGCTGGAGCTCACGAGGGCTGACATAGATGCGCTGCGAACTAAGCTGCACGTTCTTCATGTATTTTGCCATCCAGACAGAGAACTCCTGGATGGTGTTCAGGTCAGGGAAATAGGCCAGCACATGGGCTGCGCCACGGCCGCTTTCGCGAATTTCAATCTCGCTTCCAAGCAGGATCACCGTATCCTGATACGCGATTCCGCCTCCATCTATCTCCTGCATGACGCCGCTGTCCAAACATTGGACAATATCCTGCTGTACCGAAGGAGAATGGCAATCGATGATACCGATCATTTGGATGCCTTTGCGCTCCGAGGCCTCCACGGCTATATTCTCAAAGGTTAAATTGTTACTTGCGCTAATTTTCACAGCTTGTCCGCTGCTTGTGCGCCCTATGTGAATGTGCATGTCGCAGTAATAGGACTGAAGCTTCTCCCCGGTTGACATGTTCTTTTTAGGCTGCAGCATATCAGATCTTTCCTGTCAGGCTGTACATATTCCAGGCATAAACGGCGAGAATAGTCTTCGCATCGCTGATTCTTTCTTCTTGTATGAGTGAATACGCCTCTTCCAGCGAGATTTCCATCATCTCTATAAATTCATCCTCATCCGGGTTCATGTCGCCGCTGATCAGATCCTCCGCCAGGTACAAGTGAATGATCTCATCTGCAAACCCCGGGGAGGTATAGAAGGAATGCAGTTTGCGAATGGAACCGCACGAGTAACCCGTTTCTTCCTGTAATTCGCGCTTCGCCGCTTCAAGCGGATCTTCCCCCCGCTCCAGCTTGCCTGCAGGGATTTCAACCTCACAGCGCCCAAGCGGCTGACGAAATTGATTGACGGCCAACATTTTGTCGCCTTTTAAGGCAAGCACCGCTACTGCGCCGGGATGTCTGACAACTTCACGTTTCGCGGTCCCCCCATTTGGCAGCTTCACCGTATCGACCTGCAGTGAAATAATCTTCCCTTCAAAAATCGATTCGGTAGACAGGGTGGTTTCTTCCAGCAATTTATCCGAGGCTTCTCGGTTCTTACTGCCGATATCGCTCACAAAATGACCTCCTTTGTTTAAAAACGGCATGTCTGACCATGCTATTGCATAAGGTGTATTATATCAAAATTTACAAGAAAGAAGGAACCTGCCCATGAAAAGCTACAAAGGGGATCATTCCGTACATATGGTAGGACACGCCTGGCAGATACGGATCATGCTGAAGCAGTGGCAACAGCAATGGGGCTCGGAAACGAAAATGATGGATATAATTTCTAAGTCTTCTAAAAATATTTACGAAAACAAGGAGTGGAATTAGGTCTAACGACCTGATTTTCGACTTTTTTCGTATACGGACCATGACCTTTACACCTATAAGGGTGTTATAACATTGGGAGGCTTCGACATGCGACATATACCTAATATTGAAACCGAACCAATTACTAATCCACCTTCAACTGAATATGAACGCGGTAAGTGGTACAAAAGACGCGGGTATCTTGAAAAGGCGTTGAAAAGCTTCAAGGAAGCTGCGCAATCCGCCCCAACCGACAAATCGAGCCCGGGATGGAAGGAAGTTGATCTAAGCTGGCTCGAATACGGGTTATTGAGCATGCGGATGCGTTCCTTCGGCAAATCGGAGGAAGCTTTCAGAACCGTCGTACAGCATTCCGGTACCTACGTCCAAGAGGCTCTGAACCAGTGGGCTTCACTCCTGCACATGCAGGGGATGACAGACCACACGATTTGTGAACGGCTCCTAGGCGAAACGAGGAGTTTTCCGGCTTCCAACATCATGGTTGGCAGATCGCTATTCTACATCGGAGCTTATCCGGAAGCTGCCCATTGTTTTGCTAAACAGGGGAGTTTATATCCAGATACCTGTATCCAGTATGTGGCTTGCCTGATCATGACGGGTCAAGTATCTGATGCCAAGCAGCTCATCGACAGTTACCTTCGCGATTCGACTCACCACCTGCGCGAACTGCCTCGTCCAAGAACGTCGGAAGGGGCTCAACTATCCAGAATCAGGCAGCTCTGCGAGTGGAACATAAACCATTCGATCCCTGACCGATTTATCGCCATGTCGGATACTTTAGAATTAGCACGCGCTGCCGTTTCGCTTAATATGATATCCATAGCCGAACATCTGCTTTCCCATAGCGGGGAGCATGCTTATTATGCTCTGATCTGTTTTCTTTATGATGAAGGCTACAGAGGACTCGCAATTTCAAAATTAAACCAATTGGAAGCGCTGCCGCTTCAAGAGCAGGACAGCCATTGTATGAAAGTATGCTTTATAGCGGCAGAGCATTTATATGATCAAGGAAGATATGATGAGGCCGCATCCCTGTTCGAGCAGCTTAGAGCCGCTTATCCTGGGCGTACAGAGATACGATTCGGCGAAGCTGCTTGTTATCTGCAGTCAGCCTTGATCTCCCTCTCAGCCCGCCTTGAGGAACAGTATTCCTCGGCAGTGGCGAGGAAAGAAATTGAACAATACCTGGACAACATCAATGCCGCATTGCATGTGGTCGAGAACTCGAACTGGCATACCGCTTGGTCGCCTGCCCAAAAAAGACGCGAGAACCACTCGCCCATGGCAACCTTGAATTAATAGACATATCCAAAAGCCCGCAGGGACGATAAATGTCCACCGCGGGCTTTATACATTTTCTTCAAGTCTGATAATCGACTAAGCCTTAGCCGTTTCCTGGATGATCCCCACAACGATCTGCGCCGCCTTGACCAAATCTGCAGCTTGAATGCGCTCCTGGGTCGTATGAATATCTTGATATCCAATCGCCAAATTGACGGTTGGAATTCCAAGACCGTTAAAAATGTTGGCGTCACTGCCGCCTCCGGAGCGAAACGTGCGGGTGGGCAAGCCCAAACCGCCGATGGCACGCTGCGCAAGCTGAACGACCTCATCGTGTTCATTAAAACTGAAAGCCGGGTAGACAATCTCGCTAATGAACTCACAATTGGCATTGTACTCCCGCACGGTAGTTTCAAGCGCTTCACGCATATCATTCACTTGCTTATCCACTTTTTCTTGGACGATACTGCGTGCCTCAGCATCAATCTGAACATGGTCACAGACGATGTTGGTTGCGCCTCCACCCTGGAACTTGCCGATATTTGCCGTGGTTTCTTTGTCGATGCGTCCCAGCTTCATTTTGGATATCGCTTTGGAAGCGACTTGAATGGCACTGATTCCATCCTCCGGATTCACTCCGGCGTGAGCCGATTTGCCCTTGATAATCATTTTGATTTTCGCTTGGGTCGGTGCGGCAACTGCAATGGAGCCTAACTCCCCGTTGGAATCCAGGGCAAAGCCGAGATCCGCATCCAAAACATCTGGGTCAAGCGCCCGCGCTCCCACCAAACCCGATTCCTCACCTACCGTAATGACAAACTGGACTTGTCCGTGAGGAATGTTATTCTCCCGGATAACCCGAATACCTTCCAGCAATGCGGCGATGCCTGCTTTGTCATCCGCCCCGAGGATAGTCGTACCATCACTTCGAATCCAGCCATCATCACCCAAGGTCGGCTTAATGCCTTTACCCGGTGTTACGGTATCCATATGGCAGGTGAATAGCAGTTTAGGCGCTTGCGAGACCGCCTCGTCCGCTTTCCAGGTAATAATCAGATTTCCTGCTCCGTGCCCGGTCTTCTCCTTGGCATCATCTTCGATGACGTCAAAACCAAGACCGGAAAATTTATGTTTGAGAACTTTGGAGATCTCTTCTTCATGCTTGGTTTCACTATCGACCTGAACCAGTTCCATAAACTCTTGGATGATACGCTCTTCTGAGATCACTGGACTTCCCTCTCTTTCGCAGATACGATACAATGTCTTTATAACTATTATCACAATGAAGTGATGCTGCTGCATGTATGTTCATCATTAAACCTATTTCAAAGGAGTTACACAATGCAACGTAAAAAGTGGTTTCGAATTGTTATCTATCTCATGCTGATTGCCATGGTCGGATCAACGCTGCTGGTTATCCTTGAGCCATTGTTCCTTCGCTGACACCCTGCATTTACGAGCGCCTGCTGTCACAACCAACGAGCCTCATATGGAAATACCCGGGTGAAGAAAGGCACGATCTCCCGGGCTACTTCCTCTACTTCAAAAACCCGCCCCGTACAGTCTTCCAATGACGTTACACCGTATTCCTGTATTCCGCACGGAATGATTCCCGCGAATCCCGCGTCTGCGATCCCGGATTTAATATTAAACGCAAAACCATGACTCGTCACAAACCCGCGATGCTGGCGGGCTTTATTGAATTTAACGCCGATGGCGCAAATTTTCAAATCCCCTACCCATACCCCGGTGTACTCGGGTTTGCGGCCGGCTTCGATGTTGTATGATGCCAAGTAATCGATGATGACCTGTTCCACATCGCGCAGAAATCCGTGCAGATTCAAATTCTTGCCGCCGTCCAGCAGTAACAGCGGATACCCGACAAGCTGTCCAGGACCATGATATGTAATGTCGCCGCCACGATCGATTTCAAACAAGCCGATGCCCTGCTGTTCCAATTCCTCTTTGCTTAGGAGCAAGTGCTCCGGATGACGCTGCGACCCCATGGTATAGGTCGGAGGATGCTGAAGAAGCATCAAGCATTCATGCTGCTCCCCCAGATCGATGGCGGAAACATGTTGTTTCTGAAGCTCCCAAGCCTTGCCATAATCTAAAACCGGCGTATACGATACATCTAACGGTTTATTCATGTGCTAACGCCTTCTTTCATAGGGTTCCAACTAACCAATGATTGCTCCTGTAATTGACTTTGGTATGAATGACGTCTGCGAACCTTCTTCCGAAGAATCAGTCCGCAGACGCATAGAAGAACATTAATAAAGCTTCGTATCCAGGGTATAACCTTCCAGGTTGTCTTTAACCCGCTGCAGGAATCTTCCGCAGATCACCCCATCCAAAATCCGATGATCGAGGGATAGACACAGATTCGCCATTGAACGAACAGCGATCATGTCATTGATGACCACAGGCTTTTTAACAATCGATTCAAACGTTAGAATCGCAGCCTGCGGATAGTTGATGATCGGATAGGACAGAATCGAACCGAAGGATCCCGTATTGTTCACCGTAAAGGTACCGCCCTGCATGTCGTCTAGCTTCAGCTTCCCTTCACGGGTCTTCCGTGCAAGCTCATCGATCTCTCTAGCCAAGCCGGCAATATTCTTCTGGTCGGCACGGTGGATGACCGGCGTCAGCACGGAATCCTCTGTTCCGACGGCCAGGGACAGATTGATATCGCGCTTCACCACGATTTTATCCACGGCCCAGAACGAATTCATGATCGGGTAATCTTTAATTGCGTTCACAACAGCTTTCAGCAAAAAGGCCAGGTAGGTCAGATTAACCCCTTCCTTACGCTTGAACTCGTCTTTCAGCTGATTACGCAGCAATACGATGTTGGTCACATCGACCTCAATCATCGTCCACGCGTGCGGAATCTCCGTCACGCTTTGACGCATGTTTCTGGCGATCGCATTACGCATCGGCGTAACATCAATAAAGTCTTCCGATCTTCCGCCCTCCATTCCTTCCACTTCAATGGTCGGAAGTTTCGGCGATTCCGTCAAATGCAGCCCGGAATGACGCACATCCGGAATGGCTGTGCCAAGGGGAGGCGACGGTTCCGCGGGCGTTTGATGCTGCAGCCCTTGGAACGGCGAAGTCCCGCTAGGCTGTATCGTTTCTTTTGGTGCTTGGGCGCTCTGGGCTGGTACTGCCCCGGCAGGAGCGCCATTGCCTTGAGCTGCCCCTCCCTTTTCAATATAAGCCAATACGTCTTTACGGGTAATTCTGCCGCCCATGCCTGATCCCTGTACTCGCGAAAGATCAATCCGGTGCTCGGCTGCCAGTGTTTGCACGGCCGGGGAATACCGGAAACGCATCGAACCCTCCACGCTGCCGCTTCCCTGATGCTGACTCACGGAAGGATTTGCAGCCGGCTGGGGCGAAGGATCTGCCCCTTGACCGGAAGCGACAGCGATCCGGCAAATGATCTCGCCAACATTGACGGTCTGGCCCTCCTGGGCAAGAATCTCTCCCATGACGCCGTCCAAGGTGGATGGAATCTCGGCATTGACTTTGTCGGTGATGACTTCACAGATCGGTTCGTACTGCTCGATGGCATCCCCCGGATTCTTAAGCCACTTGGCAATGGTCGCCGAAACAAGGGATTCTGCCAGCTGAGGCATCGTAACATCGGTCAATTTCTGATTTTGTGACATGCTCACACTCCCTGTCCTTAATAAAGCGCCAATTGACGCATGGATTCTTTGACTTTGTCCTTGTTAAGCATGAAGAATTTCTCCATCGGCGGGCTGATTGGCATAGCCGGTACATCCGGACCGCACAAGCGCATGATCGGGGCATCCAGATCATAGAGGCAGTGCTCCGCAATAATCGCGGCTACTTCCCCGCCGACACCGCCGGTTTTATTATCTTCATGAACGATCAGCACTTTACCCGTTGCACGCGCCGCTTCAATAATCGCTTCCCGGTCAAGCGGCTGTATCGTACGCAGATCCAGAATATGCGCGCTGATCCCTTCTTCCTGCTCGAGCTCTTCAGCAGCCTGCATGGCAAAGTGCAGCGGCAGACTGTAGCTGATCACCGTAATATCCGACCCTTCGCGCAGCAAATTCGCTTTGCCGATCGGTACAACGTAATCATCTTCCGGTACATCGCCAGTAATCAGCTTGTAGCATTTTTTGTTCTCAAAGAACAGTACCGGATCCGGATCGCGTATCGCAGCTTTCAGCAGTCCCTTCGCATCATAGGCCGAGAACGGCGCAACGATTTTCAAACCCGGCGTTCCGAAGAAAACCGATTCCGGGCACTGGGAATGATACAATCCCCCGAATATTCCGCCGCCGATCGGCGCGCGAATCACGATGGGACAGCTCCAGTCGTTATTGGAACGATAGCGGATTTTCGCTGCTTCACTAATAATTTGATTGGTTGCCGGGAACATGAAGTCTGAATATTGCATCTCGGCAATCGGCTTCATGCCATACATGGCCGCACCGATAGCGACACCGGCAATCGCGGACTCCGCGAGCGGAGTATCAAGCACCCTCATTTCGCCGAACTGATCCATCAAACCCTTGGTTGTTGTAAACACGCCGCCTTTAACGCCTACGTCCTCGCCTAACACGAATACGGACTCGTCACGCTCCATCTCTTCCTTCATGGCCAGGCGAATTGCATCGATATATTCCATTACCGCCATCTTTTACACGCCCCCTTCATCATCGGCATACACGTGAAGAAGCGTATCTTCAGGCTTCGGAAATGGAGCCAAGTCTGCAGATTCCGTCGCTTCTTTGATCTCCAGGTTTAATTGCGCAATCAAATCCTGATCGCGTGCTTCGTCCCAGAGCCCGCAGTCGACCAAATAGTTCTTAAAGCGGGCGACGCCGTCTTTCTTCCAGTTCTCTTCAACCTCTTCTTTTGTCCGGTACGCCAAATCGTTATCCGATGTGGAGTGCGGAGACAAACGGTACATCATGGATTCGATCAGTGTTGGACCTTCTCCGCGAATCGCACGCTCACGAGCTTCCTTCACGGCTGCATAGACCTCGAGCGCATCGTTGCCATCCACTCGAATGCCGGGAAATCCATAACCGAGCGCGCGGTCGCTTACCTTCCCGCTTATCTGTTTATGGAGCGGCACCGAAATGGCATATTGGTTATTCTCGCACATGATAATGACAGGAAGTTTGTGAACGCCCGCAAAGTTGCAGCCCTCGTGAAAATCCCCCTGATTGCTTGAGCCTTCGCCAAACGTAACAAACGATACAAAATCCTTCTTCTGCATCTTCGCTGCCAGTGCGATACCCACTGCATGCGGAAGCTGCGTGGTTACTGGGCTGGAGCCGGTCACAATCCGCAGACGTTTACTGCCAAAGTGTCCGGGCATCTGCCGTCCGCCGCTGTTGGGATCCTCGGCCTTTGCAAAAGCCGACAGCATCAGGTCCCGAGGCGTCATGCCCACTGCCAATACAAATCCATAGTCGCGGTAATAGGGTAAAAAGTAATCCTTCTCCCGGTCGAGGGCAAAAGCAGCAGCAACCTGACACGCCTCCTGCCCGATCCCGGATACGTGAAAATTAATTTTGCCCGCACGCTGCAGCAGCAGGTTGCGCTCATCGAATTTTCGCGCCAGCACCATATATTTGTACATGTCTAGCACTTGTCCGTCGGTCAGTCCAAGCTGCTCATGCCTATTGTTGTTTGCCGTAACCGTTTCATGTTCTTTCATGGAGATCCCTCCTTTATGTGAGCCATGACTTCAGGCTTGATCCTTAGCCTCGTAACCTAAGTTTAAAAGCATATTTGATCAAGTATTAAAACCTGGTACTAAGACTTGGCTTAATGTTATTATAATCCCTTTTTCGGCAAAAAGAAATGAGGGATTCCACAAAAGGATGTACTTATCCTTATAATCCGATGGCTCGTCCATCCACCGCAAGCATCGCTTCGCCGATGATTTCGGATAAGGAGGGATGGGCATGCACCGCCGCTCCCACTTCCCATGGAGTCGCATCCAGCACTTGCGCCAGCGCCGCTTCGCCGATCAGCTCGGTCACATGCGGTCCAATCATATGCACGCCCAGAATATCCTGCGTCTTCTGATCGGCAATGACCTTCACGAACCCTTCCTTCGTGCCGTGAATCAAAGATTTGCCTATCGCAGAGAACGGGAATTTTCCGATCCTGATCTCATGTCCGCGTTCCTTGGCCTGCTTCTCCGTTAGCCCGACGCTGGCTACCTCATGTCGGGTATAGATGCAGCGAGGGATCCATTCGCTTCTGTAGGCTTCCGTCTTCTCGCCTGCCATATGATTCACCGCGGCTATCCCTTCATGGCTTGCTGCATGGGCAAGCTGAAGACCCCCGATGCAATCGCCGATTGCGTAAATATGGGGCTCTGTTGTTTGCATATTGGCATTCACCACAATGAAGCCGTTCGCAACCCGAACGTCGGTATTTTCAAGCCCGATATTTTCAGTATTACCGATTCTCCCTACCGAGAGGAGCAGCTTGTCCGCTGACAATGTTCTGGTATCGCCCTTTTGCTCAATCGTGATGGACACGCTTTGATCCTGAATCTCACAGCTATCGGTTTGAATGGAAACGTTGGTGATAACCTCTACGCCTCTGGCAGTGAGCATCTTGGTCAGCTCTCGTCCAACCTCCTCGTCTTCGGCTGGCAGCAGATGGGGCGAAGCTTCAATAATCGTGACCTGAACGCCAAAATCATTCAGCATCGAGGCCCATTCCACCCCGATTACACCGCCTCCTACGATGATGATGGATGCAGGAAGCTCATCCAGCTGAAGCGCATGATCGCTTGTCAGTATATGTATGCCGTCAGGCTCTAGCCCCGGTAAGTGACGCGGACGCGAACCGGTTGCGATGATCAGATGAGAGGGAACCACGGTTTCCATCTCGCCGTCCGGAAGCTCAACCGCCACGGCCCCGCTGCGCGGAGAGAAAATGGACGGGCCGATAACCCTCCCTTTGCCCTGCACAACGGTAATTTTATTTTTGCGCATCAAATACTGAACGCCCTGGTGGAGCTGAGCGACGATACCGTCTTTGCGCTTCTGTACTTTGTCAAACGCTAGCCGGACCCCGTCCGTCTCGATGCCATAGCTCTCGCTATCCTTCATTTCCGCATACAGCTCGGCACTCCGAAGCAAAGATTTGCTCGGAATACAGCCGCGGTGCAAGCAGGTCCCCCCCAGTTTGTCCTGCTCGATGATGACCACATTTTTACCAAGCTGGGCTGCGCGGATGGCCGCAACATATCCACCGGTTCCCCCGCCAAGAATTGCTACATCACATGTTATAGCCACAAACGGCACCTCCATAATAAGTCCAGTTATACACTTTCATTGTACTCTCTTTTTTTCGGATTACAAAATCATCATCCATAATGGAAATAGACATCGCCCTATGAAAAAGGTATGATAAACGGTAGTTCATTACATCAGTCGCAGGAAGGAATCTTCTATGAGAATGTTGATTTCCCGCTTTATTGCCATCTTGATTTTGGTTATCCCGGGTTTTATGGCAATGAAGGGTTTCTTAATGATGAAAGATGCGGTTTTTTTATACATTTCCGTTCATGGGGATGACAGTGTGGCAAACCCTGCCTTCGGTTGGCTATCTTTTCTAGGCGGGCTGGCTCTGTTTGTCATTGGCATCGGATTCTTGGGCGGCTGGATACTATTCCGGGACCGCAAGCGAAATTACGTGGGACCAAGATTCAAAAAGAAGCGCCAAGCGCCGAAATCAGGAACGCCATCTAAAAGCTAATCCTTTCAAAAAAACACCGGGGAGCCCTCCCCGGTGTTTATCATATGTGCTGGACTCCGCCGTTTATTCCATCAGTGCATCCTTCAGTTTACTCGACATCCTCGTTTCTCTGGACGTCGCTTTCAGCGCGGTTTTCCGCAGGTTGAAATTTTGCTTCGTCAAAGCTTCCAACTCTTCATACATCGCATGGATTAACGTCCGGGCTTCCGGAGATAAGCCCCCCATGGCTTCTACCTCTCCAATACGCTCTTTCCATGCTGCCATCTTGTCACTCATGCTGATCTTCCTTTCAGGGCATTTCCCTCTTATCTTGCTTCTACATGATTAAGATCCTGCTGCTTTCGCTAGCGAACCTTCAAATCGGCGGACAATTCGGCAATCAATTTCGGCATCCAATCGCGCAAATCCCAGAATTCAAAGCCGGCAGCTGCCGCTCTGGCATGATCCATCGTCCAATCTCCCGGAATTCCGAACGGGGACATGTGCTCAGGTGCTGCCGAAGACTGCAGCGGTGCCGACCTTCCAACTTCCTGCTGGATCAGGCTCATCATTTCCCGAACCGAAATCGTACCGCTGGAGCAGGCATTGACCGGGCCCTCCAATTGAACTTGACCAGCCCATTCCAGGAAAGCGGCAGCTTCCTCGGCATGCACAAACGAGATTTGCGCGTCAGGATCAGGCAAACCAATAGCTTCTCCGCCCGCCGCATGCTCAATATGAAAATGCAGTCTTCGCGTATAATCATCCGGTCCCAGCACAATCGGCAGCCGGACAGCGGTAACGTTCAGGTTATGGCGACCGAATAATACCGCCTCCGCTTGGCGCTTGCCTTCCTTATAGCTGTAATCCCTGCTTTCGTTCATCATGACAGGGTATCTGTAAGGATCAAAGTCCTCTTCCCTCACCGGATGATCCGCAAAATCATAGACCGATAACGTAGAGGTCAGCACGTATTGTCCAATCCGTCCGGCAAAGATGTCTGCAGCTTGTCCCGCTTCTTCCGGAGTATAACATATATTATCGTACACGATATCAAAGTCCTGGCTTCCCACTGCCTGTTTTAAACCTTCCGGATCCTTTCGATCCACGGTAAGCCGCTCAACGGCACCCCCGAATGAATCCTGGTGATGTCCGCGCGTCAAAATCGTAACGGCATCGCCTTTAGCCAGCAGCCGGTTAACCAGCCTTTTACCGAAAAAGCGGGTCCCGCCCAATACTAATATCTTTGCCATTTATAATTCCTCCTTACCGGGAAATATGAATATCGGTTAATAGTACCGAACTTTATACATCCTTAACCATTACATAAAACGATCAGTCCTCTTTTCTCCATCCATATCGTAGACTCCTTCTTTTTTCCTATTTTATATTATGATGCTTATCTCCCGGAATGTAAAAAGCCGACCAAGCTGTTTAGCTCAGTCGGTCTGATGTTTGTAAATCGACTCGTTCTAAAACCCCAATTGCAAATTGAATCATGGCTTGGAGACCGGTGCATCATCCGCTCTCGGCACCCCGAAATTCGGCGTTCCGTCCTCGTTCCACCGGATGACCTGTACGCGCGTATGCCGATTTGGATCATAAAGAGGATCGCCCACAATCTCCTTGTAACTTCTTGCATGGTACACCAGAATGTCCTGCGAGCCATCCTCGGAAATCGTGAAGCTGTTATGCCCTGGACCATATTGGCCATTGGCTTCCGATGTCGTAAACACGGGTACCGGCGACTTGACCCAGGAGCTCGGATTCAGCAGATCACTGTCCTCATCGGCTGTCAGCAGCCCCATCGCATAATTGTGGTCCGTGGCGCTCGCGGAATAGGTCATGAATATTCGCCCGTTTCGCTTCAGAACGGCGGCCCCTTCATTCACAAGATACCCGATCTTCTCCCAGTCGTACTCAGGAACCGAGATGCATACCTGTTCCCCTGTAAGGGTCCATGGATTTTCCATCAATGAAATGTACAGATTGGAATTACCAGGAATGCCCGGATCTTTCTGAGCCCATACATAGTATCGTTTGCCTCTATGCTCAAAGGTTGTTGCGTCCAAGGCAAAAGATTCCCACTTCGTGATCACTTGCCCCTTCTCCACCCATTCCCCTTCGAGCGGGTTCGCCGAAACGTTCTCCAGTACGAACATGCGATGATCAAACAATCCGTCCCTCGTTTCTGAAGTATGGGCAGCGGCGAAGTACACATACCATTTGCCATCCAAATAATGAATCTCGGGTGCCCATATGTTGGCACTCATCAGGCCAGACTCATGCTTGCGCCAGATCGTAATTCCTTCAGCATCCGCAAGCCCATGTATCGTTTGCGAGCGTCTAAGCTCAATTCGGTCATACTCCGGCACGGAACCGGTAAAGTAATAATAACCATCGGTATGTTTATAGATCCAGGGATCGGCCCTTTGTTCAATCAGGGGATTTTTTATATATAATTCAGACATGGTGACGACTCCTATACCTTATAGTTTGACTTCCGCTAGCTTTCTATTTTTAATTGTTTCTACGAATTCAATCTTTCTTGCTATCCTTTGATGCCTGCGTTTAAGTTAATCGACTGCACAAAGTATTTCTGGGCAAACAGGAATAACAGCAGCGTCGGAATGATGGCCAGGATCGCAGAACCCATCAATTGTCCGATCATGCGGTAATTGCCGTAAATGTCCTGTAACAACAGCAAACCTGCTGTGACCGGCATCTTCTCCACATCGGTATACACGATGACGGGCCACAGAAAATCATTCCAGGAACCCGTAAATGAAAACAAGCCGCATACAATCAATACAGGTTTCATGAGCGGCAAAATAATAGAATAATAGATTCTAAAATCCCCCGCTCCATCCACGCGTGCCGATTCATCCAAATCCTTGGGAACGCCCATCATGAATTGTCTTACCAAAAAAATGTTCCCCATCCCGGCCAAACCTGGAATGATCATCGCCCAAGATGTATTTACCCATCCCAGCGCATCAATGATTTTATAAGACGGGATCAGATTCACTACCCCGGGAAAGAAGGAAATCCCAAGCAAGGTAAAGAACAAGGCATCTCTTCCCTTAAAGTTCATGCGAGAGTACCCATAACCTGTAATGGAAATGACAACGATCACGAGCAGCGTATGCATCGTTGCAATAAACACGGAATTCATCAACCAGCGCAGAATGGGCGCGGTCGACGTGTTTTGCAGGATCGAGACATAATTATCAAAAATCCAGCTGTCTGGCAGCAGTCTGAAACCGCTGGAAACCACCTCAGCCTGGGACCGAAAAGATGTGGTAATGCCAAATATGACCGGAATTGCCCATATCACACACAGTATGATCAGAAATGCGTAAGCTATATATTTTGACACGCTTATGTTGGATGAAGCCTTCTTCGGACCAGAGCGACCAAGCTTGGAATCCGCGTTTACTTCATGTATTACCGGGTTCGACATTGCACAGTACACCTACCTTTTATCGTTTCCGTCGTTTGCAAGCTGATCATGCCGCTAGGACGCGTTTCGGTTCATCACATAATACTGAAGGGCTGAAATGACGAGAATGACCAGTCCGAGCAAAACCGCCATCGCGGATGCCATACCCGCAATCGATTCCCCGTGACCGAAGGCCAGCTGCCGGATATACATCATCAATACGGTCGTGCTCTGTCTGGGTCCTCCGTCCGTCATCATTAATGGCTGACCGAATACGTTAAAGGCTCCGGCTGTCGTCATAACAAAGGTATAGATCAGCGGAAAACGAATGGAAGGCAGTGTAATGCTTGAAAATCTGCGGACAGGCCCTGCTCCATCCATCTCGGCCGATTCATACAAATCCTTGGACACTCCGCTTATGGAAGCCCGGTAGATAATCATGTTGCCACCGACTCCGCCCCAAACCGTAATGACAATGATGATCAGCCAGGCATAGGGCTGGTTGGCCGCCCAGACCGTTTCTGAGCCGAAAATATTATTCGTGATCCCAAGCTGCTTATTGAAGATTAAAGACCAGATCAGTGCCGCTGCCGAAATCGAAATGAGTCCGGGAATATAGAGGATGGACTGAATCACATTTTTCATTTTCACTTTTTTGTGTTCCAGCGATACGGCAATCATTAACGGAATGATGATTAATATAGGTACGCTTAGCACAACAAAGATGAGCGTATTTTTTAATCCATTCATAAATTGGGTATAGAAGGTGGACTCCGCGTCAAACAGAATCGTTTTATAGTTGGCCAAGCCAACCCATACAGGGTCATTAATCAGATTCCATTGTGTAAAGGAAGCATAGATTCCGTATAGGGTCGGCAATAGAATAAATACGATAAAAAGTATCAGATGGGGACCTACAAAGAAATAAGGCGTCAACGACTTCTTATTCATACCCTTTCATTTCTCCTTTGGAAAAGAAAAGTGTCTTGTTTAGCAAGGACACTTTTCTTTTTTTCAATCTGGTCTGCTGTCATTTACTTTGCAGCACTGTTGCCTTCCGCGATTTTATCCTCTACAAATTTCTGCATCGTCGCCAGGGTCTCGTCGATATCGACATTGCCTCGTACGATATCCGCTGCATATGTATCCACAGCCTCCGCTACGTATGGATAGTATTCGTAGGTATAAATGTACAAGGATTCGATTTCTTTTTCGTTGGAGGTAAAGAATGACTGAATATAATTACTGTACTCCGGGCTCTCAATGACCTGTTTACTCGCAACGATCTGTCCCGCTTTTGCCCACTCAATCGAGTTTTGGCGAATGAATTCCAGGAACTGGCCGATGGCCTGCTCTTTTTCATCCGCTCTCTTATCGTTCTTCAACATGGAGAATAAGTGCGAAGAGGCCCGGTTCGTATACTTATCAGCACTCGTCGAATAAATGTTCGTTACGCCAAAGTCCAATCCATCGACGGTTGCATGTGCCGTCGAGCTCCATGTGCCGTCAGTGGAAAATAAAACGTTTCCAGCTTGGAACATCAGATAGCCGTCCTCACCAAAAGGGGTCATCAAGCCTGCATCCGATATTTTCTTAATCTCCGTAAATGCTTGCTTCATGGCTTCTGTATTCACGGCCGGCTTGCCGTCTTGTTGAATGTCGCCGCCCAGGTTCTGGATTTGCGCCAACACAACCCAGCCCAATAAAGCATCATTGATAACGTAGTCGCCCTCATCCAACTTGCCTTGCAGCGACAAAATTTCATCAATGGTAACGACATCATCATCCAGGAAACTTTCAACATTGTATTTTTTGAGCAAATTTTTATTGTAATACATCGCATTGCTGTGAATATCAAGGGGTACTGTATATTGGGTGCCCTCTATGTTTCCTGTTGCCCAAGCCTGGGGTAAATAATTATCCGCTTTCAATTCTGGCTGAGCTTGCATGACTGCCGTCATCGGCTCCAACACACCTTGCTTAACGAAGTTGGGGACGCGGTCTGCGTGAATAATGGACAGATCAGGAACGCCTTTGCCTGAATTCAGAACTGTAGAAATTTTTGTATACATATCCGAAGTAATCACGTGCTTCACTTTATATTCAGGATTGGTGGCGTTGTAATCTTTCACTAGCTGATCCATGTAAGCCCCGTCATCACCTGTCAAAGGCGTCCAGAAGGTAATGGTGTTCTTGTCCCCGTTGCCACATCCCCCTAGTACCGCTACCGCTAACAATACAAGTATTAGTGAAACCCCCATTTTTTTCTTCAACAAACTCTCCTCCTATTACTAATCATTTGGTTAATCATTTACCGGCATGGATCATGAAAACGATTAACTTTGGTTCAGTATACACTCGTTTTGAAAACGGTGTCAATAACATATATATAAATCTTTGTTACTTATTTTTAGTTTGATTAACATTTACATTAATCATATAATTGAAAATTTGTTGTATTAAATACTTAGATTTATATACAGGTTAATAAAGCATGTGTTATGATGCATATAAGTTAATGAACCTGGTTTATGAAAAACTTGTTGAAAGAAGTGGTCATATGCAATTGGAAATAGACAAGTCATCGCTTGTGGTTTACGAGGCTTTGGCCAGCGAAGTTCGAATCAAGATTATTCAGCTGCTCTCCAAAAACAAAATGAATATCAAAGATTTGGCCCAAGAACTTCAAATCAGCAGTCCGATTGTGACAAAACATATTAAAAAGCTCGAAGATGCAGGCATTATCCGGACAGAAAAAGTACCGGGAAAATCGGGACAGCAAAAAATATCGATCCTGAAGGTGGATCATATCGAAATCAACTTCCCGAAAAAAATTTTTCATTCCTTTGCTTCATATGAGGCTTCCGTGCCAATCGGGCATTACACGGACTATGACCTGAAACCTACCTGCGGCCTTGCTACCGAGAAGGAATTTATCGGGCGGGTTGACGAACCTAAATATTTCATGGATCCTAAACGTGTGGATGCAGAAATCCTGTGGTTTACGGAGGGCTTTATCCAATACAACATCGCGAACTTCCTTCAAAAGGATGAAAAACTGCAGCAGTTCGAAATCAGCTTAGAGATTTCCTCGGAATTTCCTTTTTCCAATGATGTCTGGCCTTCCGATATTACTTTCTCCTTAAACGGGATCGAACTGGGTACATGGACAAGCCCGGGGGATTTCGCGGATACGAGGGGGAAGTATACGCCTGCATGGTGGCCGCACAACATCAACCAATACGGTCTGCTAAAAACAATACGAATTACAAGCCATGGTACTTATATCGATGGCGACCCGCTCTCTGCCGTCTCCATAAATGATTTGGATGCAACCTGTGATCGCTGGACCTTTCGAATTGAAGTGAAAGAAGATGCAAAGCACGTGGGAGGTGCCACATTATTCGGCAAGAAGTTCGGAAACCACGAGCAGGATATCCAGTTCAAAATGTATTATCTGTGACGCCGATCGAAGGTAGATAACACCGAAGGTTGTTCACCTGTTAGGTTACCTAAAGGAAAACAAACCAGCCGTTAATCCGGCTGGTTTGTTTTGTTGGAAGACCATGACAAACATAAAATCACTCCTTCACAGGCTACGATATCGCAACCAATAAAGGAGTGATTTCAATGTTCCGCGTAAGTAGATATTGAGGCAACCTCGTTCATTACCCCAAATCCCTTCCTCAGTCCTTACCCTTTCAAGAAACCTTATGCTCAATTCTCAGCTTGTCAGCGACCATCGCGATAAACTCGCTGTTGGTTGGCTTGGATTTGCTGATGTTGATGGTATAGCCGAACAAATGCGAGATGCTGTCGATGTTGCCGCGTGTCCAGGCCACTTCGATAGCATGACGGATCGCACGTTCCACGCGGGAAGGCGTTGTCTTGAATTTCTCTGCGATTGCCGGATACAACGTTTTGGTGATCGCACCAAGAATTTCGATATTGTTGTATACCATCGTAATGGCTTCACGTAAATATTGGTAACCCTTGATATGAGCAGGGACGCCAATTTCATGGATAATCGAAGTGATATTCGCGTCCAGATTTTTGCCTTTGCCCATGGGAACCACATTGGATTTCATACTTGTAAATGGAGCGCCTGACGAAATGCTGCTGGACGAGCCAACAAGTTGACGAATACGGCTGGCGAGCACCTCCATATCGAACGGCTTCAAAATATAATAAGAAGCCCCCAATTGCACGGCTCGCTGCGTAATATTTTCCTGACCAAATGCCGTAAGCATTATGACTTTCGGCTGCGGAGACAAATTCATATCGCGTAATCGCTCAAGTACGCCAAGTCCGTCCAAATGAGGCATAATAATGTCAAGGATCAGCACATCCGGTACTTTTCCTGATTCCTCAATCATGCTCAGTACTTCTTCGCCGTTATAAGCGATTCCGGAGACCACCATATCTTGTTGATCCGAAATGTATTCACCAAGCAGGTTTGTAAACTCACGGTTGTCGTCTGCCAATAATACCTCGATCTTTTGCAATTCGTGCTCCTCCTTTATCAGATCAGTTGTTAGTTTAGAACATTTTCTTGTGTATAAGGTTTTCGACATGTCCATTTAAATTCCTTCTGTCGAAAATTATTTTTCTTTATTTTTTTTTGAAGTTGATTTATAATTAAATATTTTGTTTCAAATTAATCTCTAATTCGTTATTTTACGACAAAAAATCTCAAGGCATTAACCTGCCTTAAGATTTTGAGGAGTTGATTCTGTAGATTGTAGTACGCCGGAGTCCTGAAGCATCCATTCAATAAAGCATCCATACCCCGATTTAGGATCATTAACAAAAACGTGCGTTACCGCTCCAATCAGCTTGCCATCCTGAACGATCGGACTGCCGCTCATCCCTTGTACGATCCCGCCTGTCTTCTTGAGCAGTCTCGGATCGGTAATACGTAGCACAAGCCCTTTCGTTGCGGGAGCAGCCTGCTTGGAGACATGAACGATCTCCACTGTAAAGCGTTCTACCTCCTGCCCTTCAACGACAGTTAAAATCTCTGCCGGACCTTCCTTGACCTCATGCGATAAGGCTACGGGAATGGGCTCCTGATACAGACCGTGTTCAGGAAGATTATTCATTTTACCGAAGATGCCAAAATGAGTATTGCGCTCGACATTGCCCAAAATCTTGCCGTCTTTTGTGAAGGTGGCCCTTTTTTCCCCCGGCTCGCCTTCTTCACTTCGACTAATGGATGTAACGTTGGACTGAACAATCTGACCGCTTCCAACATCAATGGGTGTTTGAGTATTCATATCGGTGATAACATGACCTAAAGCTCCGTAAACTTTCTGATGAGGCGCATAGAAGGTTAAGGTTCCAACACCTGCTGCAGAATCACGGATATACAGACCAAGGCGCCAGCTTTGATCTTCTTGATCATACGCCGGGCTCAGCTTTGTTGTCATTACTTTGCCGCCCCGCTTAAAGGAGATATCCAATGGCTTATTAGCTTTACCAGCGTTCTCGACGATATCAGCAACCTTAGTCACATCATTAAGCGGCTTTCCATCCATCGTGGTCAGCAGATCGCCAACCTTCAAGCCAGCTGCTTCTCCTGGAGACACTTTAGCGCCGTTTTGAACGCGTACCAGATGATGTCCAACGACCAATATACCGGAGGATTTCACTTTGACACCGATGGTTTGGCCTCCAGGAATGACCTTGAGCTCCGGGACCACCTTCACATGAACTGTCTTCAGAGGAATTTTACCAAATAATTTCAGGGTTACTTCCGCATTTCCGCTTTGCTGGGGGTTCAGCTGCAGTGGATGCTTTAGCGATACTTGAAGTTTTGACTCGCGGGAGCCGTTGAGCTGCAGGACATCCGGGCGATCAACTGAAGCGAGGGCTTGAACAGGCATGGCAACATCAAGGCGGGACTGCTGACCGGAAATCAATCTCAGCTCATTAGGCAATGAAGCAAAAGATTGGACAGGATCAGCAGATCCGATGAAACAAAGAAGGAAAGCAAGAACGAAACCGAGCAGTTTTCTCCTGAGGTTGGGCTTCAATGGCTGTCACGCTCCCTTTTTCTTCTTTCGCTTGACGAAAAGGTGGTCGCCAATTGCGTACCTTTAAGTTACCCTGCCCTTAAGGATTTATAACTGTCAATCATTGACCCAGAGCCGTTCTGGAAGCCTTTTGCGCTGCCGCCAGATTGAGCATTTCTTGGGCATGATGAAGTGTCTTTTCAGTGATCTCGACTCCGCCAAGCATTCGTGCAAGCTCTTTTACACGCCCCTCTTCAGTCAGGTTTTCTACTTGCGTCATCGTTCTGGAGGCTTCCAGCTTCTTCTCGATTAAATACTGATGATCCGCCATACAAGCGACCTGCGGCAAATGCGTAATGGAGAACACCTGACAGGTTTTAGCCAGCAAAAACAGCTTCTCCGCAATCGATTGGGCAGCCCTTCCACTGACACCTGTGTCGACTTCATCAAAGATTAAGACCGGTATTTGATCATGACGGGCAAATATACTCTTCATCGCCAGCATAATTCTGGACATTTCTCCACCCGAAGCAATTTTGGCAAGCGGACGCAGAGGCTCTCCCGGATTGGCGGATATGAGGAATTCGGCCGTATCCATACCTTGTCGGGTCAACCTTACTTTATGTCCTTCATATTCGTAACCGTTAGGATCCAGCTGCAGTTCCATGCGAACCTCAAGCGAGGTGCGTTCCATTTGAAGATCCTTTAGTTCTCCCTCCACTTGCCGTGCTAAATCTTGCGCACATTGCTTGCGGGCAATACTAAGCTCTTTCGCGCTAACCAGCAGCACCCTTAACAACTCGTCACGGCGCTGTTCCAATGCTTGTATAAACTCGTCCTTATTCTCCAGCATATCGGTTTCCTGCTGAATTCTCACGTAGTATTCCAGAATTTGCTCTACATTATCCCCATATTTTCGTCGCAATCCGGAGATCATATCTAAACGAAGTTCAATTTCGTTCAGCCGTTCCGGATTGAATTCAATGCTGTCGCGATAATCCCTGAGCTGGAAAACCGCATCCTCCAGCTGATAATACGCGGATTGCAGCTGCTCAACAAGCGGCTTTAACCCCTTCTCGTCGTAGCCGGACACGTCCTCCAATCTGGATAGGGCACGGCTGACCGATTCCAGTCCCGAAGATCCGTACAATAGGTCGTATGCTCCGGCAACGGAATCCATCATCTTCTCGCTATGGGACAGCTTGGTTCTCTCTTCGGACAATTCCTCATCCTCACCGGTTTTCAGCTCCGCAGCCGCGATCTCCTCCAGCTGAAACCGATACATATCCAGCATTTGATACGCCTTCTGGCTGGTCTCCTGCAGGTCCCTGAGCTCCCGCTCCACTTTGCTGAATTCGCCGTACAATTCTTGATATTTCCGTTTGGCAGGTCCTATAACCTTATCTCCGTATGTGTCCAGAAGACTCATATGCTGCTCTGAACGCAGCAAGCTTTGATGCTCATGCTGGCCATGAATATTGATGAGCTTTTCTCCAACTTCACGCAGCATGCTTAAATTAAGCAGCTGTCCGTTAATACGCGACGTGCTTTTCCCTTGAGATGTCAGTTCCCTGCGAATCAATAAATGCTCGTCCGGATCCGCTTCAACACCCAGCTTCTTCAGTGTTTTCCATACCGGATGCTGTGCAGGCAGCTCAAATAGAGCCTCAATCTCCGCTTTGTCGCACCCGTAGCGAATCAGCTCAGCCGAGCCGCGGCCGCCGGCAATTAATCCCAGCGCATCGATAATGATGGACTTACCTGCTCCGGTTTCCCCCGTCAGTACGTGAAATCCCGGATAAAAATGCACATCCACGCTTTCGACAACAGCCAGATTCCGAATGGATAGCGTGTTTAACATGTTTTTTCCACCTCCGCTACTGCTTAAAACTGCCAATGAGTCACAAATATTTATTACGAAATGAAGTTTTTGATTTGGGTAACCACATGTTCTCCGTCATCTTCCGTTCGGCAAATCAGCAATATCGTGTCATCGCCGCAAATGGTCCCCATGATCTGGGTCCACTCCATATTATCGAGCAGCACGGCAACGGAATTGGCTGTTCCAGGCAAGCATTTCATGACGACAAGATTACCGGTACGGTCAATGTAAACAAAATTATCGACAAGCGCTCTTTTGAGCTTCTGTACAGGGTTATAACGCTGATCTGTCGGCATGGAGTATTTATATCGCCCATCATCTGTAGGCACCTTAATGAGCAGCAGCTCTTTGATATCACGTGAAATCGTAGCTTGAGTGACCTGAAAACCCTCCGCACGCAATGCATCCACGAGCTCATCCTGTGTCTCGATATCCTGGTGGGTAATAATATCCCTGATTTTAATATGGCGTTGTCCCTTCATAAAGAGCCTCCTGAGTATTAACTGTTGTAATCATCCTGACCAATCCATTCTTCGTCCGACCAATCCATGCTTAAACGGTGAATCGACTTCTCGTTCACATCAATGTAGAGCAGACCGGCACATTCGGGATACAGCAGCAAAAACGGCATCAACCGATCGCGAATGCCCGAGCCCGTCCAGTCGACCGGCATCCGTTCTCGTGCCAGCTTCACCATGTACAGCTCACCACTGTCGTCGGATGCAATGTAATCGATAAACAACCGACTCAAGATGGGTCTATGCCCCGTATCAAATGACAAGTTTATTTTTACTTTACCCCCAACGACGTCATATCCTTCTTGTTCGAGCATCCCAATCGCTGGGTGATCTGGAATGTATTCATTGATCGGGATGCCCGGCAGTCGATCCGGTGATGGCGACATCAGCCAACGATTCAGCCTATAACCGATAAGCAAGGCTATGACGACACCAAGCAATATCATTAATAACCAATCATAACGCTCATTCATCCTCTCACCTCGAATTTTGTATTCGCGTATGAGAACATAAATTCCTCTTTTTCAGCAAAAGAAACCCATCATTTCGATGAGTTTCCTGTGAATGTATGAGCCGCTTGCGTTACGACGGTATCAATCCATTGATTCAAATGGACAGGTTCTTGTCCATCTCCATGAGTCGGTTCTTCCGAGCTGTCAGAAACCTCCGGCTCTAATCGCCAGTGGGCCAGGAATTCTATATTGCCTTCCCCTCCCGTAATCGGAGAGAATGTCAGGTTTTTTAATTTGAACCCAATTTCATCGGCAAAAGTCAGCACTTGCGTCAAGACTTCCCTGTGAACCTTCGGATCACGAACCACGCCGGACTTACCCACCTTCTCCCGCCCTGCCTCAAATTGAGGCTTGATCAGGGCAGCTACATCTCCCGGTTTACCCAGGAGCATCTTCAAAGGCGGTAAAATGATGCGAAGGGATATAAACGAAACGTCAATGCTGGCAAAATCAGGCTGAGGGCCATTCAGATCGTCCGGCGTCATGTAGCGGAAATTCGTTCGCTCCATGACACACACGCGTTCATCGTTACGGAGCGACCAATCCAACTGGTTATAACCGACGTCGATCGCATACACATAACTGGCCCCGTGCTGGAGCGCGCAATCCGTGAAGCCGCCAGTCGAAGAGCCGATATCCAGCATCGTGCGCCCCTTCATATCGATGTCGAATGAACGAATCGCTTTCTCAAGCTTTAATCCTCCACGGCTGACATAGGGATGAACCGAGCCTTTGACTTTCAGTTCGGACGTCCTCGGAATTTTCATGCCGGCTTTCTCAATCCGCTCGGTTCCGGCATAGACCAGACCCGCCATAATCGCGGCCTTCGCTTTTTCGCGACTCTCATAATATCCCTGCTCCACGAGCAGGACATCAATTCGTTCTTTCTGAGATGAATCCATATTATACTCCCGATGGTTTACTAAGACATAAAACTTCTCTTGCCGAGCCCGGCTGTCCGGGCATTCTTCAAGCTCCGGATCTCCTGACAAACCGATTCCAATGTCAGCCCTACTTCTTCACGCTGCTGCGGTATGCTGCCATGCTCGATAAACCGGTCTTCAATCCCCATTAAAGATACGACCGCATCATGGATTCCCTGCTCCGCAAAAAACTCCAGAACCGCGCTGCCCATACTACCCGCTTGAGAAGCTTCCTCCAAGACCAGCATGGATGTCCCCGTCTCTGCCAGATTCCGCAGCATGCCTCCATCAAGGGGTTTAAGGAAACGGGCATTTACGACTTCTACCGCAATGCCTTCCCGCTTGAGCTGCTCTGCAGCTTCCTCGGCCAACTGAACCATAGGACCGGATGCCAGAATCGCGTATCCTTCTCCGGGACGAACGACTTCCCAAGTCCCGATAGGGATCGGTACCAGCTCGGTGTCCATTGGAACGCCGCGCACATTGTTCCGAGGGTATCGGTAAGCGATAGGTCCCTCATTATAATCGAGCGCTGTTTTCATCATATGACGAAGCTCGTTCTCGTCTTTTGGCATCATAATGACGATATTCGGGATATGACGCATGAAGGCTACGTCGTATACCCCTTGATGGGTTTCGCCATCCGCACCGACAAAGCCGGCACGGTCAATCGCAAACATCACGTTGGCGTTATGGCGGCAAATATCATGCACGATTTGGTCGTACGCACGCTGCATGAACGTGGAATACACCGCAAATACAGGCTTCATGCCTTCCATTGCCAATGCTGCGCACAAGGTCGCGGCGTGCTGCTCGGCAATCCCCACATCGATCATACGATCAGGGAATTTCTTGCTGAACGGGATCAAGCCGGAGCCGCCCGGCATCGCCGGTGTAACGGCGACGATTCGCTCGTCCTGTTCTCCCAGCTCAATCAGCGTCTGTCCGAATACTTCCGTGTACATCGGATTTCCTACCGCTTTAAGGACTTGGCCGGATTCAATCTTATAAGGCGTGATTCCATGCCATTTATGAGAATCGGATTCAGCCGGTCGGTATCCCTTGCCTTTGGTCGTTACGGCATGAATCAGAACGGGTCCATCCACATTGTCGGCCTGCTTTAACGTATCGATCAGTTTGTTCAGATCATGCCCGTCTACAGGGCCCAGATAGGTAAATCCGAGCTCCTCGAATAAAACGCCCGGAACCATCATATATTTAAGGCTGTCCTTCATCTTCTCCGCCGTCTTGGCCAGTTTGCCGCCGATGGCGGGAATTTTCTTCAGTAGTATTTCAACTTCGTCCTTGGCACGAAGATAATAACGATCAGATCGGATCTTGCTTAAGTAGTTATGCATGGCACCCACGTTCGGCGCAATCGACATTTCATTGTCATTCAGGATGACCATCAGCTTTTTCTGCTCGTGGCCAATATGGTTGAGCGCTTCAAACGCCATGCCGCCGGTAAGGGCCCCGTCACCGATCAAGGCGATCACCCGGTTGTTCTCACCTTTCAGATCACGCGCCATCGCCATACCCATTGCAGCAGACAGCGAGGTGCTGCTGTGCCCGGCTTCCCAGACATCATGCTCGCTTTCGGAACGCTTTACGAAGCCGCACAAGCCTTTGTATTTACGGAGCGTATCAAATTTATCCATTCGTCCGGTCAAGATCTTGTGTACATAGGCTTGATGGCCCACGTCAAATATCATCTTGTCACGAGGGCTGTCAAAGCAATAGTGCAAGGCCAGCGTGAGTTCAACCACTCCCAGATTCGGTGCAAGATGGCCACCGGTAACGGACAGCTTTTCGATTAGAAAATGACGGATTTGTCCTGCTAAATCCTCGAGTTCGTCCACCGATAGATGTTTAAGTTGTTCGGGATGTTTGATATTTGGAAGAAGCACGAAGAATCTCCCCGCTTTCCTTGATTAAGTTTACGTTCTTTAGCTGATATGAATTCAGCCATTAACAGACATTATATCACAAAAAAACCGTTTGCATGTAAAGCGTGCTTAGTGATCCCGCGCCATCAGGAAATCCGCGATCTCCAGCAATCTGGAGGGATCATTGAAATTCCCTTCGGAAATGACCCGCTTGGCCTCTGCTGTCAGGCGCTCAACTTCACGCCTTGATGCGTCCAAACCGATGAAGTACGGATACGTTACTTTTTCCTGCTTCACATCGCTTTGTACCGGCTTCCCAAGCTTGGACTCATCCCCGACCAGATCCAGGATATCATCTTGAATCTGAAAAGCAAGGCCGATATGATGCCCGAAGGATCGCAAGGATTCTATCTGGGATTCCGAGCACCCCGCAATATGCCCGCCGGCCATCAGCGAGAACATGATCAGATCACTCGTCTTGTGCAGGTGAATATACTCAAGCTGCTCTAGCGTCGTTATCCCTTGTTCACCCTCCATATCGGCAACCTGTCCGCCTACCATCCCCCGCGGACCTGCATACTCCGCAAGATCCTCCACAATCGACAGCACCCGCTCAGCTGGAATACCATGCTTTCTGGCAGCCTGGATTACGCTGTAAAAGGCATGCGTCAGCAAGGCATCGCCGGCCAAAATAGCGCTCGCTTCGCCAAAAACCTTATGATTCGTTGGCTTGCCCCGGCGATAATCGTCATCATCCATCGCTGGAAGATCGTCGTGGATCAGGGAATATGTATGAACCATCTCAACGGCGCAAGCGACTGGAAGAGCGGCATCACGGTTGCCGCCTCCGGCCTCGCATGCCGCAATGACAAGCAGCGGACGCATTCGCTTGCCGCCTGCCATTAAAGAATACGACATGGACTGGCGAAGGGTTTCAGGAACTTTCCAACTTGACGGAAAAAGATTTGTTAACTCGCTATCCAGTCTGTCCCAAATCTCATTCATATATTGATGGATCGGAAGTCTGTTATTCACCCAGTTCACCTGTCTCATCCAGCGTCCCGCCAAAAGGCTTACGCTTCAGTTCTCCGCCTTCTTCCACGATCATTTCGATTTTTTGCTCAACCTGCTCCAGCTTTTTGCTGCACATCTGCGAAAGCTTCATGCCCTGTTGAAATAAATCGATCGCTTTTTCCAGCGGCACGTCTCCATCTTCCAACTGCTCTACAATCGTCTCGAGCTGCGCCATCGCTTCTTCAAAGCTGATCTCCAATGTTTCATTCGCCATTCTCTTCATCCTCCTTCATTCCCCACACTTGACACTGCAGCTGTCCGTCGCTGACCCTCACGTTAACCAAATCGCCTAAGTGAACATCTTCGATGGATTTGACAAGCTTTTGTTCTGCCTCGTCATACACGAGGCTATATCCTCTGGACATAATTTTCAGCGGACTGAGCGCATCGAGATGCCTCATTTCGGTTTGCAGCTGCGATACCTTGGATTTCATGATCGACTGCATCGCATTCATTAACTGCCGGTTGGCCTGATCTTTTCTTCTCGCGGCAAACTCCGCTTGGGTTCGCGGATTATACCGGATTAATCCCTGATGCAGTGATTTTTGTCGCTGTCGGACCAGGGATAACCGGGATTTGAGGTTGCCCTGCAGCCGCTGGGACAGCATGTCCAACCGTTCGGCATGTTGAAGCATATACCGTCGGGGATGAACCAGAACCGGGGAACGCTGGAGCGAAAATAAACGTTCACGACTCCGCTTAAGACGCTGCTGAAGTCCCTGGTTCAGCTGGCGCTGTCTTTGAACAAGCTGCCCCCTCAGTTCCGCGCTGCTCGGTACCGCAAGTTCAGCAGCGGCCGTCGGCGTTGCGGCTCGTAAATCTGCAACAAAATCGGCGATCGTAAAATCCGTTTCGTGTCCAACAGCCGAAATGACTGGAATATCGGATTGATAAATCGCCCTTGCAACGATCTCCTCATTAAACGCCCACAGCTCTTCCAGTGACCCGCCGCCGCGCCCAACGATAAGCACATCGGCCTCAGCCATGTCGTTCATCGTCCGAATCGCCTTCACGATCGAAGGAGCAGCCCCTTTGCCTTGAACCAGCACCGGATAAAGAATGGCTCTTGCCTGTGGGTACCGTCTCCGGATCGTAATCATAATATCCCGAACCGCCGCGCCCGTCGGCGAGGTAATAACACCAATTGTCTTGGGGTAACGCGGCAAAGGACGCTTGCGTTCGGCTGCAAACAAGCCCTCTTCCTCCAGCTTCGACTTCAGCTGTTCATATGCAAGGTACAAACTGCCGATCCCGTCGGGCTGCATTTGAACCGCATAGAATTGATATTGACCATCTCGTTCATATACCGACACATTGCCCCGGGCAATGACGCGCGAGCCTTCTTTCGGTATAAAAGGGAGCCTCTGGTTATGAGTCGCAAACATGATCGCACGAATTCGGCTGCCCTCATCCTTTAATGTAAAGTACATATGTCCGCTGGAGTGATGGGTGAAATTCGAAATTTCGCCGCGGATCCACACGTCGGAGAGCCTGGAATCGCCTTCCATTTTCATGCGGATATAACGGTTTAAATCCTTAACGGATAATACTCGTCCTGGATCTGCCGATTTCATATCAGCTCAA
This sequence comes from Paenibacillus sp. MDMC362, assembly GCF_003269305.1. Classification (NCBI taxonomy): domain Bacteria; kingdom Bacillati; phylum Bacillota; class Bacilli; order Caryophanales; family Paenibacillaceae; genus Paenibacillus; species Paenibacillus sp. MDMC362. The sequence goes on from NZ_QLYT01000008.1 coordinate 160,965, forward strand.
CCCATTCAGCCTTTTGGCGGCTATCAAGGTATTCTGCATGAGCATCGTGATGGTCATAGGGCCCACCCCTCCAGGAACCGGAGTAATCGGACCGGACACTTCCTTGACGCTCTCAAAGTCCACGTCCCCGGCAAGCTTCCCGTTCTCCAAACGGTTCATGCCGACGTCGATCACGACGGCGCCCGGCTTCACATAGTTGGCATCAATCATATTCGCTCTGCCAATTGCAACGACCAGGATATCTGCTTGACGAGCGATTTCAGCTATATTCCCTGTTCGGGAGTGACACATCGTAACGGTGGCGTTCTCGCGCTGGAGGAGAAGTGATACCGGTTTGCCAACGATGTTGGATCTCCCGATTACAACCGCATGCTTGCCTGCAATCTCAATGCCTGTCCGCTTGATCATTTCAATCACGCCGGCAGGCGTGCACGGCAGCAGACTGTCATCGCCTATTACGAGGTTCCCCACGTTAACTGGATGGAAACCGTCCACGTCCTTTTCCACTGCGATCGCGTCAATGACGGCCTTCTCATGGATGTGCTTGGGCAAAGGGAGCTGGACCAAAATTCCGTGAATCGATTCCTGTGCGTTGAGCTTGTCCACGAGCGCCAGCACTTCTTCCTGGCTGGATTCCGCGGAAAGACGGTGTACCTCGGAATAAAAGCCCAGATCCTGACATGCCTTCTCCTTGTTGCGAACGTAAACATGTGAAGCCGGATCATCACCTACAAGTACAACAGCCAAACCAGGACGTACATTCTGCTTGGACAATTGTTCTACTTCTAACGCAATCCCCTTGCGAATTTCTTCAGAAATCTGCTTTCCGCTAATTATCGTTGCTGCTGTCATCCTAATCTCTCCTCCATTATGATTGAATGATGTCGTTTCAAGCTTAGCTTAAGCGTACAGATTAAGACTGACGCAGCTTCACCTTGACTTGATCCAGCTCCTGAATCATTCGGCCCAGTACACCGTTGACGAACTTCCCTGATTCCTCGGTTCCGAAATGCTTGGACAACTCAATCGCTTCATTCACAGCTACCTTGCCAGGCACATCTTCACGGGATGTCAATTCATATACAGCCAGACGCAGGATTTGACGATCCACACGGGAAAGACGACTTACCTGCCAGCCTTTCAAATAATGAGCGAGCAGTTCATCAATCGAATCCTTGGATTCCCATGTTCCATTGACCAATTGCAGCACATACTCCTTCATTTGAACTTCGTCGCCGATGACCCGCTCGGTCTCATTTTCTTCGGCCGCTTCCGAGAGCAGCATCGACACGGCTTCCACACTATCGACTTCGTTCATCTCCATCTGGTAAAGGCTTTGAACGACAATCTCTCTTGCTACACGTCTTTTCATTTTGTTCCTCCTGTGGACCCTGCTGAATCCATTTTTCTAATTAGTATGATCCATTTGCCGTCAAGACTTGACAACAATTAAAACGCCAAAAAAAAACCTGTGAATATCTCTCTCCGCAAAAAAGGCGCACGACACCTGTCCTCAGCATTTTTTCCGGAGAAAGCATATCACAGGGTTCATTTAAACGGCCGCCAGCGCTCGGAAAGCCATCGTCCCCATTCCTGAAAGTGGAACATGGAACCTTCCTTCAGATCCTTGCGCTTGCCAAATATATAGCCGATAAATACCACTAATGCAAAGAACAGCATATCCCAAAAACCGGATAATAAGTAAATCAGTCCGCACACAAGCCCGCCGGTTACCCCGGCAATTCTTCCTCTGTGACTCTCCCATATTTCTTTCCAAGGCATTGGGGAAGCTCACCTCTATTCCACGCGGCTCTTGAAGCTTGGTGCCTGAACCACGTTAGCAATATATACGGATACGGATGACACGGGTATTCCTGTTGTATCTTCAACAAAGTCGTGCACCTGCTTCTGCACTTCTGTTGTTAGTGTAGGAATGGATTCCTCACCATCTACCACGGCACGAATCGCAATATCAAGACCCGATTGGGATACCTTGATCCGGGATTTCAAATCCTTGACTCCACGGACGCGCGAAGCCGCCTTCAGGCAGAGATTCTCGATCGTCTCGACAGAGATTTGGATGTCGCCGAATTCCGTGCGCTGATCGATGGAATTCAGGTTCGAGCGATCGCGCCTTACGGAGATGAAGAAGAAACGGATGCTCAGTAAAAACAAAACCGCAGCTACGATAATTCCAGCCCAGAAAAGGCGTTGTTCCTGAACACTCGTTAATTCATACGGAACAGCGCCACTCAACAGGAGGATGGCAACTACGGATATAACACCGATACTTAAGCTGTAGATAAACAGCAAAAGTCTGTCCATTATTTTGGCCACGATTCAGCACAGCCTCCTTAAAATTAGATGAAACCCTCGACATCGCTGCCCAGGGCTAGCCCGAAACTATTCTATTTCACGCGTTGAGCAAGATCCAATTCTTCCGTCTTCTCCACGGATTTCATGAAATGGACATCGTGAATATGTACATTGACTTCAATTACCGTAAGCCCTGTCATATTCTCGATCGAACGTTTCACGTTACGCTGGATTTCACCGGCTACTTCAGGAAGACGATGGCCATACTCCACGATAACGGATACGTCAACAGCAGCCTCCCGTTGTCCAACCTCCACTTTGACACCCTTGGATAAATTCTTGCGTCCGAGCAGTTCGGCAATGCCGCCTGCAAAGCCTCCGCTCATCCCTGCAACTCCACGCACCTCTACCGTAGCAAGTCCAGCGATGACTTCAATAACCTCCGGTGCAATCTGAATCTCACCGATATCTGTACGTTCAAATTCTGTAGGCAAAGTTTCCGCCATTGTCTCAACACACCTTTCGGAATAAGTTAGCGGATGCATCTGAACTTCATATGGCATGCGCTCTTATTACTCATACTATACCATTTGGCCAAGTTTATGACAAACTTGGCCAAAGGTTTCAAATCTCATTTTCTTCCAAAAATTTAATGTCGAAGTCACCCTTCAAGAAGGTAGGATGTTTCATCAATTTCTGATGGAACGGGATGGTTGAATAGATCCCTTCAATCTCGAATTCAGCCAAAGCGCGCTTCATCTTCGCGATGGCTTCATCGCGGGTCGGCGCCCATACAATCAGCTTGGCAATCATCGAATCATAATAAGGCGAAATGGTATAACCGGGATATGCCGCACTGTCTACCCGCACGCCAGGACCTCCTGGAGGCAAATAGAACTGAATGGTTCCAGGGGCAGGCATAAAGCCCTTGTCCGGATTCTCGGCATTAATCCGACACTCGATCGACCAGCCATTAATAACGACTTCTTCTTGAGTGAAAGAGAGCGTGTTGCCCTCCGCAACGGAGATCATTTCCTGAATCAGATCAACCCCGGTCACCATCTCGGTCACCGGATGCTCTACCTGAATCCGCGTGTTCATCTCCATGAAGTAGAACTGACCGTCCTGGCCGAGCAAAAATTCAAGCGTACCTGCACCGGAATAATTAACGGCCTTCGCGGCGCGAACGGCGGCTTCGCCCATCCGGCTGCGTACCTCTTCACTTAGCACCGGACAAGGAGCTTCCTCAACAAGCTTTTGTCTCCGGCGCTGCACAGAACAGTCACGCTCCCCGAGATGCACGGCGTTGCCATGTTTGTCGGCGATAATTTGAATCTCTACATGCTTCATGCCGGTCAGATATTTTTCCAGATATACGCCTGCATTGCCGAAGGCCTTCTGGGCTTCCTGCTGTGCGTTTGTAATCTGTTTAACCAGCGTTTCTTCATCCTCGGCGATCCGAATGCCCTTACCTCCGCCACCTGCAGTAGCTTTGATAATGACGGGATATCCGATATCGCGCGCAAGCATAACGGCCTCATTCAAATCCTCGACCAGTCCGTCGGATCCCGGAATAACCGGAACACCTGCATCCTTCATCGTCTGCTTCGCAACTGCCTTATCTCCCATACGGTTGATCGCGTCAGCGGAAGGACCGATAAAGGTAACGTTGCAGGATTCACAAATCTCCGCGAAATCCGCGTTCTCGGCCAAAAAGCCGTAACCGGGATGAATGGCGTCACACTCGGTCAGCGTGGCAACGCTCATGATATTGGTAAAGTTCAAATAGCTGTCTTTCGATAACGTAGGGCCGATGCAATAGGCCTCATCCGCCAAGCGAACATGCAGGGATTCCCGGTCCGGCTCCGAATATACGGCAACGGTTGCGATGCCAAGTTCCCGGCAAGCCCGGATTATACGGACGGCAATCTCTCCCCGGTTCGCGATAAGCACTTTTTGAAATTTCATGCAGTAACCTCCTTCGGACTCTTGCGACTCTCGTTCTTGGCGAGTCCCTCCATATTACTCCGGCTTCACCAGAAACAGAGGCTGCCCGAATTCTACAAGTTGACCGTTCTGCGCGAGAACCTCTACGATTTCGCCTTTGATCTCTGCTTCCAGTTCATTCATCAGCTTCATGGCCTCAATGATGCAGACCGTCGATTTCTCAGTCACCTTGTCCCCGGGACTGACAAACGGCCCGGCCTCAGGCGATGGGGAACGATAGAAAGTTCCTACCATCGGTGATACGATTTTATGTAAGGAGCTGTTGCTATCCTCCACTGAATCCTGCTGTGGTGCCGCTGCAGGTGCTTGATTCGCCGTAGTCGGCTGTGCGATCTGTGGTGCCATCATTTGCTGTGCCGGTATATACGCTTGCGGCGCTGCCTGATAGTTGTTAACAACCTCGGCTGCATTGGGTTTCTTAATGGATAAGCGTGTACCTTCGCTCTCAATTTCCAATTCATGCACGGACGTTTGATCCACCAGCTTAATAAGTTCCTTGATTTCGTTTAATTTAAACATTATCGACGTTCACTCCTTCACTTTCTTGGAAGCCCTTGCTTAGGACAGTCAGTCAATAGCTTAGAGTATTATATCACAATCGAGCGAAATAGAAAGAGCCCAAGGCAATCCTTAGACTCTTTCGGTTTATCGTATATCCGTGATTTATGTTGAAATCTGCAGACAAGCTTATGGCGCAACATATTGAACGATTACTTTATCCGGCGAAACCTTCAATTCCTTCATCACAAGACTCACGATGCCGGCTGCACCTTTGGCATCAAGTTTCTCACTCAGAACGACCACATTATACTTCTCGCTTTCTTCCTTCACAACGGCGTTGCCGTATTGCTGCTGCAGCGCTTCTTCGATGCTGAGAATCACTTCCTCTTTTGCTTCGGCCGCTTTCAGCTGCTCGGTTGCTTGAGCTGTTTGCTCCGGCTTGTTCTCATGATTGTCGATCTTTGTCATTAACTCATCGTATAATTTCATATTTTTTTGGGAGCGGTCCAATTTATAGGACTCCAACTGGGCTGCTGCGGATGTTGCATTGGCCGCCACTTGCTCCAGCACTTCTTCATCCGACTTCTTTCCGTTGCTGCTGCTGCTTGTGTCTTTGGATTCCTCGGCTCCCTCTTTGCCTGTGCTGCTAGCGTCTTTCGAATTCTCGGCCCCCTCTTGGGATTCCTTCACTTCCGGCTCTTCCGTTTTCCCAGCTTCGCCGCTGGCTTTTCCTTGATCCCCTTGCTCACCCTGTGTTGCTTCTGCAGGATCTTCCGTGCCGGCCGCACCTGTATCGCTAGTATCAGTGCCTTGCTCATTGGCACCCGAGTCTCCGTCAGTACCTTCTTCGAGCACTTCGTTCACAACCAGCTCGTCGCCTGTGCCTGTGGTTCCGTTTGCTTCTTGTCCGGCGCCCGGCTTCTGACCGTCCACTTGCGTGCTCTCGGCAACCGGCGGCGCTTTCGTTCCCGAATCGTCGGTGAATAAGTAATAAGCTGACAGGATGACCATCAAGCTAAGCATGGATACTAACCATATGGTTTGTCTTTTGTTATTCATTTGAACGTTTCCTCCTTTAAATGAAAACCTTGGCACGAATGATCGGATCATTCGATTGGCTGCGGTTATTCCTGTTTACGCGGGACAACGGATATACGATAAGACGGGACATTAAGGCCTCGCTGGATCGCATCCACGATCAAGCTCTTGACAACATCATTCTCGGCTCCCTTGGCTACGACGAGCACACCCCGGACTTGAGGTTTGATCTTCTTGGTGACGATTGGGGTTTCTTCCCCCGATGATTCATAGGTGACAATCTGGCCGTCACGCTGATAACTTGTTACATGCCGCTTACCTCCATTAGCATCAGTTTCCTCCGTCAGCTCCTGGGTATCTTTCATATCACGCTGGACGACCAGCTCTTCTGTAGATTCCACAGTCACCATGACATCGACGGAACCAACCCCAACAATCTGTTCCAGCATGGTTTTGGTGCGCATTTCAAAATCCTGCTCGATACTTTCAAACTCGCTACCACCGCTGGTTGAAGTCCCGCTTTGTGGCGTCGAGACCGCTGCAGACTCCGGCGGCGGCTCGCGACCGATATTCTCATGATCCAGCTTCTTCACATTGACGAAGGAGTTGAACAGCATAATCGCGACGCCGATCAGACCAAGAATGATCAACCATCTGAAGGTTTGCATTTTTCTTGCTCCGCCAGCTCCTCCGCCAAGCCATTGCTCCAACCGCTTCAACCAATTCCCCATCATCCTCACCTCCGCTACAGCTTTTTATCCTGCTCCTGCCCAGGCATATATATCGTGATCAGATCCGGCTCTAAATCCCACCGGCGGCTAATGTAATCCCGAACCGGCTCTGCTCTTGCTTCTTCGGCCTTGCTCACTGTTTCTGCATTCTCTTCCACCGCAGCCTTTCCATCCCGTTCCGATTGCAGGGTTTCAACATTCACTTGAACGGAATCCACGGGCTCAATGTTAATGGGCTCCTTATCATCCCTTTTGTCTACCTCTTCATTCTCCGATTCACCTCCAACCAGCCTTACGTCAACGGAGCGTATCGTAGCGCCTGCATATCCCTTGTCCTGCCCGGCAACTGCAGCCAGCACGACTTTGACCTCCTGAACCGCTTCCCCTGTTTCTGCCGCGATCTCTTCTTTCATCACCCGGGCTAATTCGTTGCCTGCCCACTGAAGGCTTTGACTCTCCTGCGTTTCCTTCAGCTTCTCGGCCTGTGCCAGAATATGCTCCAGCTGAATCTCTTCCGGCAGCCCTTTCTCCTGCCGTTCCAGCTCCATCGCCAGTTGATTCTCGGGGGGATCCGTTATCAATGCGATAATCGGGCTAAGCAGCGTAAGCAGAATCAACAGGCTCAAGACTAATCTGGCGTATCGTTCAAGCGCCTTGCCGGGCAGTATCAAATCTACGAAGGCCGCAAAGAGAACCACCATGATGACGCTTTTCAACCAACCTCCAAGCCAGTCCATTCGCCATTCCTCCTAAGCATTGGCCGCCTTCTATGTTCTGCCTCACCTCATCATGACGGTAATGTTGCCTGCCGTGAGCAGAATCGTTATGGCCAGGAAGAACATCATACTGACTGCGGCCAAGGCTGTAAAAACATACAGCATCGTCTTCCCGATCGTCTGCAGGCAGGTGCCGATCGGGGTGTCTCCTAGCGGCTGCATAACGGCCGCCGCGATGTTATATATCAAGGCAAGCGTCAAGATCTTGATCGCAGGGAATGCGCATAGGAACAAAATAATGATGACCCCTGCCAGCCCGATGGAATTCTTGACGAGTAATGAGGCCGAGATCACGGTATCCGTTGCGTCTGCAAACATCTTGCCGACTACCGGGACGAAATTGCCGGTTACATATTTGGCTGCCCGGATCGTCACCCCGTCCGTCACCGAGCTGGTCAGTCCTTGGACGGAGATGACACCCAGGAACACGGTAAGCAGCACGCCCAGAACACCCATCGAAATTCCTCGCAGCAGGTTGCCAAGCTGGGTCAGCTTGTACTTTTCGGATAGCGAACTAACCAGGTGCAGCAGAGCCGAGAAGAACAGAAGCGGGAACACAACCGTGCTGATCAGCGTACCTACCGTATGTACCATGAAGATGACTAGCGGATGAGCCACCGAGACGGTCACCACATTCCCCATCGAAGCCATCAGTGCAAAGAGCAGGGGAAGCATCGCCATCATGAAATCGATCATTTGGGTAATGGCGTCCCGGGCATATCCTATCGCGATGCTGAAGCTGTTAACGGCAATGACCAGGACAACCATGTAACAGATCGTATAGGCAACCCGACTCACGGTGCTTTTTTCAAAAGCCGTCTGCAGATTCTCAAGGATCAGGCTCATGATGCTCAGCATCACGATGGTTGCCAGCAGCTTACCGTTATAGAGCACCTCATGCCACAAATATTTACCGATGCCTGACATAACCCCTTTGAAGCTAAGGCCGTCACCGCCCGGAAGCAGCATATCCATCAGGGACGGCGTCTTTCCATCCGGGAAGAAACCGCCGTAATCCTTCATGAGCCGGTCCCAGTATTTCTCGACCTGGTCTGTCGGCAGCTGCTGCGTCTGCTGCTCAACCCACTCATCGGCCGGATTTGCCGCGTCAGCCGCACTTATCGTTCCGCAGAACAATCCGGTCATAAACAACATCAGGATCAGTAGACGAAACACGGCCAAGCCTTTTCGAAGTATTACTCCTGTAACCATGTCCCCCCACCTTTTTCAAGCCGGGAGGAGCTTCAGGACCGTCTCGATGATGATCCCGATAATCGGTACAGCGAGCACCAATATGAGCACTTTTCCCGCCAGTTCTATTTTGGATGCGATTGATTCCTGTCCGGCATCTCGTACGATCTGGGCCCCCATCTCCGCGATATAGGCTATTCCGATAATTTTCAGAACGGTCTTTAGATATATGATCTGGACACCGGAGTTCTCCGCCAAATCTTCCAGCATGGATAAGACACTTCCGATCTTCCCGATCAGGAACAGGAAGATGAGGAGCGAGGTCGCCACGGCGAGAAGAAAGGCAAAGAGCGGCTTCTGTTCCTTGACAACCAAGATCAGCACGGTAGCGATGATGCCCAGTCCTACCACCTGGATAATTTCCATAAAGGTCCACCTACTGGAATAGAAAGATACTTTTGATTTCCTTGAGTAAGTCGTCAAGCAGTCTGACGACCATAAACAGCACAACCACAAACCCGATAAGGGTCACCCAATGTGCCATATCCTCTTTCCCCATCTGTTTCAGGACCGTATGGATCATGGCAATGATGATCCCAATGCCGGCAATCTGGAAGATGGCGTTCACTTCAATGTTCATTTCCCTTGGCACCTCGCTAAAAGATCAAAATGACGATCAATGCTCCAATGAGCAGTCCCAGACTTTTGCTCATTTTTTCATATTTGACCTGGTCATCCCTTGCCGCTGCTTCTTCATGCTTGAGCTGTCCCACGGCCAGAGCGATATGTTTGATCTGGTCCTGCCTGTCGCTGGTGCCAAGAACGCCGCTTAGCTGCTCCAACACCTCACGCTCGGCACTTTTCATCGATGTTCGTTTCCAGTATTCGCCCAGTGCCTTGCGGATGCTGTCCTGTGCGGATAACCCGTAGTCGGGCCTCATGTAAAGCGCGGCTGCGGCAAATAATGATCTGAGCGGTTCACGAAGGGAATCGCCAATTCGCTCCAGCGCATCGGGTAACGGCGTCAAGCCGTAGCTGATCTCCGTTTCCAGCCGTTGAAGCGCGAGAATGAGTTCTCGCAGCTGCCTGGGTCTTGCCGCGAATTGCTGGGCCTGATAAAATCCGGCCAAAGTTCCAGCTCCCAGCACGAGCACAGCCCCGACCAGTTTAAGCATAGGCATCACCGCCCGGCGGACCGGCTGCAGCCGTCTGGAGCGTTCGCTGACCTCCGTCATACAGCTTGTATGATCTGTGGTCGCCCGTTCTGCTAAGAACGGCATACATCTCAAACATCCGGTTCTCCAGAAGACCGGCGAGTGCTGGCCGCCCCCGCATATCTTGTATGGACGAGCCATGTGCCGTCGCTATGACGCTGATTCCCGCATGCAAGGCTTCAATGACGGCTTCCGCATCCTCCGGCCGACCGATCTCGTCCACAATCAGCACATCCGGGGACATCGAACGGATCATCATCATCATCCCTTCAGCTTTCGGACAGCCATCGAGCACATCCGTACGCGGACCTACGTCGAAACCAGGGACTCCGCGCATGCAACCGGCGATTTCAGAACGCTCGTCAATGATGCCTACCTTCATTCCTGGCCAATGCACGGCCGATTTCCCCCATTTGCCGTAACTGATCTGCCTCGCCAGATCCCGAAGCAGCGTGGTCTTGCCTTGCTGGGGCGGGGATAAGATCAGCGAGTGCATTACCCTTTTCCGTTTCCGGTCCAGTAAATGCGGGATGATGTCATCCGCCGCACCCTGAACTTCCTTGGCAATCCGGACATTAAATCCGCTAATATCCCGAATGTGTTCAACCTTACCACCGCTGAGCACCGTCCGGCCGGTGAGCCCGACCCGATGACCCCCAGGTATCGTGATAAACCCTTTTCGCAATTCCTCTTCCATGGTATAGAGGGAATGGTTGCTGATTAGATCCAGCAACCTATGGGTATCTTCACGCGTCGGCTTATACGCTTCATCAGGCCGCAAGGTGAGCCCGCCGCGACGGTCCAGAAAATGATGCTTGCCCGCCGAATTGATCTCCAGCGGACGTTCCTCCCGGATACGTACCTCCTCCACTTGATCGAGAAGCTCCTTCGACAGGTTCAGCAGCATCCGTTTTACGGTTTCGGGAAACAGGTCTAACCAGTTCAATGTCATATCAATTTCCCCCAGGTTGTCCTTTTTGATCATCTTCTAATAAGAGAACTTCATATCCCATGTGTATGCTTGTACCTGAAAAATATGCAGCGAATCTATCATTTTTTTAAAACGCCGTATAAGAGACAGGAAACGCCGCACAAAATCCAGCCGATCTTCCCCCACGACAATTTATCCGCCATTCCCACGAGTCCGATCGTTGTTGTCAGAATCAAGATCAGCGGACCCATAAAAGCCAGAGCGGAATTCACAGCCAGCGCTTTATCGACCTGGTTCAGGCGCAGCATGATAATGGCCGCCACAATCTCGAGACTCCCGGAGAAAAAACGAAGCGTGGCCATACTAGCGACAAACTTGTCCAGCATGCTCTATATCCTCCTTCTTCCTTGTTTACAAGTGTGATGTTTAAAAATATGCGAGGCACTCTCGTTTTATCTCTATTTTTTCAATTTCATAGAAGCGAACTTTACATCTTTCGGACAACGCAAAAAATCCCGGTCGATATGGACCGGGATTAACTCTATTTAATATCGATATGATTGCAGAACATGATTCCATCAAAAACAGGTTATCGACGCACCTGCGGTCCGCCAACGGAAGCCTGTTGATCCGTATCCAGTCCGTACGCGGTATGAAGCGCTTGTACGACACCTTCCAGATTGGTTCCTTCAATGACACAGGATACTTTGATCTCGGACGTGCTGACCATCTTGATGCTGACCCCTTGCCGGGAGATGACATCAAACATTTGCGCAGCCACACCCGGATGGCTGACCATTCCGGCACCAACAATCGATACTTTCACCAGATGATCTTCCGAGGTAACGTCACGATACGGAATCTTGCCGCGGATTTGTTCGATAACCGACAGCGCACGCTCCCGATCGGCCAAGTTAACGGTAAAGGAAAAGTCTGCTTCGCCGTTCTGGACACCGCTCTGTACGATAATATCAACATCAATCGCTTCTTTCGCAAGCTCTCCGAACACTTGAGCCAAAACGCCCGGCGTATCGGAAACGCCCAGAATACTGATTCTTGCCACATTCTTGTCAAATGCAATTCCGCTGACAACCACACCTTGTTCCATGCTTGCTTCCTCCTTAACAACCGTACCCTCGTTATGATTAAAGCTGGATCTGACAACAAGCTTCACTTGATTATGCTTCGCATACTCAACCGCACGCGGGTGAAGAACAGCTGCACCAAGATTGGCTAGCTCCAGCATCTCGTCATAGGAAATCTCCTTCAACTTCCGCGCACATTTGACAACCCGCGGATCCGTGGAGTAAATTCCGTCCACATCCGTATATATTTCACATACATCCGCTTGAATGGCAGCCGCAAGAGCAACCGCCGTGGTATCTGATCCCCCGCGTCCAAGCGTTGTAATCTCTCCGTCTTCCGACATTCCCTGGAATCCCGCTACAATGACGACATTCCCTTCATCAAGCGCTTTAAACACGCGCTCAGGCATAATATCTGTGATACGGGCTTTGCCATGCACCGCTTCCGTACGGAACCCCGCCTGCCAGCCGGTAAGAGACTTTGCCTTGCGTCCGAGACCGTGAATAGCCATGGATAGCAGCGATATGGATATCTGCTCTCCCGTGGTCATCAGCATATCCATCTCCCGTGCCGGTGGATTCTCGTTCAACAGCTTGGCCTGGTCGATCAAATCGTCTGTTGTATCCCCCATGGCAGACACCACGATTACACATTGATGACCTTCATCTTGTTTCTCTACAATTCTTCTGGCAACTCGCTTCATACGTTCTGTATCCCCTACAGAGCTGCCTCCGAATTTCATGACGTACAGTGACAATGCTTCTTTCACTCCCCACTAATATCAGTATGTAACAGCATTCAGGTGGTTTCTCACTTTAAAACAGTATAATACGAAAGTGAGTCATCCCGTCAAGGCTTTTCAAGGCAAAAAGAACTCAGGTTTATGGCATCGGCTTTCTCCCATCGCAAAAAGACTCCCGTACATGCGTACAGGAGTCCTCGTTGTTTAGAAGATATTGGCACCCGTCAATCGTTGAAGGGTCCCGTTTTTAAAGCCTACTATGCACGGGAGATGTATTTACCTTCGCGTGTATCGATCAGAAGCACATCGTCTTCGTTAATGAACAGCGGTACTTGTACGTTCAGGCCGGTTTCCACTTTCGCACTCTTCGTTGCGCCCGTAGCCGTGTTGCCTTTGATTCCCGGCTCGGTTTCAACGACCTTCAGCTCCACGCTGTTAGGCAGGTTGATCCCGAGGATCTCGCCTTGGTAGCTGATAATGTTAACGTTCATGTTCTCTCTCAGGAAGTTAAGCTCCCACTCCAGCTGCTCGCTGGTCAAGCTGAACTGATCGTAAGTTTCGTTATCCATGAAGACATGCTCTTGACCGCTGGCATAGAGATACTGAACACCACGGTTGTCGATGATCGCGCGGCCAATCGTTTCGCCTGCACGGAACGTCTTCTCAACGGTGTTGCCGTTGCGAAGGTTTTTCAATTTGGAACGAACGAAAGCTGCGCCTTTACCAGGTTTAACGTGCTGAAAATCCAAAACGGTGAATATATCGCCATCTACTTCTACGGTCAAACCTGTCTTAAAATCGTTTACTGAAATCACTAAGATTCCCTCCTAAGGATTGCGGTCTAATTAATATAGTACACTATTTTCCTAAAGCACAAGTTCAAAAAGCTAGCTTCTTGAACAGTCTCCTAAAGCACAGTGTAGTCTTTGGACGAGCTTGTTAGTACATGAATACCCGATTCCGTAATCACGATATCATCTTCAATACGGACACCGCCAAGCCCAGGCAAGTATATGCCCGGCTCTACTGTTACCACCATGCCCGGCTGCAGCACATCATCACTCAGCTTGGACAGTCTTGGAGATTCGTGAACCTCCATACCCAATCCGTGCCCGGTGCTGTGACCAAAGTATTCCCCGTATCCATAACGGGTAATAATATCACGGGTTAAGGCGTCCGCCTCGCGTCCTGTCATACCGGGTTTAATATGATCCAGTGCATGAAGCTGCGCTTCCAGCACGATATCATAGATCTCCTTCAGCTTAGGATCAGGACTTCCGAGCGCAACGGTTCTAGTGAGATCGGAGCAGTATCCGTCAAGCAGCGCTCCGAAATCGAACGTAACGAATTCGTTCCCTTGAATCACTCGCTCGCTGGCAACGCCGTGCGGAAGAGCCGAACGCTCGCCGGAAGCGACAATGGTATCAAAGGAAGACGCGGTTGCGCCATGCTTGCGCATGAACATTTCCATCTCCAGATCGATTTCGCGCTCCGTTTTGCCGGCAGCCAGAATCGTCAGCACATGGCTGAACGTCCGGTCAGCCAAATCGGCAGCCCGCTGCATAATGCTCAATTCTTCCGCATCCTTGAATATGCGCAGATCCTCTACAAGACCTGAAACCGGCACCAGGCTAATTGGCGCGAGCTGTTCCGAATAGGCCGAAAATACGCCGTATGTAACATGGTCCTGTTCAAATCCAAGCGATGTTATTCCCTCGGAAGATAGCAATTCCTTGACCGTCTCCATAACCTTCGGTCCATGCTCAACCACTCGAAAGCCGACGGCTTGTTGTGGAGCTTGGGTCATATAGCGGAAATCAGTCAACAGATAGGCATTATCCCGTGTGATCAGCACATAACCGGCAGAGCCGGTAAAGCCTGTTAAATATCTGCGATTGATCGGGCTTGCCACCAGCATAGCCGTCAAGCCTTTTGTCTGAAGTTTCTCGCGCAGTTTAACCACTCGTTTGTTACTCATTCTAACCTCTCCTCTCACCCATTTCCCAAGCCGGCTCAAGAAACATATTCGACGTATTTCTAAGTCGCCAGTTACGGTTAGCTGTAATTCTTCTGATAGCAAAAAGCAACCTCTCGGTTAAAGCTTTCTAACATCTGATCCGATTAGCTATCCTTCTTGGTCGTTCAGGACTTGCAAAAGGGCCGACAAGCCCAGTGTGTAACTCGCTGCGCCAAAACCCGCGATTTGTCCGACAGCAACAGGTGCGATGACGGAGGTATGACGAAATTCCTCCCTGGCATGAATGTTCGATAGGTGAACTTCCACTGTCGGAATACGGGCAGAACTGATGGCATCACGTACAGCATAGCTGTAGTGAGTCAGTGCTCCCGGGTTAAGAAGTATGCCGTCCGCCTGTCCAATAGCTTCATGAATACGGTCGATGATAGCACCTTCATGATTGGACTGATAGAAGGTAATACCGATACCGGCGAGATCCGCCTGTTTACGCAAATTATCTTCGATCGCCTGCAGGCTGAGTGAACCATAAATGCCCGGTTCACGGAAGCCGAGCAGGTTTAAGTTCGGTCCGTTTATCACCCATATGGATTTCATAGGGCTTCCCACCTTTTCGTCAAATAACCAAAAGCTATTTTACCATAGGCGGGATAGGGTTGAGAAGTTTTTCTTGCCTAGCCCGCCACCTTCTTCGGTTCGCGCAGTTTCTCATCGGTGAATTCCTGCGCAGTCGTATAACCGATAAATAGTCCCCATAATATAAAAATACAAACCTCAGAGATGTTTGTATCCCAAGGCAGCTTCTTCACCGGGTCCGTCAGCCGCAGCCATGGATTGAGCGCGACGAACAGCACCGCCCACCATACGATTCCGTATGCAATCCCGGGCCATGGGCCCTTCAGCTTCCTGAACAAGGTGACGTAAATGAGGGAAGCGATGACGGAAAATGCGATAAAGGACAGCCAACCGGCAATTTGGCCTGCTGTCGTCGCGAGGAACTCATGCTTGAAGAACGGCTCCAGCAAAAAGCCTGGAAGCACCTTCGTGAATTTTAGCCAGTAAAATATCCACAGCACGGCCCCCCAGATCAGACCTGCAAAATAGCCCAGTTCCAGGGCAAACGTAAACGGATTGGTGACTTGGTTCTGCTTGCGAAATTGATGTTCATGCATCTATTGATTCTCCTCTTTTTCAATTATCGAATGCCCGCTGTGACTCCATTTCATCTTTGAAGGTAGTATGCTCCGCTTCCCCTGCCCTAATCCAACTAGAAATTACTTTCAAAATTCGATACAATAGTTCATAGAACGAAAAACATGTCAGGGAGGGTGAACTGGTTGTCCGATAAGTCAACCCCGATCAGCTATGGAGGCCAAGCTGTAATCGAAGGCGTTATGTTCGGCGGCAAGCATGTGAATGTGACGGCCGTGCGGCGTAAAAATAACGAAATCAAGTTTCTCGAGGTGCCTCGCGAAGACAAGGCTTGGGTTCGAAAGCTGCGGAAGATTCCGCTTCTTCGCGGCATCGTCAGTCTCATAGATTCTACAATTAAAGGTTCCAAACATTTGAATTACTCTGCGGATGCATATGCTGACGATACCCTGGAGCCTGAAGAACGTGAGAAACAGAAGGAGAAAGAAGACACCGGCTGGAGTCTAAGCATGATCATCGGTGTGGCCGCCGTCAGCGTGCTTTCCTTCGTATTCGGTAAGCTGCTGTTTACACTCGTTCCTGTCTTTGTAGAGGATTTCTTTTTTGGCGATACATTTGATCACTATATTGTGCATAACCTGATTGAAGGCGTAATTAAATTAATACTGCTGCTCGTGTATTTATGGGCAATCTCCCAGACACCTGTCATTAAAAGACTGTTCCAATACCACGGTGCCGAACACAAAGTCATCAGCGCATTTGAAGCCGGCGAAGAGCTGACGGTGAAGAATGTACAGAAATATACGCGACTGCATTATCGCTGCGGCAGCAGCTTCATGATGCTGACCATTGTTCTCGGCGTTGTCGTCTACTCGGTGGTGCCATGGGATACCATGACGCAGCGGGTCATTCAAAGAATCGCGCTTCTTCCGGTCGTGCTTGGCGTTTCCTTTGAGTTCCTGAAACTTACCAATGCCATGCGAGACATGCCGGTACTCCGTTTCCTCGGATATCCCGGTCTGTGGCTGCAGCTTTTAACGACGAAGGAACCTACTGATGATCAAGTTGAAGTATCCATCGCATCCTTTAACAGAATGCGTGAGTTAGATGCTCAATACGAGAATGTTACAGTTCACCAATCTGTGACAGGAAGTGTGCTGGATCCCGCGAAAGGGTGATAATCCATGAGAAGGCATGCGATCATTTTTTGGACGGCGATCACGTTAGCCGCCATAGGGCTACTGGTATTCCTGTTAGACCCTGGATCAAGAATGAATATGATGATTCCACTCATTATTGTGGCTGTCGTGTATGTGCTCTATAAGTTCCCGCCTCGTCGTTTTAACAAGCGGCCTAAGGTGAAACCTTCCAAGCGAACCGCAGCTAAGCTGGCGGCTAAACAGAGCACCGCACGAAAGAGCAGTCCGGCCGCAAAACGTAAACAGTACCCGTTTCAGGTTATCGATGGGCAAAAAGGAAAACCCGACCCATCCGATGATGTTCCTAAATATCACTAACAAGAAAACCGTCCAACCGTGCAAACTCATGCCGGCCGGACGGTTTTTTAATGTTCGGAGTTCCAGCGGGCGAAAAACATCGTGCCCGCCGTTAATCCCGAATTGTATAAATTCTCGCTTTCCTCCTTGGTCAGATTAAAATGAGTGGTACCAATGCCCAGCGTCGGAATTTTAATCGTTCGATTCCGGTTTTGCTGTTCAATATACCGTTCATCGTGAGCGGAAAGCATCGTCTCAAACATGGCGGTTAACATGCCGATCGGGCCTTCGATCAGATGAGGCAAGTTACTGTTCTTTCCGACCATCTGAAAGCCAAGCACTGGCAGCGGCTTAGGTCCCCCCTTCGACTCTCGGTCAAAGAGCCATAACGGAAAGTTGCTAAGAAGTCCCCCATCCACAATGTAGACAAATTGTTCGCCGAACGACTTGCCCTTAGCGGCCCTGCCCAATAAGCGAAGAATGACGGGATCGAAAAAATACGGAATGCTGCAGCTCATGCGCACAGCCTTGGCCACGGGAAATGTTGCAGGGTTTATGCCATATTGACGAAGGTCGTCCGGAAGCACCAGCAGCCTTCCATTCGTAATGTCCGAAGCCACGATATACAGCTTGCCTGCCGGGATGTCGGAAAACGTAAATATCCCTTTGGCAAGCAGGATCTCCCTAATCCAGTTCTCCAGGGCTTCCCCGGAATACAGCCCCTTCTTAATCAACACCCGCAAGGCGGGACCTATAAACTTCGTATTAAAGATCGGTGCTCGCTGGAGAAACGAATGAAAGGGCGTCTCCTCAATAATGCGCTTGATCTCGTCTGCCCGGTAACCTGCTGCCAGCACGGATGCCACGATCGAACCGGAGGAGGTTCCGGCAACACGGCTGAATTCCATGCCGGCATTCTCCGCGGCCTTGACAGCCCCGGCAAGCGAGATCCCCTTCACTCCCCCACCTTCAAATACCGCATTAATTTGCATATAAAATCCCCCGCCTCACATGGTCTAATGACTATGTATGAGCGCGGGGGATGTTTCATACCTATGGGACGTGCCGATTTATCTATAATATGATTGCAATTGATCTTTAATGCCTAACGGATTACTTAAAATATTCTCTGCTCTAAAGAAAATGCTGCCTTTAACCTCGGCATAATTCTGATTGTACTTCAATTGATTGATGATCTCCGATGCGCTCTGCCAACCAATTTCGCTGGTTCCCAGTTTGTAGGGGGCATGACCGATCAGGAGATCTACACCGGTTCCTTGTACTTCGCTGGCCCACCAGTCCACCAGCTTATCATAGTCGGCGGCCGGATTATTCATGCTCCAATAGATTTGCGGAGCCACGTAATCGATCCAGCCGTTCTGGATCCAGGCCCGCACATCAGCATACATGCTGTCATAAGCCGTCACGCCGGCCTTCGTATCCGATCCCGTCTTGTCCACGGACTGGTTACGCCATACGCCGAAAGGACTGATTCCGTATTCAACGTCCGGTTTCACACGGTGAATGCTCTCACCGAGCGATTGCACAAATGCATTGATGTTTCCGCGACGCCAATCTGCAAGGTTTGCGTAAGCACCTTGATTGTATTGGCGGTATGCCGCATCATCTTTGAAGACCGTATTGGATGGGTAGAAATAATCATCCAGGTGAATACCGTCAATATCGTATCCGTTCACGACCTCCATAATGGTATCGATGATATGCTGACGAGCTTCGGGGATCCCTGGATTGATGTACAGCTGCTTGCCTGTGTTCACGATCCAATCCGGGTGGCTGAGCGCAACGTGGGATGGATCGAGCGATGCTGTCAAAATATCGGTGTTTGCCCGGAAGGGATTAAACCATGCGTGGAACTCCATATTCCGTTTATGCGTTTCCTCCACCATGAAAGCTACCGGATCATACCCCGGATCTGCTCCTTGAATGCCTGTCAGCACTTTGGACCATGGCACCATAGTGGATGGATATAATGCATCGCCAGCCGGACGTACCTGCACGTACACGGTATTGATGCCGACTTCCTGGAGCGAATCCAGCAAGGCGATGTAAGATGCCTTTTGCTGTTCAGCACTGGTCTTTGTTTTCGGCCAATCCAGATTAAACACCGTGGATATCCAGGCCCCTCTGACTTCATCCCCCGAAGATACCGGCGGTGGAGGAACAACGTCCGTGCCTGTGGTCAGCGAGATGCGCTGTGCCGCCTGGTTCCATTCGACCTGCACACCCAGGTTCTCGCTGACAAACCGCAGCGGAACCATAACCCGGCCGCTCTTAATTTCAACCGATGCATCAAGTGCTACGGATGAGCCGTTCACAAGCGCGGTTTTGCTGCCGGATGTCAATTGCAGATTCGACCCGTCCAGTCCGATCGTTACGGTCTTTAACTTCTGATTCCAAGCTACCGAAGCGCCCAGGCCTTCACTGATAATCCGCGTAGGAACCATGGTTACATTAACCTTCGGCAATATGTAAGGAGATACGTCACTGTTTAAGGTTTCGCCATCCAACTGGATACTGATAGGAGCTGCCTTCGCTTGCGCAGTTGGGACCACCGACGGGAGACACAATAATAACATAATCAGCACCAACAACCATCTACGAAGCTTCATTTCTATTAATCCTCCGAAAATATGAAATTTGCAGGTAATCTAACTTATTAATATAACACTGGAAATATGACGGTTCAGTTTAAAAAAGCATCTGTCACAAGCGGACAGATGCCACATTACGATTCGTTGACTAATTCGTTATGAACGTCACGCAAATCCTGAAGTCGATTCTCATCGCGCTTGAAATACTCCACAAGCGTTTCAATTCTCGTAATGGAATCCCAGCTTAAATGATGCTCGATTCCCTCAACATCCCTATAAATATTTTCATCCTGTACACCTATCATCTCAAGGAATTCCTCAAGCAAATGATGACGTTCCATGAGCCGTTTGCCCATTTTTTTGCCTTTGCTGGTCAAAACCAAACCGCGATATTTTTCATAGATCAAATATTCGTCTTTGTCCAGCTTTTGAATCATCTTCGTGACGGATGAGGGGTGAACCTCCAAGCCTTCGGCAATATCCGAAACGCGCGCATATCCTTTTTCGTCGATCAACTTGTAGATGCGCTCCAAATAATCCTCCATGCTAGGTGTCGGCATCTTATTCCCTCTTTTCTATAATTACATAACCCGTGCAAAACACTGTTTTACCTGCACTAGTAATGATACATGTTTTGGAGACCGGTTGGCAAGTCCTGGCCCAACCCTATGTCAATAATGACTTATGATTGGACCCGTCTTCCGCTCGATTTTAGAATTTAAGCCACTCCGGCGTAATGCCTTGCAGCCAAATCGTAATTTTGTACATTTGATCTGTAAAGAGCAGAACCCCCATCAATATCATCAAGACGCCGCCGACCTTCATCAGCGTGCTTGAATACTTGAGAATCCAGCGGGTCGAGCCGATGAAAAAAGCCAGGATGAAAAAAGGCACTGCAAACCCCAGGGAGTATGAGGTAATCAACGGGAACCAGGTTCCCGGATCGGAAGCTGCCAGCGCGATGATGGCCGTTAAAATCGGGCCGACGCATGGCGACCAGCCTGCAGCAAACCCGATGCCAAACAGAAATGTTCCTATGTATCCGGTCGGTTTGGATTTAAAATTGAATTTCCGGTCCTTCATTAAAAACTTGGGCTGGAAAATGCCAATGAGCATAAGACCCATCACGATGATCAGCAGCGCAGACAGCTGACGGATCAAGTCTTGATATTCCGTGAAGAACTCCCCGAATAGACCTGCCCCCCAACCAAGGGTGTAATAAACAGCAGAAAACCCAAGGATGAACGCAAGTGTATGCGTCATGGTCCGGAATCGGACCTCCTTGCGGTTCTGTTCGTTCTTCAAGTCATTAACCGACATGCCTGTAATAATAGATAAGTAGGACGGGTACAGCGGTAAACAGCATGGAGATATAAAAGAAGCAAAACCGGCAGCAAACGCGATGCCGATATTAATATCAGCCATTTTATTTCAGAACCCCCTTATGTCGTAAAGCCCTTTTTGCCGACAAGCGTAATGATAAGCAGGCTGATCAGCAGCAGCACGATGGTCGCGCCCGGTGCCAAATTAAATACGCCCGCAAGCATCAATCCCCCGATAACGGCAATTTCGGAGATGATGACCGATAATACGATGGAGCCTCGAAAGCTTCTTGCCAGCAATAAGCTGATCGCTACCGGAATCACCAACAATGCGGATACCAGAAGCGCGCCCACAATTTTGATGGCGGTGCTTACGACAAGGGCCGTCAGTACCGTAATGATCATGTTCATCCACTTAACGGGCAGGCCGCTGACACTGGCCGCATCCTCCTCGAAGCTGAGCAGGAAGAACTCCTTGAAGAACATCACCACAACCGCAATGACTACGACGGTTACACCGCCCACCATATAAATATCCGTGGAATCCAGCGTATAGATGCTGCCGAACAAATAACTCATAACATCCGTATTATAGCCCATTCCCAGGGTGAAAAACAGCGAAGCAAGCGCAACGCCGCCAGACATAATAATGGCGATTGACAGCTCGGCATAACTTTTATATGCCTTTCGCAGCTTCTCAATCGCAAATGAGGCCAGCACCGCGAACACAAGTCCAGCGGCAAGCGGATATACTTCGATCAAAAATCCGAGCGCCACGCCCGCAATCGTGACGTGCGACAACGTATCGCCGATCATGGACAGCCTGCGCAGCACGAGGAATATCCCGATAAGCGGAGCTGTAATGCCGATCAGAATCCCTCCAATCAGCGCCCGCTGAAAAAAATCGCTAAACAATATATCAAGCAATGATAACGTCCCCTTCTCCTGCTTCAAAAAGTTTGTTTCTATACATTATACGAGCGAATGCTGCAAATCCACTTCCGCGCAGTTTTCGATTTCATGAGAATGCCTTACAAAAAACTGAATTTTCCCGTTCTGCGATACCGGCGATTCTCCCAGGTAGTCTTTGACCATGTCCAAATCATGGGTGACCATCAAAAACGTCATGTGATGATGGGCATGCATATGGGTAATCAGTTCAAAGAATCCGGCCTGGGTCTCGGCATCAATGCCGATCGTAGGCTCGTCCAGTATGAGCAGATCCGGACGATTGATGAGCGCCCGAGCGAGAAACACGCGCTGCTGCTGTCCTCCGGACAGAGCCCCGATCCGCTTGTCGGCAATATCCTGAATGCGCATCACTTCCAGCGCGTCCTCACATTTCTGGTGGTCCAGGCGGTTCAAACGGCGAAACATTTTCTTCCGATTATATAGCCCGGACATGACGACTTCACGCACAGTGGCCGGGAACAGCGGATTAAACGAATTTTTCTGCGGAACGTACCCGATTCGCTCCCAGTCCTGAAACTTACGGATCGGCTGACCGAACAGTTCGATAGACCCTTCTGCGGCAGGCAGCAATCCAACGATCATGCGGAGCAGCGTCGTTTTGCCTGCCCCATTCGACCCGACAATACCTACGAAGTCCCGTTCTTTTATGGTGAAATTGAGATCCTTGATCACCTGTTGCTCGCGGTAATGAAAGGATACATCCTTGATTTGTATAATAGGTTGGTGGCAATCCTGTGCTGCCGGCTCCATAACCAGGCCGCCTTTCTCTCTGTAGTCTTTCTATCTCAATATATGAACATCATAAACGTTCATAACACGAAAGAAGAGGGGGATATGCTCCCCCATCTTCCTTATTGTAAAGCCTTCGTTAGATTTTGCAAATTTTTCTCCATCAGCGTGAAATAATTCTCGCCGCCGCTCGCCTGCTCCTTAGTCAATCCCTCCACTGGATTCAATACCAAGGTTTCCACGCCTGCTTCATTTGCGAGTGTTTTGGCAAGTTTATCGGATACGAGCTCTTCAAAGAAAATATATTTGACTTCCTTCTCTTTCACCGTCTTGGTGAGGTTCACAATATCCTGCGCTCTCGGCTCCGCGTCTGGCGACAGCCCCATAATCGCATGCTGCGTCAAACCATAATCCCGACATAGATATCCGAACGCCTGGTGGGATACGACAATGTCTTTCTTCGGCATTTTGGACAACTCGCTTGTGAAATCATTATCCAGTTTGACCAGCTTCTCTTTCAAGGCTTCAAAGCGCTGTTCATAACCGTCCTTATGTTCAGGATCCACCTCGACAAGGCTGTTCTTGATATTCTCTGCCATGACCAGCGCGGATTTTGGGCTTACCCATGTATGCGGATCCGTATGATGAGTGTCGGTGCTAGTCTCGGCGGCCTCTTCTTCATGGTCATGTCCTGCATGATCTTCTTCGGCGCCTTCCTCATGGCTGTGATCATGCTCTGCTTCAACGCCTTCCTCGTGGCTGTGATCATGTTCCTCTTCGTGGGCTGCTTCCCCGTGTCCATGACCATCGTCTCCCACAGCATCAATCAGCTGGATGCCGTGACTGACTTCAACCGGCTTGACTTGCGTGTCTTTATCAAGTCCCTTCAAAAATCCGGGTACCCAGCCTTCCAGCCCGGCACCGTTATATAGAAACAGCTGGGCCTTGGAAGTATTCACGATATCCTGGCTGCGCGGTGTCCAATCATGCGGCTCCACGCCAGTTGGCAGAAGATTTACGACATTGGCGTCATCCCCGCCAATTTCCTTCGTAAATTCATATATTGGATAAAAGGTCGTAATGACGTTTACCTTGCCCTCTACAATGCCGCCGCCGGATTTACTCCCGCACCCCGACAGGATGAGTACCGCCACTAAAATAGAGGTTACACTCCAGGTCCAACCGGTAAGTTTGTTCTCTCTCTTTCTCTTGTTCATGTTCATCTCCCCATATCCGCTCCGTTCAATTAATCGTAATCTTTACTAACAAGATTATAAGAGCAGGCAAACCCCGTTGTCAACCAAATCGTAAAACTTACTATTGATTTTCAATAGAGATGTTATATCCTCCGTATGAAAGTGCGTGTTCAAAATGGTCGATTTTCAGCACCGAAGCTTATGCTTCCGAAGTGCGTTTTTTCAAAACGCTCAGTTGGATGAAGCTAGGGACGTCAGGAGCGGAGCGTACGTGTTGGGTACGTGAGCACCTGAAATGTTTCCGCAGGAAACATGCTTCGGAAGCTTTTACTTTGGCCCGGCTGAATTCAAGATTCGATGACGAGCTGCTTCCTGATTCGCTTCGTGTTAGATATAGAATTTATGGGTTATCAGTGGAACTGATGAAATTCGATATCGCAAGAAAACCTACCTATCCATCGCGGTCGCTCATCCTTGAAGTGGCCTCGATAGAGGTTTTCTTTATCAAAAGCGGACTTTTTGAACAACCTCTTAAAGGAAAAAATAACGGCGTACCCTTTAACAGGGTACACCGTCTATCGCGACTTAATTCAATGAGAGAGTATTTTATTTGACAACTGCGCCGTTAGGCATGCCGTCCGGTACAGTTGCAAGCGTCAGCTGATCGCCGTGGGAGGCGGCCAGAATCATGCCTTGCGACATTTCGCCTCTAAGCTTCACCGGTTTCAGGTTCGTTACGCAAATCACTTTGCGTCCAACCAATTCCTCGGGCGTGTAAAACTTCGCAATGCCGGATACCACTTGCCGCTGCTCGAATCCCAGATCAAGCTGCAGCTTAAGCAGCTTGTCCGCTTTCTTCACCGGCTCGGCTGCGATCACCTGCGCTACGCGCAGCTCGACCTTGGCAAAATCCTCAATGCCGATTTCCTCTTTAAGCTCTACAGGTTCCGTGCTCCCGGCGGACGAATCTGCTGTCGAGGTCGAAGTCTCTTCCTGAGCGGCCTTCGTACCGCCTGTCATCGCCTCGGCGATGTATGCCACTTCCTGCTCTGTATCCAGGCGAGGGAATATCGGCTCGCCTTTTTGAAGCTTCGTTCCAGCCGGTATAGCTCCGAACTGGCGTCCGCTTTCCCAAGTCGTCCATTCGCCTTCCGCCAGGCCAAGCTGATCCCACATTTTTTTCGGAGTACGGGTCAGGAACGGCTGAAGTAGTATTGATGCAACGCGAAGCGTCTCCACCAAGTGACTCATGACGGATGCCAGCTCATTCCGTTTGTTCTCGTCTTTGGCCAGCGTCCAAGGCTGGGTCTCATCAATATATTTGTTGCTGCGGCTGACAAACTGACTGATGGCCGTCAGCGCAACGGAAAATTCCATATTTTCCATAGCGGTTTCGACTTTCTCATAAACCGACTTAGCCGCTTCCTCGATCGCTGCATCAAACGGCGTTACGCCGGCGGAGAAAGCAGGAACTACTCCGTCAAAATATTTATCGACCATGGCCACGGTACGGTTCAACAAGTTACCCAAGTCATTGGCCAGGTCGGAGTTCACCCGTTCCACGAAGCTTTCCGGCGTAAAGGTGCCGTCCGCTCCGAATGGAACTTCACGCAGCAGGTAATAACGAAGCGCATCAAGACCATACCGGTCAATCATCGTAACCGGATCAACCACATTCCCCTTGGACTTGGACATCTTCCCGTCCTTCATCAGCAGCCAGCCATGGGCAAACACCTTTTTCGGAAGCGGAACATCGAGCGCCATCAGAATGATCGGCCAATAGATCGTATGGAAACGGACGATCTCCTTACTCATCAGGTGTACGTCGGCCGGCCAGTATTTGTCATACAGGCTGGCGTCTTCTGTACCGTAACCGAGTGCCGTTATATAATTCAGAAGAGCGTCAATCCACACATATATCACATGTTTCGGATCGCTCTTCACTTTCACGCCCCACTCATAGGTCGTACGGGACACAGCCAGATCCTCAAGACCCGGCTTAATGAAGTTGTTGATCATCTCATTCTTGCGGGATACCGGCTGAATGAAATCCGGATTCTCATCGTAATACTGGAGCAGGCGGTCCACATATTTGCTCATGCGGAAGAAGTAGCTCTCTTCCTTCACTAGCTCAACAGGTCGCCCACAGTCCGGACAGTTGCCGTTTACAAGCTGACGTTCCAGGAAGAACGACTCACAAGGCGTACAGTACCAGCCTTCGTATTCGCCCTTGTAGATGTCATCCTGCTTCAGCAGACGCTCAAATACCTCCTGTACAACCGTGGTATGGCGCTGCTCCGTGGTGCGAATGAAATCTTCGTTCGATATGTCCAGCTTCTTCCACAGGTCCTTAATGCCGGCCACGATATCGTCAACGAACTGCTGCGGGGTTTTTCCAGCCTCAGCCGCTTTGCGTTCAATCTTCTGTCCGTGCTCATCGGTCCCCGTCAAATAACGGACATCGTATCCGCGAAGCCGTTTGTATCGGGCCATCGCGTCGCCGGCCACCGTAGTATAAGCATGCCCGATATGCAGCTTATCACTTGGATAATAGATTGGCGTTGTAATATAAAACGTCTTTTTGTCTGCCATTGTAACCTTCCTTTACCGTGAAATGGATTGTTTGTATCAGGCAATCTCTTTACGAAAACAGCAGTAAACAACAAAAAACCCCCGTCCCCATGGGACGAGAGTTGTTCTCACGTGTTACCACCCAAATTCCCTGTCCCCTTACGGGTAACAGGCTCATCTGCCGTCATCCGGCCGTCCATTAACGCTGGCTCACGCCGCTCCTTTACGGCAGCCTTCATACCCCGACTGCAGCGCTCAAAAGCGGATCCTCCAAGACCATTTTCCGAAATTCGCCAAGACCGGTTTCCAGCTGCTCCGGCTCTCTGTTCAAGGCAAGCTTTCCGTACTTATCTCTTCCTCGGATATACCTATAATTTCTTACATTTTAATCAAACGGGCTGCGGCGTGTCAAGATGAGCCGCGGTCCGTAGAATGGTTATGACCAAAAGACAGGATGCATTCCGTACCGTGTCCATTAGGATACCCCATAAAACGCTATTTCTCTGTCCATGAAGACGACACCTTATCCTTGCGCGGCGGAACCATATCTATGCCGCCTGGATGAAACGGATGGCATCTTGCTATTCGCTTGGCCGCCAGCCAGGAGCCCTTGAGCGCGCCGTGCACCTCAATCGCTTCAAGAGCATAGGCCGAGCAGGTTGGATAGAATCGGCAAGTCGCCGGTTTCAACGGAGAGATGAATTTCCGATAGAAGTGTATCGGCACCTTCACCACCCTGCGCGCTGTGCTCATGCCCGGCTATCCCGCTTTCCTGCACTGCCTGGTGAAACTTCATTATCCGCACTGTCCTTGCCGCAGTCGCGGCAGTAGCCGAACACTTCGAATTTATGCTGAACCACCTGGAAATCATCCGGCGCATCGGTCAGCTGCATCGGGCAAAACGTAATCGGGTACGTCTTCTGGCACTGCAGGCAGATCATATGATGATGGTGATGTTCTTCGCTGCAGCGTCCTCGAAACTTGATGCCTTCCTCGAACACAACCTGCTCCAATACGCCAAGCTCGTACAATACCCTAAGATTCCGATAAACCGTATCGAAGCTCAAACCGCTGTACTTCCGGCCCATATATCCGTACACATCCTTGGCCGTTAAATAGCCAGGATGTTCCCCAAACAATTTGGCAAGTGTCTTGCGCTGATCAGTAATGCGCAGCCCATGTTCCGACATGGCGTCGATGATCTGTTCCGTCGTAAGCATACGGAGGTAACCTCCTCTACTTGAAGATACTCTCTTCTTATAATGCCTGAAAAATAAGACAGCGTCAATGAAAGCGGTTCTGTATAGGCTAAACGCCTGCAAGGTACCCGTCAGTGGAAAACAGATGCCTGGGATATGACATGATTCCTCAGCAAAGAACCAACAAAAAGGACAGCCCTAACCATGTTCTGGCCAGGAAGGCTGTCCCGTTGCTATAAATGATGAATGGATTAGTTCTTCAATTGCGGAAGCGGCTGGAGCAGGATGTTGATTGGCAGACTGCTTCCCGGTGCCGCTGTAAACAGGATTTCTACGGTCTGCTCGTAATTCCCCGTACGGTAGAGAACGGCAGCTTCATTCGGCGCAGATACAGCGCCACCGCTTGTATTCGGCGTCTGAATGATATTTCCGTTCACCATCATCGCCCCCATGTACTTGCCTCCGCGCGGATTCAGCGTGATCAGCGTATTGGGTGCTACGCGGTGCAGCTTGATTTTGTACAGCACACCGAAGTTCCCGGCATTGGACTGATATGAACCGTTAATGCCGTCATACCCTTCCAGATTCGGATCGTTTGTCTTGTCACCGAGCGCGAGACGGGTAGGCGCGTCGCCAACCAAGTCATAAGATTCAATGATCCGTGTCGAGTCCGGATACGTTCCCCGGTTATGAACGCCATCGCTCGGATGGAGTTTCAGGTGAGGCAGCTTTTGAATCGGATCCTTGGCTTCATCAATCATGATGACATCATATCGGATCGGCGAGTCGGAATAGAGATCAGCAAACATCGAGAGCACCTGCTGATTCTTCAAGGTTTGCGCGCTCAAGTCTTGCAAAATGATCCGGCTTTCCCCAGGGGCGAGCGAGATCGTTTTGAATGCATCCGCTGACTGCATGGACTCGAGATAACGCTGGACAGCCGCTTTACCCGTAGCTGTCGGGATATTAATCGGACCGCCCAATCCGGTATACTCCGTGGTCAGACGCGCCGTCATCGTGTTGATGTTGGTGGCAACGACATACATCTTCATATTCTTCCCGGTAGCGTTCAAGTGGTGAATCATGAATCGCGTGCTGGCATTGCCAACCTCACGGTAGACAATCCCCTCTTGATAGACGGTTTCCGGAGAGTTGCTGCGAATCAACAGATACGGTTCGGAGCTTCTCGTAATCGGCATCAGTTTCCATGTCGGCACAGCTGATCCGTCAAAGGTGTATTTGTCGCCGATGCCCGTAAACAATTGATTGAATTGATCGCGCGTATACAACACTTCACTCGTTACGTTGATGATCTTCTCGTATGAGCTGGTCGCTCCATGTTTATCCGTAACAATCAGCAGCACTTTATGCGTTCCTGCCGTAAAAAAGGCCTGATCGTTATTTTCCCACTTATACGTAAGCTCATCGCCAGGATCGTTGTCATAACTCATATTCATGTACGTTATTTTCTCACCGATCTTATATTCCTGTTTGTCCGTTTCGAACATGGCAACAGGAGGCGTATTCGGTGCGGATACCTGAATGCTCAATATATACGGGTCGCTCCACTCCCCGCTGGAATCCTGTACCGAGTAGGAAACGGTATGCACGCCGGGTTCGTCAAAAATCTCTTCCCGGCCTTCCCAATGCTCGTCAACAATAGCCAGGCCCGTCGGGGAATAGGCATTCGTCTTATACGTAACCGTTGTTTGTCCGGCAAGGATCTCGCCAGGCTGCACCGTGAAGGAAGCTACCGGCTTTGAGCTCAGGCTAAGGATAACCCGTTTGTTCGGCTGGTCCACCCGATAACTAATGTCCAGCGCCTGCGTAATGCTGGTCAGCGGCACCATGAATGTATTGTTGGACTGATAAGCCGGTCCCTTCATTGATTTTCTGACCCCGTTCACGGTGTATGCGCTGCTGTTCGTCTTAAAACGAAGCTCATCGTTACCGCGGATAATAATCGTTTCCTTTGTCTTTCCGTCATAGGTCAGCTTCAGGCCGACACGATCAACGAGGGAGCGAATGGCAACATAGGATACGCCATTCTTGACTGCCATTGGCTGACCTGCCGTATACGCTTTCCCGTTCTGATACATCTTGTTGCTGTTCATCATCAGGATGAGGTCATTCGGACCCAGGTTCGGTATGTTCGGAACCTCGTTCCCAGATCCCCCGCCGTTATTTCCGGACTGTTCGCCGTTATCGTTGCCGCTGCCCATACCGGATAAATCGAGAATAACCTTCTTCTCGGATTGGTTCACCTGGTATGGAATATCAAGCGCTTGCGTGATCGCGGTTAACGGAACCATAAACACATTGCTGCTCTGGTAGGCAGGGCCTTTCATCGGACGAACCTGTCCGTTGACTTTATAATAACTGCTTCCTGTCGTAAACCGAAGTTCATTGCCATCCTTAAGGATGATGGTTTCCTTCGTTTTGTTATCGTAAGACAGCTTCAGTCCTGCACGTTCAACCATGGCGCGAATGGCGACATAGGATACCCCTTGCTTCACAGCCATCGGCTGACCGGCTTTGTATTTCTTGCCGTTATGGTACATCACATTGCTGTTCATCATCAGCACAAGTTCGTTAGCCGCAACATTGGAAGTCCTGACTTCGGGCGTGTCTCCGGATGGGCCGCCCTCTTCGTTCTCTGATACCTCATTATCGGAAGGATCGTTTTCCGTATCCTCCTGCTCCTGCTGTTCATTGGGGGCAGAAGGTTCGGCATTCGGATCGCTAATCGTGCCTTCAACTGAATCAGAATTTGTTTCCTTTGGCGTTGCCGATGTTTCCTCCGCTTGCTGCATGTCCGTCTGTTGTTCTCTACTCTGCTGGCTTTGTCCTTCCACCGGGGACTGCAGCGCTGATTGGCTATTTAGCGCCGGAGCTGTAATATCCGGTGATTCAGCTGCCGCGGGAAATGCCATGGATACCTGTGCCGCGGCAAGGACTGTAATCATCGAGATTCTCTTGAAATTCATTCTCTACTCCTTTAAAACACTCAGTATAGTCTGTCTGCCTCTATTGGACATACTATTAGACGCGAAGTTTCCCGAAAAGTTGCTCAGAAATGGCTGGAAAATAGGAAAACCGGAGCATTCCTGGGTAGGAAGACTCCGGTTTGAGCAAACCTTATTCAATTGTTGACATAGTCCTGATTACCGCTCCAGCCTAGCGGATAAGCCTCGCTGATCCCTACCGGGAGCTTACCCTCCGGCATAACCTGACCCATTAAGACCCCCGCGGCCGCATTCATATAATAGGGCGTGTTCTCGTAGCTGCACAAATACGTCGGAACCGGGGGAAGATCATTGATATCATAAGGATTACGGGTAGCAACAATAACAAGGGTCACATCCTCAAGATCAGCCAGCTTGCTCACCAGCTTCTGCTGGCCGGCGGGAAGACGGCTCTCGGAAGTATACGTAGCTACCACAATCTGTTTATATCCTTCCGCTGCCTTAACCGCCTGCTCGACCTCTTCATCGGACATATCGGTTCCGACACGCAGATCGTCTGCCGGAACCCCGTAACTTCTCAAGGCATCCCCCAAGGTATAGCTCTTGCTCCATGCTTCATCAACCTGGGTTGCCGAAAGCAGTTCAGGCCAGATCACCGCGACGGCCTGAGCCGGCTTAAGAGGCAGCTGCCCTTCGTCTTTCACCAGCGTGATGCCTCTGCCTGCGATTTGAGCCAGCAATTGTTTGGTCTCTTCCGCCACCTCGCCAATCGGGTAGACCGGAAGCTCCTCTGCGAGCTTCGCATTACGCTGCTTCAGCGCCAATATCCGCTCTACAGCCGTATCGATCAGATCCTCTGAAAGCCTTCCGCTGCGGACAGCTGCAATGACGGCCTTAATCGCCGCCGTCTGCTCGGATAGATTGTGGCTGACCAGTACGCAGTCCGCACCCGCTGCGATCGCGCGTATCGCGCCCTCCGGAATCCCGTACTCTTTAGAGATCGCATGCATCTCTAGGCAGTCCGTTATGATCAGTCCTTCAAACCCCATCTCTTCTCTCAGCAGACCCGTTAATACTGCACGAGAGAGCGTGGCCGGCAGATCGCTCGGCTCTATCGCCGGGAAACTGACGTGTGCCGTCATGATGGCGTCCACGCCGTCCCGGATCGCTTGCGCGAACGGATACAATTCCACGCTGCGGAGCCGTTCCAGATCATGCGGTACAGAAGCCCGCCCGAGATGCGAATCGACGCTCGTATCGCCATGTCCCGGGAAGTGCTTGGCCGTAGCGGACACGCCTTCTTCCTGATATCCCTTAATGGCCGCAGTCCCGAGCGCGGCAACAGCTTGGGGATCTTCGCCGAAGGAACGCACGCCGATGACCGGATTACGAGGATTGTTGTTCACGTCGAGGCAAGGAGCGAAATTCATGTTCACGCCGAGTGAACGCAATTCGCGCGCCCCGATTTGCGCTACCCTGTAAGCATCCTCCGCGCTGCCCGCTGCTCCAAGCGCCATATTTCCCGGAATGCGGCTGATGCCTTCATGATCAATCCGGGCAACCATACCGCCCTCCTGATCTATTGAGATCAGAAGCGGGAACTTTTGGCGGTCCGATGCGAGCTGCTGCAAGGACTTTGACAGTTCGGCAAGCTGAGGCAGCGTTTTCACATTCCGGCGAAAATAGCAGATGCCTCCGACCTGATATTGTTCGATCAGTATTTTGGCGTGCTCATTCGGCGTCAAGGCGTTGAAGCCGCATATAAACATTTGTCCTACCTTTTGTTCTAACGATAAATCTGCTGCCGTCCATTTCATTGGTCTCATACCTACTTTCTATCCATTTAAAAGGACTTTGCAAAACCAACCGGGATTGATCTAGTGATGACTGTAGCAGCCTGCATGGGCCCTATCAAAACCTATACCGTTGCCTCCCCGGACATTTCCCTGAACTCGGAAGGAGTCATGCCGGTGGCCTTTTGAAATACCTTGGTAAAATACCGCCGCTCATGATACCCGACAAAGGAGCCGATCTGCGCGATGTTCTTGTCGCTGTTTACTAACAGGAATTTGGCCGCCTCCATCCGCTGTCTCGTCAAATACTCTACGAAGGTAAGCCCGACATGGTTCTTGAACAATAAACAGAAGTAACTGGAGCTGATCCCTAAATGCTCCGAAAGCTCCTCAATCCCCAAATCCTGTCCCATATGGGTATTGATATACTCCAGAGCAGACGTTACCAATTGCTCCGGCGTTTTCTTAACGGCTTCAGGATTCGGAGCCTCGTCGATTAGCGAAACGGTACTGTAATACTTCTCTTTCGCCCTCTTCTTGCGGATCTCCTCCCCGATCTCCCGAATCTTCATTTCAAGCTCACCGTAATGAATCGGCTTGCTGATATAATCCTTGACGCCCAGCTTAATCGCTTCCCGGGCATATTCAAACTCCTGATATCCCGTTAACAAAAAGATTTCCGCCCGGCTTCCTTTCTCCCGAATCTTCGTGATAAAGGTCAGTCCGTCCATGACGGGCATCCGGATATCACACAGAATCAGATCCGGGTTGAACTGATCGGCTACTTCAAGTGCTTCCATCCCGCTTCGGGCAAGTCCGACAACCTTCATGCCCATCTCTTCCCAAGGCAGAACCTTGCTGAGATTGTTCAGGATGGGAGCCTCATCGTCAACTAATAATGCCTTCAGCATGCTGCCCTTCCCCCCTGTCATAATTGGGTATGACGCATTGTATAACGGTGCCGCCGGGGCGGCTTGAGCATATAAACAGACCGTAATAATCCCCGTACTGAATGCGAAGCCGGTCAGCCACGCTCCGCAGTCCAAGTCCCCGTCGTTCCTGGTTCACTTTGAGATTTTGCATCGTCGTCTGTTCGGATCTGTTATCCTCGGACACCATATATTCAAACATGGACAACTGCTCAGAGGTCATGCCGAGCCCGTTATCCTCTACCCGAATCATGACATTACCGAGTTCCTTCCATGCAGAGATGCGTATCCATCCTGTATAAGAAATCCCTTCAAAGCCATGCTGTATGCTGTTCTCAACCAGCGGCTGCAGCGTCAGCTTCAAAATGCGGCTGTGCATAAGCTCTTTCGGTACGTCAATCTCGTATTCGAACAGGTCCTCGAACCGAAACTTCTGGATTTCAAGGTAGCTCTGCAAGTGCTTGATTTCTTCGTCCAGCGTAATTTCTTCCTTCTCCTGTATACTGATCCGCAAGATGCTGGCAAGCCGGTAAACCATTTCGCTGACCTTGCGTCCTTCATTCTGTACAGCGAGAACGTTGATCGATTCCAAAGTGTTAAAGAGGAAGTGCGGCTTGATCTGCGCTTGCAGCACACGCATCTCCGCGTCGGTCTTCTGCCTCTGCTCCTTTTTGATCTGCGCAAACAGATTGTTGATCCGGTTCATCAAATTGTTGAACCCTTTCGACAGCAGCAGCAGCTCATCCTCTCCCTTCTCTTCAACTCTCGCGTTCAAATCCCCATCTTCCACGCGGCGCATAAACCGTACGATGACAGCGATCGTCCCGGTAATCCGATTCATGAACAGGCGGTTGAACACAATCGCCGTAACCAGACAGAGGCCCATAATGACGAAGAACCACTTGGCAAAGGATGTCACCTCTTGCGAGAGCGAGTTCCAGTTGGTCACCGAGACGAGATTCCAGCCGTAATCATTCAGATGATAGATGGAGACAATATTCTCCTTGCCGTTAAACTTGGCTTTAAAGCTTTGGTAGCCTTGCTTAAATTCAACGTCACGCTTCATATACTGGCTAATATTTTGGCCATCCATATCGTTATTTGGATCAAATAAAATGAAGCCTTCATTGTTGACCAACATAAACGATGTATTCTGCAGATTGTTAGGCAGTGTCAGATGACGGAAAATCTCTTCAAATTCCCACCTCTTGATCTGGACGACCAGGATCCCCAGCTTGCGGAGTGTCGTCACGTCCTTAATCAGCCTGATCTGGGTGAATACCGGCTCCGCCCCCGTCAATTCCGGAAATTCGTGCGGAGCCAGCCATTTCGGGATTCCGTTAAGCTGCACAACCTCTTCGTATAAAGGACTGTTCTTGAACTGCTCGTAAGGCAGCGTTCTGAAATCCTCTTTACTGAATATCGGAATCGGTGATGACTCTTTATTGAAATGATATAAAAACGCATAACTGATGGCTGGGTGATTATATAGTAGATTCCTGAAGTTTCGCTGTCTGTCGTTCAGTTTCAGCTGTTCTGCATTGGATTCCTTAATCAGGTTTTGATCATCGGGATTCTTGGCATTCAGCGCCATGGCAAAGACGGAGGTCGCAATCCCGTTATCCGTGACATACTCCATCTCCTTGAACACGCTCAGAATGCTGTAGCTGATCGCTTTTAGCGAATATTCAGCCTGCTGGCTGTACTTTTTCTCAATCGAATTGTAGGTAATAAAGAATGTAAATAGGCCCAGCACAAATAACGGAATAATAATAAGCCCCAAAAAGGCCGTGAATAGTTTGTTCCGCAAATTCATACGCATGCTCCTGCTCCTGGTATTACCCCTTGACACTTCCTGCGGTGACGCCTTCAATGATCTTCTCTTGCAGCACGGCATAAATGATAAGGACCGGCAGCACGCTGAATATGATACCCGCGGACATTTGTGCGTAGTTCATATTGTAGGCGTCCCTGAATCCGACCATTCCGACAGGCAGCGTTCTCAGTTCATCATTCGATAGGAAATAGTTAGCAAGCAAGAATTCGTTCCAGTTACCCAGGAAGTTGATGATAAATACGGTAACGATAGCCGGAACGGTCAGAGGTAAGATAATTCTAGCAAACAACCCTCCGGACCTCAATCCATCAATAACCGCGGCTTCTTCGATTTCGCCGGGCAGCGACCGCATGAAGGCAGCCAGTATAATAACCGAGAACGGGATGGCATTGGCAACATACGGCAGAATCAGGGCCATATGCGTATTCAAAATATCCAACTGCCTCATCATGCCATATATCGGCAGCATGAGAGAGTTGTTTGGAATCAGCATACCTATCAAAATACATTGAAAGACAATCGCGCTGATCCGGTTGTATCTCATTCGCGTCACGGCAAAGGCCAGCATCGCCGCAAATAGAATCGATAAGCAGGCTGACAGCACGCCGATATATAAGCTGTTCCAGAAATACGTGCTAATCTTGGCGCTCACCCATGCGTTCACATAGTTATCAAATACCAACGTGCTTGGCAAACCAAAAGGGTTCGTTGCAATGGACTGGTTATCCACCTTCACGGAAGAGAACAGGACGAACAGGAATGGATATAGTATGACGAGCAAGTAGGCCATCAAAAAAATGTGCGGGATCAGTTTCTTTATTGCTCTCATCAGTATTCAATCCTTTCGTTGCGTCTTGCGACCAGCACCTGGTAGAGCACCGTTACAATGATCGTAAAGAGGAAGATCAGCACGGCGATCGAATTGCCAAAGCCATGCTTGAAGCTTGTAATTGCATATCGAATCATATATGTCGCCATAACGTCGGTTGAGCCGGCCGGCCCCCCCTTGGTCATAACCAGAATAATGTCCGCCGCTTTCATGGCTCCCGCGATCGACAGCATGATCACAACAGAGATAATTGGCATAATTAAGGGAAGCGTGATTTTGGTTGCTCGTTGGACGCCTGTCGCTCCATCAATTGCCGCAGCCTCATCAAGCTCCTTCGGTATGGATAAAATTGCGGCAAGCACCATCACAATGTAAAAGCCGGTCCATTGCCACGCGTTCGTGATCAGGATGGCAATCATGGCCCATTTGCGATCCGATAACCAATAGATGGGTTCAATGCCAACCAGCCCTAAAATTTCATTCATCAAACCAAAGTCCGGATTGTAAATGAATCCCCATAAAATGCCGATGACAGCCGTCGACATGATGGACGGCGCGAAAACCGCTGTTTTATAAAGCCCCTTCAAACGCTTCACGTTTGCGATTAACAGGGAGAAGATTATGATCGTCGGAACCTGGATCAAACAGGAAAAGAGAATGAAATAAACGTTGTTCTTGACAGCCTTCCAAAAAGCATCGTCATTCAAGGCTGTTACATAATTATCGAACCCAATATACTTCACATCTTTGGAGATGCCGTTCCAGCTCGTAAAGCTGTTGTCAAAAGCAGTAAAGATCGGGTAAATGAAAAAAGCCAGAAACAGCAAGAATGCCGGCAGCACAAAAACGATGTAAATCAGAGGATTTCTCAGCGCCTTGTTCATGGTAACCTCCGTATTTATGTCTGATGTTGTTTAGGCGAAAGGGCACCCCCATGTAGCGCAGCGGGTGGTGCCCTTCCGTCTAGGATTGTTGTTATTCCTCTGAAGCATTGGCCGCTTCTTGCGCTGCCTGCACATTCTCGAGCATCTTCTCGGCATCAAGCTCGCCGCCGATGACTTGCTGAATTCCCATGCTCAGTGCGGTGTTCACGTCCGCTTGAACAAGTGCATCAAAGGCAGGGAAGGACTTGTTGATCTCACTTACGCCTTTGAAAATGTCCTGCATAAGCGGATCGTCCGAAGTGGAGTTCATGGTTGCCAGATCCATCTTCATCGCCGGCAGTACACCGTCTTCTTTCAGTCCGCGAAGCTGCATTTCATCTGTCCACATATTTTTGATGAATTCTTTAACCGCCTGAAGTTTACGAGGATCTTCCGCAACCGCTGCCGAGAACCCATATCCGTTGTTTGCGTCCTGCATGACAATGACAGGGTCGCCTTCATTAACCGGAGGCAGGTTGAAGTATCCGACCTTACCTACCATGTCACCCGCTTGAGCCGGATCTCTAAATACGGAGTTCGCCCACGATCCGTCCATCATCATGATGGCTTCACCTGTAATCATTTGGTTTCTCATGTCCGCATATTCGAAACCGAGCTCGCCTTTTTTGAAGTATCCTTTTTCAACCCACTCTTGGTGCTTCTTCACACCTTCAACGACTTTCGGATCCGTCCATTTCGTTTCTCCGGTCTTAAAGCCGTATGTAACCTCTGGCCCTGCGTAATAGCTCCACAAGTTATTCGTGGTCATGAGCGGAATCCAAGCATCCTTGGAGGATTGCGCAAACGGAATCTTGCCGTCGGCTTTGATGGTTTCAGCAATTTGCTCTAATTCAGCCAAGGTTTTGGGTACGCTCAGGCCTTTTTGAGTAAAGTAGTCCTTGTTATAGAAAATACCTTCAATGGAACCGCCAATCGGCAATCCGTAGATCTTGCCATCATGCGTAAACGGGTCTAGCGTCGTAAATTTGTCTTTAATGCCCAGTTCATCCAAAATCGGAGTCAAATCGAGCATCAAGCCTTCTTTGGAATATACGCCTGCATCGGGGCTGCCGAACACATCGAACACTTCCGGCGGCTTACCGGCTGCCATCTCGCCTCTCAGCTTCTCTTTACGGTTCACTTCAGAGTCTACAGCGTCCAGCTTGATTTTCAGTCCGGGCACCGCCTCTTCGGTCTTACTGACCACATCGTTCAGCAATGCGAGACGGAACTTCTTGGATTCACCTACTTGCGTATGGCGGATGGTGATTTCAAACGGCTCATTGCTTACCGTTCCTTCCGAACCACCTGACGGATTCTCTGCTGCCTTGTCACCGCCGCCGCATGCAGACAAAAGCGTGGATGAGACGAACAGAAGCGACATTAATAATGCCAGACCCTTTTTCTTCATTGTCTTTGACCCTCCCGAAGTGTTTGTATACTTGATAGGCACTTTCCTTACATCTTCATTATAGAAAGCGATTGCATATTTCGATAGGTCGACATTTTTCTATCCAAGGGATAAAATCCTCTACAAAAAAACAATAACCCTTCCATTTTCAGGAAAGGTTATTGTCATTAATCATAACATATTATGTTTAGTATTATGCAGTTGAAATCATTGCTGGACAGTCTCTATTTTCTCGGGTATTTCGCCAATCAACCGGTAAGCGCGCGCGACTTCCTCTTCAGATGGTGAAGGAACGCCCTCTAATGGATAAGCCATGCCGAGTTCCTTCCATTTATACACGCCCATCTGATGATATGGCAAGATTTCGAATTTTTCGACGCCGTGCAGCGTCCGAATAAATTGACCTAGATCAATCAAGTCTTCTTCGCTGTCATGGATGCCTGGTACATATACGTGCCGGACCCACATGTTCCGACCATGTTCGGACAGCCAGCGGGCGGTCTTCAACGTCCGTTCATTGGACTTCCCGGTGAGCTTGATATGCTTCTCGTCGTTGATATGCTTCAGATCCAGCAGCACCAAGTCGGTATGCTCCAGCAATTCCGATATTTTCTCCGGTTCATTATAGCCGTTGCTGTCC
Source organism: Paenibacillus sp. MDMC362 (assembly GCF_003269305.1). NCBI lineage: Bacteria > Bacillati > Bacillota > Bacilli > Caryophanales > Paenibacillaceae > Paenibacillus > Paenibacillus sp. MDMC362. The sequence goes on from NZ_QLYT01000008.1 coordinate 200,050, forward strand.
AGCGTCGTATGCAAATTCCAGCGTCGCTTCACTTCCTTGAACAGCTCCGTGACAAAAGGATACTGCAATGTCGGCTCACCGCCGGAGACCGTTAACCCGCCGCCGGATGAACGGTAGTAGCTCAGATAAGGCTCGATCTCAGCCAATACGTCATCTACCGTCATCTCGCGTCCTTCATGCAGTCCCCAGGTATCCGGATTGTGGCAGTATTGACACTTCAAGAGACAGCCCTGCATGAAGAGCACAAAGCGGATACCCGGACCGTCCACCGTTCCGAACGTTTCTATGGAGTGTACATGACCTTTTAGCATGGTGCGTCATCCTTTCTGTATCCGCTATGGTAGTCTTCCATCCTTACATCGATCCGTGGAACGTACGGTTGATGACATCAAGCTGCTGTTCGCGCGTCAGTTTGACGAAGTTGACCGCATAACCGGATACCCGGATCGTTAACTGCGGATAATTCTCCGGATGCTCCATTGCATCCATCAGCTGCTCCCGGTCAAATACGTTGACGTTCAGATGGTGCGCTTTGCTGCCAAAGTAACCGTCCAGCATCGCAACCAGGTTGTTCACGCGGACATCACTTTCCTTGCCAAGTGCTTTCGGCACGATCGAGAACGTATTCGAGATGCCGTCGAGACTGTCCTCATACGGCAGCTTGGCCACGGAGGTCAGCGAAGCGAGAGCTCCCTTCTTATCGCGTCCGTGCATCGGATTCGCGCCCGGAGCGAACGGCTCGCCTGCCTTACGTCCATCCGGCGTGGTTCCTGTCTTCTTGCCGTATACAACGTTCGACGTAATCGTGAGCACCGATTGGGTTGGCATGGCATCACGGTAAGCCTTGTGCTTGCGAATCATGCTCATGAAGGCTTCGACCAGCTCAACGGCAATGCTATCCACACGATCATCGTTGTTGCCGTAGCAAGGGAACTCGCCCTCGATTTCAAAATCGACCGCAATCCCTTGCTCGTTGCGTACCGGCTTCACCTTCGCATATTTAATTGCGCTCAGTGAATCCGCTGCTACGGACAAGCCTGCAATGCCGCATGCCATCGTGCGCAGAATATCCCGGTCGTGAAGCGCCATCTCTATCCGTTCATAGCTGTATTTGTCATGCATGTAATGGATCACATTGAGCGTATTCATATAGAGCTTCGCAAGCCATTCCATCATCGGCTTGAACCGCTTCATGACTTCATCATAACTCAGAACTTCCGCGGTGATGGCCGGATATTCCGGTCCAACCTGGGCGCCGGATTTCTCATCTCTACCGCCGTTAATCGCATAGAGCAGCGCTTTAGCGAGGTTTGCTCTGGCTCCGAAGAACTGCATCTGCTTTCCGATGCGCATCGCGGATACGCAGCAGGCGATGCCGTAATCGTCTCCGTAGATCGGACGCATCAGATCATCGTTCTCGTATTGAATCGAGCTGGTTTCGATCGAAACCTTCGAACAATATTTTTTGAAGGCTTCCGGCAGCTTCTCCGACCATAGCACCGTCAAGTTCGGTTCCGGCGCAGGTCCCAAATTGTACAGGGTGTGCAGGAAACGGAAGCTGTTCTTGGTCACTCTCGTCTCACCGTTTACCGACATGCCCCCGATGGATTCCGTTACCCACGTCGGATCCCCGCTAAACAGCTCGTTATAATCCGGCGTACGCAGGAATTTCACGATCCGAAGTTTCATAACGAAATGGTCGACCAGTTCCTGGGCTGTTTCTTCCGTCAGCTTGCCTTCAGCCAGATCCCGTTGAATATAAATATCAAGGAAAGAAGATACCCGGCCAAGCGACATCGCAGCGCCATTCTGCTCCTTGATTGCGGCCAAGTAACCGAAATACAGCCACTGGAATGCTTCCTTCGCCGTATTCGCAGGTTTGGAAATGTCATACCCGTGCATTGCCGCCATTTCCTTCAGTTCCTTGAGCGCCCGCATTTGTTCAGACAATTCTTCCCGCAAGCGGATGATCGGCTCATCCATGGCGTCCACTTCAAGCTCGGAAAGTTCTCTCAATTTGTCCTGGATCAGCGCGTCCACGCCGTATAACGATACTCTGCGATAATCACCGATGATACGTCCACGGCCGTAAGCATCGGGAAGACCCGTAATAATCCCGGCCTTGCGCGCTGCTCTCATCTCAGGAGTGTAGGCATCAAACACGCCCTGGTTATGCGTTTTGCGTATACCGTTAAAGATGTCCACAACCGCCTGCGGCATTTCAAAGCCGTATGCGTTGCACGCATCAATCATCATCCGGACCCCGCCGAAAGGCTGGATCGAGCGTTTGAACGGCTCATCGGTCTGAACGCCGACAATCTGTTCTTTATCCTTGTCCAAATAGCCGGGTTGATGGGAGGTGATGGTCGATGGTGTATGGACATCCACATCCAGAACCCCGCCGTTCTCCCGTTCCTTCTTGGTTAAATCCGATACGATATCCCACAGTGCTTTGGTGTTATCCGTGGGTCCCGCCAAAAATCCATCAGAGCCATAATAGGGAGTAAGGTTCTCTGCAATAAAATCATTAACGTCAATTCGCTTGGTCCATTTACCTGATTTAAAACCTTTCCAGCCTGCTTCTTTTTCAATCACCGACATATTGAATCCCTCCTAGATTTGCTGGGGCTTGCATGGACAGGCGGGGCCGCACCTTGATCTATCTCAGATCTTCAATGTGATTATTTTCACGATCAATGGTGCCACTACCCCGCCTTGTGCCTTCAAGCTTCTATATCAAAGATCTGAGATTCTGCTTCCTTCTACACCTTTATTGTAGTCCTGTTAATTCCCTGCATCTGTGATAATAATCACAAACTTCTCTTTCCCCGTGATTTATATCACTCTGAACCTGGTCTTGCATACCTTGTCTGAAAATCTATATGGATCTTCACGATCGGCGTTTAGAGTCTATCTTGACTAGAACCGGCCGTAATAGGCGTTGCGGTAAACTTCTGCGAGCTCTGTCACCAGCGGCAGCTTCGGATTGCTCGTTGTACACTGGTCTTCAAAAGCCCGGTCCGCCAAATGCTCAACATTTTTCTCGAAATCTTTAGGGTCGATGCCAAGCTGCTGGAACGACTCCTCGATCCCGAGCTTGCTGTTCAGCTCCCGGATTGCGCCAATTAGACTGTTCACGCCCTCTTCCGTCGTTCTTGCCGGCAGTCCGAGAATCCGTGCAATTTCAGCATATCTCTCATCAGCCACAAAGTGGGTGTATTTAGGCCATGCAGCGAACTTCGTTGGCTTCTTCGCGTTGTAACGGATGACGTGAGGCATCAATATCGCATTGGTGCGTCCGTGTGCCGTATGATACTGACCACCCCACTTATGCGCAAGACTGTGGTTGATACCTAGGAACGCATTCGCAAAAGCCATGCCGGCAAGCGTCGAAGCATTATGCATTTTTTCGCGGGCGAGTTTGTCGCCGGTAAGCGCCGACTGCTCAAGATACTGGAACACCAGCTGTATGGCCTTGATGGCAAGCCCATCCGTATAATCGCTGGCCATCACCGATACGTAGGCTTCAATTGCATGTGTCAGGACATCCATGCCGGTATCGGCTACCGCCGTTTGAGGCAGCGTGTATACAAATTCCGGATCGATAATCGCCACATCCGGTGTCAGCTCATAATCCGCCAGCGGGTACTTGGTATTTCCCAGCCCTTTGTCCGTGATGACGGCAAACGAAGTTACCTCCGAGCCCGTTCCCGACGTCGTTGGAATGGCAACGAACTTCGCTTTCTGTCCAAGTTTCGGGTATTTATACACCCGCTTGCGGATATCCATGAATTTTTGCTTCAGATTGTTAAAATCCGTATCCGGATATTCATAGAACAGCCACATGGCTTTCGCTGCATCCATTGGCGATCCGCCGCCGAGGGCGATGATGCAGTCCGGCTGGAATCTTGCAAGCATCTCCGTTCCGCGTTCTACGGTCGTTGTCGAAGGATCCGGCTCAACCTCCGAGAACACTTCGATGGCTACCGGCACTCTGCGCTGACGCAGATAGTGCTCTACCCGCTCCACATAACCCAGCTTCACCATCATGGGGTCAGTAACGATAGCGACACGGGTGATTTCCGGCATTTTCGCAAGATACTGCGTGGAACCTTTTTCAAAGTAAATTTTGTCAGGCACTTTAAACCACTGCATGTTCACGGTTCTTCGGTTCACCCTTTTCACGTTGATTAAATTGACAGCCGTCACGTTCGACGAAGTGGAGTTACGTCCATACGAACCGCAGCCCAGCGTCAGCGATGGCAGATTCGTGTTGTAGATATCGCCGATACCGCCTTGCGAAGATGGCTGATTCACCAGGATACGGCAGGTTTTCATCCGATCCGAGAATTTCATGATGATGTCCTCATTGTGCGAATGGATTACCGACGAGTGGCCCATGCCGCCAAAAGCAACCATCTCTTCAGCGCGCGTGATGCCCTCCTCCGCATCTTTCACTTTATAGCAGGCCAGCACCGGGCTAAGCTTCTCGGCAGACAACGGATAGGCAGGTCCGACTCCCTCCAGCTCGGCGACCAGGATCTTGGTGCTTTCCGGTACCTCGAATCCGCATGCCTCGGCTATCTTAGCTGCGGGCTGTCCGACGATAGCAGGATTTACCGCACATTTTCCCGATACCATCGCATGCGCAGTCAGTTTCGCCAGCTCTTCCTTGTTGACAAAATAACAGCCGCTGGCAATCATTTTTTTCTTCACTGTATGATATATAGGCTCCTCGATAATAACAGCCTGCTCGGAAGCGCAGATCATGCCGTTATCAAAGGTTTTGGACAAAATCAAATCATTCACCGCCTGATCCAGATCCGCGCTCTTCTCTATAAAGCAAGGCACGTTTCCTGGTCCTACGCCCAGGGCAGGCTTGCCGCAGCTGTATGCCGCTTTGACCATCGCCGAACCGCCTGTAGCCAGAATGCAGGCAACGTCAGGATGGTTCATCAGTGCATTGGTTTTATCCATGGAAGGAGCTTCGATCCACTGGATGCAATCGGCAGGAGCACCTTGCTTCACGGCGGCATCCCGCAGTATCCGTGCGGCTTCCCGGCTGCAGGCCTGCGCGGAAGGATGGAATCCGAAGATGATCGGGTTTCTTGTTTTAATGGAGATCAGTGCTTTGAATATCGTCGTGGAGGTCGGATTGGTTACCGGTGTGATCCCCATGATAATCCCGATCGGTTCTGCTATTTTTTGAAAGCTGTCATAGGCGTTGTCTTCAATGATACCCACGGTTTTGTCGTATTTAATGCTGTTGTGGATATACTCCGTGGCAAACAGGTTCTTGATGATTTTGTCTTCGTACACGCCGCGTCCCGTTTCCTCGACCGCCATTTTCGCCAGCTGCATGTGCTTCTCAAGGACTGCCATGGCCATGGCCTGTACAATCCCGTCGACCTGCTCCTGATTCAATTCCATAAACTTTTCTTTGGCCCGATTCGCCTTGGCAATCAGCCCCTGAATGTACTCCGATGCCGTTTGTCCTTTAACTTCCGCCGTTCCTTTACTCACAGCCATATCTCTCATCCTCACATAATTCGTGTTTCTTTCTACGCTTTGATCGTAACACAGCTGTTTCCATTTTCATGTGAAATATTTCACAATATAATAAGTATTTATCTTTTTCTGTGTGATTTACACCTGTCTTCCCCTCCTTCCAAGTGAAAGAGATCACAAAGTTTGAAAATTCGCCACGATTTTCCTCTTATCCTCCCCCAAAAGTGAATGTTTTCACGTTATAATGTATTTAAAGATTAAACAGATCAAATTTTAGGATGTTAGGGGATACCAACATGAATACTGTAGACCATGTAATGGAAATCGAAAACTTAGGGAACACGCAGTGCTTCTCGGAGCAAAACCGCAACCGTCTGCTGGTCAGCATGAAGGAAAGGGTACTCCCTGAAGGATCCCATTTGTTCTGGGAAGGCGATTTCGCCGACAAGCTGTACTACGTTAAACAAGGAAGAATCAAGTTAACGAAATCGACCGATGAAGGCAAAGAGCTGATTCTATATATGTACCATCCGGGAGACATGGTCGGGCAAGCCGATCCATTCTTCAGCAACAATCACAGTTTCTCGGCGGAGGTGCTTGAGGATAGTGTTGTCGGTGTCATCGAGCACAAGGATCTGGAGCTCTTAATCTGTCAGCACTGCGACTTCGCCATTGATTTTATGAAGTGGATGGGCATTCACCACCGCATCACCCAGACCAAATTCCGGGATCTTATGATGTACGGCAAGCCCGGCGCTTTAACATCGACACTCATCCGGCTGAGCAATACCTACGGGCAGCATCAAGCGGATGATACTATTCTCATCAACAAGAAGATTACCCACACCGATCTATCGAACATGATTGGGGCAACCCGCGAAAGCGTGAACCGGATGCTGAGTGACCTGCGCAAAAAAGATGCCATCGAATATGCCGGCGGGATGATTGTCATTAAAGATCTTCCGATGCTGCAGGAAATCTGCCATTGCGAGTTGTGCCCGAACGAAATCTGCCGTATTTAATCGGCCTGCTCCCTTCCGTGCATAATATATAGTCATCTGCTTACAATAACCTTGTCTTTCCAAACCAAAATAAAGGGAGTGCTCAGCATGCGTGAAGGTTTGATTCCTGCTGTTCTTGGAACTGTGGTTTCTGCTTCGGGTGCCGCTCTGCTTGGCAGCAAGTATAAACTTGCCGCAACCGGTATTCTCGGCTTCGGACTGGCTCATATTGTACTTGGTGCGATTGACCTGGTGGAACATCGGTAAGGATTGGAAGACAAGATTCATATAGCTGTCCTGTTCAGTCATTGAACTGAAGGGACGGCTTTTTATGTATGTGCCCGATAGAATGTCCTTTTTTTCTGTTAGGAGACGTTCCGTGCAGATGCTTCACTTTAATTAGACAATAAAAAAAGCGGTCAACCGTTTGGTCGACCGCTTCATTTCGGCAGCCCCTTCTCTATGATGCCTTCTATGCAACCTTCTTTTGCTTGCTCCCTTTTCCCGACGAGATAAACCAATATGCCATCCCCACAAACAATCCGCCGCCAAGAATGTTCCCCAGCGTGACCGGCACCATGTTGCTGATCCATCCGCCAATGGAAATGGTCTCGGGATGCCCCGGCAAAATCGTTGCGAGCGTCAGAAGTGTCATATTGGCTACGCTATGCTCGTACCCTGTCGCAATGAAGGCAAACAGACACCACCATATTAAGATCAGCTTGGTCGTCTCTCCTTTGGCTCGAATTCCCATCCACAAGGCCAGACAGACAAGCCAGTTACACAAGATGCCTCGGAAGAACAGCTCCATAAACGGATCATTCATTTTCTTGGCGGCAGCCGTGAAGATGAGATGATCCGGCGCCAAGCCTTTGAACAGGCCGGAAGCATACACCAGATAGCTGAGCAGAATCGCACCGGCCAGATTGCCTATAAACACGAGCACCCAGTTCTTCAGCGTATCCCCCATCGTCGTTCGACCGGATAATGTGCTTATCGTAAAAAACATATGATTCCCCGTAAACAGCTCTGATCCTGCGAACACCACTAACGTGAGCGCGATCCCGAATGCCGCTCCCATGACGAGGGATTGAAAGGGCGAACCGGCAGCCGCGAGCGGCGCCCCCAGCTTAAAGATCAATACAATTCCAATGCCGACGTACGCGCCGGCCAGCATAGCCGACACCATATAGCGCAGCAGGTTACTATTCATCTGCTCCTTTTTCCCGACGGCGGCATTAACAACGGCTTCTACATCCGTTTTAAACATGGGATACCACCCCTTGAATTCGTCTGTTTAATATGCGATAGCTGACCTTAGACACCCACCTCAACCTTCCCGTCCACGGCGCGAATCGGATATACACGAACCTGGCCTTGATCCGGAGCCTGTACGAGCCCGGTTGAAAGCTCGATCTTCCAGTCGTATAACGGATCGTATATGTAGTGCCCGGATACGATGGCTTCCGAGAGCGGTCCTCCTTTGGGATGCGGGCTTTGATTGTCCAGGGCAAACCATTGATGATCCGAAGTCCGGAAGACGGCAATCTCCCGGTCCCCGAGATGGACCACCCTTCCAAGCTGTGACAGAAAATCATTTTCATTCCCTACCGCAATAAATCTTTCGGTTTCCATAACATGCAGCCTCCACTTCTCTTGTCTATTCCCATCCATACTGCGATAAACTCTCTATGCCCAGGCGGCAAGAGGGAAGCAGGTTCCTCCCTCTTCTATTTGCTGATCACTGGTCTTGCATCCTCGAATAACGTATAACGCAGCTTCTCGTCGTTCAGCACTTTCTTCCAAGGATCCTCTACTTGCTGCAGGGCAAGCTCGATTCTCTCCACCAGTTCCTTACGCTGCTTGGGATCGTCCAGGATAACCGCTCGGATATGTTCTAGTCCCAAGCGCTCTACCCACTCCGATGTTCTCTCCAGGTACTTACCGGTTTCACGGTAATACTGCATCAGGGCTCCGCAGATTTCGATCAGCTCTTCATCCGTTTTCACCTTGCAGAACGAATCCGCCAGACGTGCCTTCGTGCCGCCGTTGCCTCCAACGAATATTTCCCATCCACCGTCATTGCCGACAATCCCAATATCTTTCGTGCACGACTCGGCACAGTTTCGCGGACATCCATTGACCGCCATTTTAAATTTCGCCGGAAAATCCAGTCTTTCGAATTTCTCCTCGAGGAATGCTCCCATGCCCATCGAATCCTGCGTACCGAAACGACAGAATTGGGATCCTACACAGGTCTTCACGGTCCGCAGCGATTTGGCATAGGCATAACCCGACGGCATATCGAGCTCTTCCCAGACGCTCGGTAAGTCTTCCTTCTTAACACCTATGAGGTCCAGCCGCTGTCCGCCGGTAACCTTGACAACCTTCACATTATATTTAAGCGATACATCCGCGATTTTCTTCAAATCCTCCGGCGTGGTAACGCCGCCGTACATTCTTGGAACGACCGTATAAGTGCCGTCTTTCTGAATGTTGGCGTTCATCCGTTCGTTGACAAAACGGGATTCCCTCTCCTCCTGATGGGTTACCGGGTTCAGCATGGCCAGATAATAATGAATGGCCGGGCGGCATTTCGAGCAGCCTTCCGGGTTGCTGAAGTTCAGAACATGCATGACTTCCTTCGTCGTGGTAAGTCCCTTCGCACGGATTTCCGCGACGATGTCATCCCGATCGAGTGTCGTGCATGAGCATATGCCTTGTTTGCCTGCGGCCTTAAAGCCATCGCCCAATACGCTCTGGAGTATTTGCTCCACAACAGGTTTACAGCCGCCGCACGAGCGGGTAGCACCTGTGCAAGCTTTGATCTCATCCACTGTCGTATGACCTTCGAGAGTAATGGCATCTACAATGGCTTTCTTGGTTACGCCGTTGCATCCGCATACGATCTCATCGTCAGGCATCTTTTCCAGCGAAAATGCCTTGCTGCCTCCTGTCCCTGCACGATCCGTGCCCATGATTGAATCGTAAATCTCATCCGTCATGGCTGTCTTTTTCCGAATCATGGATTGAAGGCTTGCCGAATCGCTCACATCTCCGAACAATATCGCTCCGACAATGATATTATCGCGGATTAATATTTTCTTATATGTCTTGCGCCAATCATCTTTCGCGGTGATCACCGCGTGTTCGGCTTGCTCCATGAACTCGCCGGCAGAGAATACATCAACACCGCTGATTTTTAGTTTCGTCGATACAATGCTTCCCTCGTAAGGCTTGCCTTCCACACCGCACAGATGTTTTGCGAGTACCTGTCCCTGTTCGAACAACGGCGCAACCAGGCCGTAGCATACGCCCCGATGCTCGCAGCACTCGCCAACCGCATACACATCCGGCCAGGAAGTTTGAAGATAATCATTAACTACGATTCCACGGTTCACTTCGATTCCGCTCGCTTCGGCGATCGCGCTGTTCGCTCTGATGCCCACTGCCATGACCACCAGGTCGACCTCAAGCTCATCCCCATCCTTGAACCGGAGTCCGGTGACCCTGGTATCTCCCAATATTTCGGTTGTTTGTTTGCCTAGTAAGAAGTTGATCCCCTGGTGTTCAAGCTCCCTTTTCAGCATGCTGGATGCCATTGAATCCAACTGGCTCTCCATCAAATCCTGCATGAGATGTACCACCGTCACCTCCATGCCGAGGCTGACCAATCCCTTGGCAGCTTCCAGACCCAGAAGCCCCCCGCCGATGACTGCCGCTTTCTTGTACGCCTTAGCGGCCTCCAGCATCTGGGTGCAATCGGCTATGTTACGAAAACCGATAACGCCTTCTTTGCCACTACCCGGTACGGGTAAAATAAAAGGCTTCGAGCCTGTTGCTATCATTACTTTGTCATACGGCACCGTCAATCCGTTGTCGGCTGTCACGACCTTGCGCTCTCCGTCAATCGCCGTTACGGTGACACCCGTGTGCAAAGTGATATGGTTATCCTCGTACCATTTCCAATCATTCAATACAATGTCATCCAGGGTTTTGCTGCCTTCCAACACATACGACAGTATAATGCGGTTATAATTCGGATGAGGCTCCTGTCCAATGACGGTGATGTCAAAATTCCCACCCAATTTAATGATTTGCTCGACCGTACTAATCCCGGCAATACCGTTGCCAATGACAACTAATTTTTCTCTCTTTATATTGGACATAAGTTTGATTCCTCCCCAACACGTTTATCTAGATCGTGGTATTCCGTTCCTTTCACATAAATTATATCGTCTGACGGCATTATTTTTTGTGATATATTTCACATAAATCGTTAAAATTTTAAACAATAATGCCAAATAACCCTGTCCGCGTCGGAACAAGGTTATGATGAGAAAACGCTCTATATAATGTCGGCTTCCATATAGGCTCGTTCGCCGCTTGGCACTTTTAAATAAGGGCGAATACCCGCAAACCCCTTCGCATCCAGATTTACCCCGGTCATCCAGTTCCCCTCTAATAAGCCGCCATCCGATTGCATAGTGACGGCAGGCGCCTGAATATGCTCCTGATACAGAACGATGCCGGCCTGTATGGTCTTAAAGGCTTTTCCCTGCTCCACCAACGGTACGGCGCTGATATACGTAGGCACAAAGTAATTCGCAATCACATCCAGCTCTTCCCCGTCAAAAAACGGCTCGCTGCCAAGGAAGGGATGCATCATCACGATTTTCTCATAGAGTGACCAGACGATCATCTGCAGAAATCTTCCCGTTCGTCCCATATTCTGTCCGGTAGCATGAAATCGATCGGTTTCATAACCAATGAACTTCCATCCCCCGGGGGCTTTGACCCATTTCTGAAACATGACGGAAGCACCGGTACCGTTTTGGGTAACGTTTTCTGCAGGCTCCGGGCTTGTTCCAGACGCAGCTAACCACAGGGAATCCGGCACATACTGGCTCAGCATCCGTTTGGTTTTCTCACAAATATGAAGCACTTTTAATGAAGCGTTTTCAAGTTCTGAGATGTCCTCTTGTCCATAATGGAAACGGGAGATATACGTTCGCTTGGTCATGGGCTCGCCTCCTTGATATGCCGCTCTCGTTATTTACATCATATAGCAGCCGGGTCCGCTTGGTGCATGTCCACATATTCTTGCCGTAAATAAACAGCAACCATACTTCCGTTTAGAAAAAAAACCCTGAAATGAGGATGTCTCATGCCAGGGTTTAATCATCAAGGGGAGTCTTAAGATGACTCATCTTTCGACCCATTGTTCTGCCCAGGATGCAATTTGCTCCATCACCGGACGAAGTGCTTTGCCTTTTTCAGTCAGTTCATATTCAATACGTACCGGTGTTTCCGGGTAGACATGACGAATCAGTATCCCTTCACATTCCAAATCCTTCATCCGCTCGGAGAGCATTTTATCGCTCATGGACGGAATCAAATTTGAAATATCCTTAAAGCGCTTAGGTCCGCTCATCAACGTTTGAATAATCAAACCGTTCCACCGTTTGCCCAGAAAAGAAAATGCAGATTCAAAACGGGGACACATCGTAACATTTGTAACTTCCATATCCCTTCACCTCTTTACGAAGTCACCTTGTTTATAGAAACTCATAAGCTTTATCAAAAAACTAGAAAACTTACGAATTGTAAGTATGTTTCATTTTAGCACATTTCCGAGAAACTGAAAACCACCTAGCCCCTATTTCCCATAAAATCAGCTTTTATCCCATAAAATACGAGCCAAAATATCCAAATCATTCTGGATCCATGTGGACAATTTCCTATTATACAGTACGGCCGCTGGATGGAACATAGGGAATATCTTATAGGTTTCCTCCGAAAACCTATAGCCTGCGCTTGGATTCTCCGGGTCTGCAGCTTGCTGGACCGGGCCCTCCATCAGTTTGCCGTGAAGCGATGTCACCGTTTCATGACTTCCGATTAATCGGTGCAGTGCCGTATTTCCCATGGGTGCGATCATGTGCGGGCGAACCCACCGGATCTCTTCATCAAGCAAGGTGCATGGGCCCATATTTCCGCCTTCGTCGGTGTACGATTAGAACGGCTGATGACGCTCTCGCCCGTGGATCTCACGATTAGCTTTTCCTTATAGGGCCTGCTTCTCATGGCACTGGTAATATACACTTGCTCCCGGGTCAGGTTCAGGCGTTCCAGGTAGGCATTCATCTCTTGCCCGGCCTGCCCTACAAAAGGCAAACCTTCCAGAACTTCATGGGCGCCCGGTGCTTCCCCAATAAACATAATCTTGGCGAAACGGACTCCTCTCCCCAGCAGGAAGCCCTCTACGGGTTGATGGACAAGCTTGGCCTGGCATATGGCGATGGTTGCGGGATCTACAGGTGCGCTTTGTACTTCCTTCATCTGTACAGCCCCCCTTCTTGTATATCATACAATACCCCATACTTAGGTATATTCTATCCCTAGCCGGGAAAAACATTTCGGAGAACATTCACCGCCAACGATAAAACGAGCCGCTCAAGGGCTCCCCCTGAACGGCTCGTTATTGCATGGCTTCTTAATAAGCGCTCATAACTTTAGACTAAAACGGGAAGCGCGCGAACCGGCTGACTGTTGCCAAAGGTTTGCTTGCCTGCTGTAGAATAAGCCCAGTTAATCGCATTGGTGATCACTTTCAGCACTTCGGGGTTGTAGTAGGTTGGATAGGTCTCATGCCCCGGACGGAAATAGAAAATGTTTCCATGGCCACGTTTGAACGTGCAACCGCTGCGGAATACTTCGCCGCCTTCGAAATTGCTGACAAATACCAGCTCGTCTGGGGCTGGAATATCGAAGAACTCGCCGTACATTTCCTCGTGCTCAATGATGATCGGGCCTGTAATTCCTGCCGCAATCGGATGCGTCGGATTTACACTCCAGATAATTTCTTGTTCTCCTGCTTCGCGCCATTTCAAATCGCAGCTTGTGCCCATCAAAGCTTTGAACGGCTTGGAAAAATGTCCGGAATGAAGAACGATCAGACCCATGCCATCCTGCACGCGTTTTACGACCTTGCTTACGATTTCATCTCTTACCTGGTCATGAGCCATATGCCCCCACCACAACAGCACATCGGTTGAATCCAGCACATCGTCCGTCAATCCATGCTCCGGCTGATCGAGCGTTGCCGTTCTGATAACAAAATCCGGATTTTGCAGACCCTCCGCCAAAGCCGTGTGAATCCCGGCTGGATAAACGTTCCGAACCTCATCATGGATTTTCTCGTGTACGAATTCATTCCAAATGGTTACGTTAAGCATCTTGCTGTTCCCCCTAATTGCTTATTCGGTTGTTACTCTAAGCTGTTAGACCCACCACATTTCTCCGAGGGGCTCTTCGATCAGCACTTGCTGAAGGTTTTGCACCGCTTTGGAGAAGCCTTCTTCAATCGACATCAATCCATCTTCATGTTCAATGCTTACGACATAATCATATCCAACCAGACGAAGGGCACTCATCATATCGGCCCATTCCTTCACGTCGTGCCCATAGCCTACGCTGCGGAACTGCCAAGCGCGATCCAGCATGTTGGCATAAGACTGCATATCGGTCAGACCGTGCTTGTTCACGTTGATTGGGTCAATGCTCGTATCCTTCGCGTGGAAGTGGTGAATTGCCCCTTCGCGGCCCAAAATTTGAATCGCTTGAACAGGATCAATCCCTTGCCACCACATATGACTGGGATCGAGGTTGGCACCGATCACTTCGCCTGCGGCTTCACGTAAACGGAGCAGCGTGCCAGGCGTATGAACGGAGAAGCCTCCGTGCAATTCCAAACCAATCTTCACATTGCGGTCTGCAGCAAATTTACCCCATTCGGTCCAGTAAGGAATGACCTTGTTATCCCACTGCCAAGTCAGAATCTCTTGGTAGTCGTTAGGCCAAGGCGCAACCGGCCAGTTCGGGTATTTGGCATCCTCATGGTCGCCCGGGCAGCCGGAGAAGGTGTTAACAACAGGTACTTCAAGCTTCTCGGCAAGCTCTACCGTTTTTACGTATGTGTCATGGAACTCTTTCGCGATCGCTTTTTGCGGATGAAGTGGGTTGCCATGGCAGCTCAGCGCGCTAATGATCAACCCACGGGATTCGACCGCATTTTTGAAGTTTTTCAGCGCGGTTTCATTCTCCATCAGCTCGACCGGGTTGCAATGCGCATTTCCCGGATAACCGCCTGTTCCGATCTCAACCGCTTTAAGACCCTTGGATGCCACATAGTCCAAAGCATCCTCCAATTTACGTCCGCTCAACAATACCATAAATACGCCTAATTTCATTGTATACCTCCTGGTTTACCTTAATATAGTAGGGATTGCAAGATTTAGTTATCGAAATAAACCGCTTTTCCTGTCTTCGCAGATTCATAGATCGCTTCCAGAATTTGCGTTACAACAAACGCTTGCTCCGGCTTAACTACAGGGTCCTTATCCTCAATAATAGCCTCCAGCCACATTCTGGCTTCACGGTCCGCATCATTTTCCTTGGAGCCGGAATAGAACGCTACGCCGCCGGCATTCAAATCCACTTTGGTTTCATACAATCTGCTCATTTTCTCGCCGTTAATACGCAGACCGTCCTTCATGTCAGCTCCGCCTTCCGTACCCGCCAGCACAGCTTTCGCTTCGCCTGTCTCAACAACGTTAAGGGCCCAGCTGGATTCCAGAATAATCGTTGCGCCGTTCTCCATCGTAATGAACCCGAATGCCGAATCCTCTACCTTGAACTCCTTCGGATCCCAAGGACCGAACGCATTCGCCGCATTCTCCCGTTGACCAAGTTTATGGAACGTGGATCCCAGCACGCTCTTCGGCTTGTAGTTGTCCATCAGCCACAAGGTCAAATCCAGTGCATGGGTACCGATATCGATCAACGGACCTCCGCCTTGCTTCTCTTCGTCAAGGAATACGCCCCAGGTCGGAACGGCGCGGCGGCGAACAGCCAGCGCTTTACCGTAGTAGATCTCGCCCAGTTCGCCTTCCTCACAGACGCCTTTCAGATACATGCTATCATCACGGAAACGGTTGTTGTAACCGATGGTAAGTTTTTTCCCTGTACGCTTTGCGGCGTCCAGCATGGCTTTGGCTTCGGAAACGGTCTTCGCCATAGGCTTCTCGCACATCACGTGCTTGCCGGCTTCGAGGGATGCAACCGTAATCTCGGAATGGGAATCGTTAGGCGTGCATACATGAATGACGTCGATGCTGCCGTCTTGCAGCAATTCTCTGAAATCCGTGTAAACTTTTGCGCCTTCAACCCCGTACTCAGCAGCCGCCTTCTGCGCACGCTCTTCTACGATGTCGCAAAAGGCGACCAGTTCCGCCTGCGCCTGCTTCTTCAAGCTCGGCATATGCTTGCCGTTGGCGATTCCCCCGCAACCGATAATTCCGATCTTCAACGTTTTCGACATGTCCATTTCCTCCCCATAGGCATTTGATCATTTTGGATGATCTCCAAATATTAGTGCAACGCTTTCATGCGGACCATTTCCAAGAACTCACAACCCTGTCAGATCCGTCAGAAGCTGGTTTGCATGTCGTTCATAACCAGTGTACAAGAATATGAACCGGCCTGCCAGTTCGCTATTCCGACATGTTTGCCTGCTGCGGCGCCGGAAGTTTGCCGTAGCGGTATGTGCTTTGCAGAACGATATGTCGGCCCTCCAGCGAAGACTGCTGGAACGACTGCATAATCTCCAGGACGTGGTATGCCAGACGGGCACTCACGCGATGGTCCTTCTGCTCATGAATCGATTGGATCATATCGTTGATACCCAGCCCCCGCTCGTTCTTCCCGCATTCAAATGCGGGGTCAAGCAGCTCCCATTCATCGGAGCCGTGCTTCCGGAGCTTCACTTCGCCGTTAAAGAAGTTCGGGTCCCCGAGACTCAGGCTTCCCTGCGTGCCATAGATTTCGATCCAGGGCAGGTTCGATCCTCCAAAGATATCGAAACTGGTAATCATGGTTGCAATGGCACCGTTCTCAAAGTCCAGCGTCCCTGCTAAATGGGTTGGGGTCTGAACCGTGATCGGTTTTCCTTGGAGCGGGCCGGAGCCGATGGCGCGATCTGGAATCTGGATGCCTGTGGATGCGCTGATCCGGCTGGCAGGACCAAGCAGCTCTACGAGGGCCGATACATAGTAAGGGCCCATATCCATCATTGGACCTCCGCCCGACGCGTAAAAAAATTCAGGATTAGGATGCCAAGCTTCCGGTCCTGAACCCATCATAAACGCCGTCGCAGCAACAGGTCTCCCAATAAGCCCCGATTCAATAGCGGCTTTGGCCGTCTGTACGCCGGAGCCCAGAAACGTATCGGGCGCGCAGCCAACGCGAAGTCCTTTTTGATCTGCCATGTCTAGCACGCGGCGGGCTTCATCAAGGGTAATCGCCAGCGGCTTTTCACTGTAAACATGCTTCCCTGCTTCCAGCGAGGCAATATCCACATTGGCGTGGCTGGCCGGAATGGTCAGATTAATAATAAACTCAATGTCAGTCTGTGCGAGCATTTCCTGTACCGTATACACGTTCGGGATGTTGAACTCTTCGGCCTTCTTCAGCGCGTTGTCCGGAATAAGGTCAGCACATGCCACGACTTCAACCCAAGGGCTGTTCTTTAAGTTCGTGAAGTATACGCCGCTGATGTTTCCGCAGCCAATTATACCTGCTTTCATTTTTTTCATCGCTGTCACTCCTTGAGTGTTTTAGATGTGCTCGGACTAGTACCATGGTATTCTTTTATGCTTTCGTTTAAAATGAAGAATATGATTAAAACATGAACAATCTGGTCATTATTTTCTTATTCTTTAAAGGGGACTTTAGCAATGGATTCAAATCTTTCCAACCAAGTCGTAGCAGCGGATTTCTCATTTCATCGTAAACCTTTCAAGATGTCCCTGGCCGACGGTTTCGACACCTACTTGATGCGATGGCAGACCGACGGCAAATGCCGCGCCAAAATTGACGACGAGCTGTCGCTCGTTGAAGCAGGGGATCTGTTGATCTTCACGCCAGGACAACCCTATGAACTCCGAATAGATGACGAATATAACGCTTTGGGTGAATTAACCATCGAAAGCGGAGATTACCATATTTTTTTCAAGGGTCCCTGGGCGGATGCTTGGTGGAATTCCAAGAAACGCCCTACCAAAATCCGGGTTCCACTGGAAGAACGCTACCTGAGTCTGTTTCGGCAAATTCTGCTGGAGCAGCGTCGTGTATCAGATCCTTATCCGGAGATTTCGGATTACACGGTCCGGATTCTGTGCCTCGAAGTGGACCGCCTGTTATCGGAGCAGCCATCGACCACACCCAAGACGTACCTAGCCTACCGCATGAAAAATTACATTGAAGAGAATGCCTCCTCGATGTTCAAGCTGGAGGATGTCGCGGCCCATGTCGGCATTAGTGTCTCCCGGGCAGTCCATCTGTTCAAAGAAGCGTTCGGCACCACCATTATGCAATACACCATGGACGTTCGCCTGAGCATGGCCAAGGAACGGATTGTGTTCAGCCCTCTGTCGCTGGAGGATGTCGCCGAAACGTCCGGCTTTGCCAACTATACTTATTTTCACCGCGTTTTCCGCTCCCGATTCGGCGTTTCACCTAAACAATTCCGCATGGCCAGCCGAACGTCAAACTGATCGTGCCAACTGTGCAGTAAAAAAGCGGGTCGACCAAGGTTTTCCCTTGATCGAACCGCTTCTTTCTTGAATCACATGTAAGATATTCCATGATTCCAAAATTACTTCTTGTCACGGTCTAGCGTGGCTGCTGCCTCGGATACAACGATAGCCAAGTCTTCATTTCCGAATAACGTCAGGACGCCAAGCAGGGTCTGATCCGGTATTTCGCCAGCTTCTTCCTTGGGCACCGTTAATTCCAGCACCCGTGCCAGCCGCTCATTGTCGGGCTGATTCGGATATGCCTTACGGTACAGTTCCACTGGGTCAAGTCCGTGATTCACACACCACTGTGCAAACACGAGGATCATCATATCCTCGTCCTGGCGGTACGACTCCGCAATGCGTTCTTCCACGGATTTTTCCGTATATTCCATTTGTTACCCTCCTCATGCGAAAAGGGCTTCGGAGCTCTCTTCGTTCATGAAGACATTATACCGTTTTCTTCCGCTCAGACAAAGTCTAAGCTAGTCGACCATCTTGACCTGCACCGGATGGCTCTTCGCTTTTTGGTCATTCTTCTTCTTCATCCAAGTTCCAAGACTGATGATAATGGCAATAACAAGAATTTCAAAACCATACTTCAGAACGCCATTGGCGAACCAGCTGTGAATCATCGGCTCTTCCACAATCATCTTCGATGCGGTCCAGGCTAACACTGCAGCACCGATCGTGATGATAATAGGAAAGCGATCCGTCAACTTCAGGATAATGGTACTGCCCCACACCATAATTGGAACCGAAATCGCAAGTCCGATAATAACCAGCATGAAGCTTTCGCCAGCAGCGCCAGCTACAGCAAGCACGTTATCCAGTCCCATCATCGCGTCCGCGATAATAATCGTACGGATGGCCGCCCACATCTGGTTGCCAGCGGAAATTTCATGCTGCTTCTCATCCACCATCAGCTTGTAGGCAATCCACAACAGGGCAAAGCCGCCGATCAAGCGCAAGCCGGGGATCATTAAGAGCTGTACAACGAGGAGTGTGGCCACGATACGAATCACAATTGCACCGACGGTACCCCACATGATGACTTTCTTCTGGTCCTCCTTCTGGACATTACGAGCGGCTAGCCCGATAACAATCGCGTTATCGCCTGCCAACACAAGGTCAATGAGGACAATCGATAGCAGCGCCATCCAAAAATCCATCGACATTATATCCATGCTTCTCCCATCCTTTCTGCATTTTCTTTAGGTTTCCACCTACCGATGTCCTCCACCAAAAAAAACGCTGTTCCCTTAGTTTACAAAGGTCTACAGCGTTTTTTGGGCGCAAAAAAAGACCTCCACCTCATTCATGAATAAATCAGGCAAAGGTCTCGCTAAACAACATAATCGTTGCCAATAAAGCCGGGGATGGTTCATCCCGTAATGACGACTTTACTTACGATCTAGAATTTATAAGTTATCAACGGAACCCATGAAATTCTATACCGCAAGAAAACCTACCTTTGAATCGCGGTCGCTCATCCTTGAAAGGCCACGATAGAAGGTTTTCTTATGAAGCTACTCCCCTTTGGGAACTATTCGGTTGGACATATTATAGCATATGAAAAATCGCCTGTATATTCAATTTTTCCCACCGAGATCGGATGCTTGGCTATCCGAAATGTGGGCAGCATTCCTGTTTTTTTGCTATCATGGTGCTATTCTGGTTGACTTTGACTTTCGCAAAGTGAGGATTATACATGAAGAGATGGATCATACCCGCAATTTATTCAACAGCCCTGGTGCTGGCATTTGCATACAGACGTGAAATCATAGACTGGCTGGGAGGAAATCCCCCGCTCTACCTGATGATCCTGCTGGCAGCCCTGCTTGCGTTATTTCCCGTTGCGCCCTATAAAGTCATTATCGCAATTCTCGGCTATGCGTATGGGACACTCTGGGCCGCAGCCATTTCGTGGTTTGGAACAACGATAGCGGCCGTCATCCTGTATGCGGCAATACGGTCCTTGTACCAGGAGCCTGGCAGGCGACTGCTTGGCAAATACGAGGCTCTCCATAGGTTTACATCCCTGGTAGAAAAGCGCCCGTTTCTGTCGATCCTGCTCGCGCGCTTACTGCCCATCATACCGCAAATGGCCGTCAATATTTATGCCGGCGTCGCATCCATTCCATTCTGGACGTACACGATCGCTTCAGCCATCGGTAAAATCCCAGCGATTCTCCTGTATGCCTGGCTGGGCAGCGGGTTTGCCGATCATCCGCTCCTCTTTGCGGGTATCGCGGGCGGACTTGTGCTGGTTACCGCTCTGTGCCTGGCCGCTATCCGGTGGTATAAAGGGAGACCGGCTTAAACGAAGCATGGTTTTGGTTTCCCTGACCAAAATGATTATAATATAGAGTAAGACTTACATTTATAAGTTATAACGATGGAGGGATAATAGATGAATAATCGTTCAACCCCAAGTGAATTGGCTACCTTTGCGGGAGGCTGCTTCTGGTGTATGGTCTCTCCTTTTGATGAGCTGCCAGGCATCCTGAAGGTCGTTTCCGGCTATACGGGCGGCCATAAGGAAAATCCGACCTATGAAGAGGTATGCTCTGATGCAACAGGTCATTATGAGGCTGTTCAAATCACGTATAACCCGGAAGTGTTCCCTTACGAAAAGCTGCTCGAGCTCTTCTGGCAGCAAATCGATCCTACGGATGAGGGCGGACAATTCCATGACCGTGGCACATCTTACCGAACCGCCATTTTTTACCATACGGAGGAGCAGCGTGAGCTTGCGGAGCAATCCAAACAAGCCGTAGCTGCCAGCGGACGATTCGACGGACCGATCGTAACGCCCATCATTCCCGCCAGCACTTTCTATGAAGCCGAAGAATATCATCAGGATTATCACAAGAAAAACCCGAGCCATTACAAACGCTATCGCAAAGGTTCGGGACGCGAGGATTTCATTGAGCAGCACTGGTCGGATCCGGTAGATCCGGCCGAGCTTAAACAGCGCCTGACACCGATCCAATATGAAGTGACCCAGAATAACGCAACCGAGCCTCCGTTCCACAATGAGTTCTGGGACCATCACGGAGAAGGCATTTACGTGGACATCGTTTCCGGCGAGCCGCTCTTCAGCTCAACGGACAAATATGATGCCGGCTGCGGATGGCCGAGCTTCACCCGCCCGATTCGCGAATACAACATTAAGGAAAAAATGGATCTTACCCATATGATGGTCCGCACCGAGGTAAGAAGCAAAAAAGGCGACTCGCACCTCGGCCATGTATTTGACGACGGACCTGGGCCGAACGGGCTTCGCTACTGCATCAATTCTGCGGCACTGCGGTTTGTACCGAAGGAAGAGATGCAGAAGGAAGGCTACGGCGAGTATTTGCAGCTGTTTGAATAAATCCAAGATTCCTAGTGCATTGCCTCTCAGGGCAATGCACTTTTTTGGTATGTTTAATCCCGTTTATTCAATCTGGCTGCACGGGGTAATATACATTACATACAAATTACAGATGAACTGGAGGGATTGCACTATGCCTTGGAGCAAACATGATTATCCGCCATCCATGAAAAATCTGGAGCCGCGGGTGAGGAATAAAGCCGTGGAAATTGCCAATGCCCTGCTGGAGGAAGATTACGATGAAGGTCGTGCCATCGCTATCGCCACCGCCAAGGCACAGGAGTGGGATGAGAATCATCCGAAAGACGAGAAATGAAGATCCGTGGCGTAAGCATACGAAAGAAGCTCACCCTGCATGGGGTGAGCTTCTCTTAGTTGTACCGTCTTATGAACGGCCGCTAACGGTATGCTGCGCTGTCTTCGGAGTAACCGGAGTGCTTGGGGCACGGACCGCCTTCCGAATCGGTTTCTTTTCCGTTTTCTCGGTACCGTACGTCACTGTGATGGTGATCACTTGTCCGGCAATCGATACGGCTAATATAGTATATAAGGTTTCAACCAATGGCATGTAGAATAGCGATAATAGCAGTACTACGGCATCCATCAGGAAAAACACCGTCCCTACCTTAAGCCCGCTCCACTCACTGAACAGCACGGAGATCACGTCGTCACCGCCTGTCGCCCCGCCAAAACGGAGCACGATGCCTGCGCCTAAGCCCGTCAATAAACCGGACAGCAGCGCGGCTGCCAGCAAGTTATGATTCAAATCGATCACAAGCGTGGAATACCGCTCGATCAATGCGTAGAACAAAGTGAACATGCTCGCCGCAACAACGGTATTGATAATGAACTTCCGACCTTTGATGAATAAGGCAACCAGCAGAACCGGTATGTCCATGAGGACCATACTTAATGCGGGCGGAATATCGAGCGCATATTTGCCAAGCAGCGCAAGGCCGACAAAACCGCCTTCGGTCAAATGATTGTGAAAATTAATGTGATAATACGTAAAAGCCATTAAAAACGTTCCGAACAACATCGCCGACATGGTGATAATTGTGTTTTGTCTTTTCCTCATACAGGATCCCTCTTGTCGTAGTAGATTGGTCAGACATAGGCCAATCTCTACATAGAGGCAACCTGGAGGAGTTCATCCTTCGAACCATAGTTCCCATCCTTTCGTAAGAGACCGTCCTTGTCTTCTGACGTCCGACTTCGCTCTACGAAGGAAGCTATGTGTATGAGAGATCATAACGTTTCCAAATCGTCCTTTGGGGATTCGTCCTTCGGGGACACATGGTATCCTGATCCTTTCTCGTTTTAATTAGACTGCTTATACTATTATAACACAGCTGGCATACAAGCTAAACAGCTGGCTAGAATGAACTGGAATATATATATGAAATATGTAAAAAAACTCGTTTTAAGAACTCCCTCCATAAAATATCGTCGTTCTGTTCACATATTCGCTAAATCCGATGTGACCTAAATCACTAGCGCCCCTTTTTGCCTTGTCTATACTTAATTCGAACACGAAATCGATTATGAATCAGGGGGAGTCTGCATGTTAAGCCAGCATACGATTGAGGTCGTTAAATCGACCGTTCCTGTTCTTGAAACACATGGAACGGCAATCACGACTGCATTTTACCAAAAATTGTTTCATCATCATCCGGAGCTTCTTCACATATTCAACCATGCGAATCAACGAGAAGGAAAACAGCCCTTTGCTCTTGCCAATGCCGTATACGCCGCGGCGGCCCATATCGACCGTCTTGAAGCGATCGTTCCGGTTGTTAAGCAGATCGGGCACAAGCATCGGGCATTAAACATATTGCCCGAGCACTATCCGATCGTTGGCGAAACGCTGCTCGCCGCCATGAAGGAAGTGCTGGGAGACGCTGCTTCGCCCGAAATTATCGAGGCCTGGGCCGAAGCTTACGGGGCTATTGCCAATGTCTTCATTGGCATTGAAGCGGATATGTACCAACAAGCCGCGAACGAGACCGGCGGATGGAGCGGATACCGCAATTTCGTCATTGACCGGAAGGTGGAAGAAAGCTCCGTGATCACTTCCTTTTATCTGGTCCCGCAGGACGGCGGCGAGATATCCGCTTATAAGCCCGGTCAATACATCACGGTCCGGGTAAAACCTGAAGGTGAAGCCTATTATCATAATCGTCATTACAGTCTCTCGTCCGCGCCGGGTCAGCCTTACTACAGAATAACGGTCAAGCGTGAGGATGAGCTGGAAGGAAAGCCTGCAGGCGTCGTCTCCACTTGGCTGCATCGTCATGCCGAGGTTGGGGCCGTTCTTGAGGTTACGGCTCCGGCCGGTTCCTTTACGCTGGATACGGACAGCGATCTTCCGCTTGTCTTGATCAGCGGCGGCGTCGGTTTAACCCCGATGGTGGCCATGCTCGAAACCGTGCTGGTGGAACAGCCTGACCGGAACGTAACCTTTATCCATGCGGCCAAGTGCGGCAGCCAGCATGCGATGAAGTCTCACATCGATGCGCTTGCCTCCAAGCATCCGCAGCTAATCTCTTATGTCATTTATGAACAACCGGAATCGGAGGATCAGTGTCACCAAGCAGGTTATATAAATCTTGATTTCCTGCGCAAAACCGTTGATGCCAAGGCAGACTTCTACTTCTGCGGCCCTGTTCCGTTCATGCGGGCCGTGAACAGTCATTTGAAATCGATGGAGGTGCCTTCGGACCGGATTCATTATGAATTTTTTGGCCCGGCTGGTACATTGGAAGATTAAAATAACCATATTATACAATCAAAAGGTGCCTGTCTTACGTAAAGACAGGCACCTTTTTTTAGATTGAACAGGCTTGCTGTCGGCTATTAGGTATGGTCATGCGTATTTTATAAACCTATGTACCCTGGCGTTCATACCGTCCTCAAAATTCGGAACTAGATATGCTTGCCCTGTTCCCGCAGCAGCCGGTTTACCGTTTCTCTCCTGACGCCGATCAGCTGTCCGATCTCTTCCTGTGTCAGATACTCGGTCAGGTGTATTCCCTGTGAATACTCATCCAGCCACTGGATCAGCAGCTCAAGCCGCTCCGCAGGTCCTCCGACCGTCAAGTGATCCAATCTCATCTGCATGAACCGCACCTTTTCCTGCAGCAATCTGGCAACCTCGAGCGGTTTCTGCGGATCCTCCGCAAGCTGGCGGTACCACGCTTCCGCCGATATGATCTCCACTTCGCTCTGGATCAGAGCGATCGCCGTTCCGTGTGTCTCCTTCGGGCTGATCAGGGAATGGTGCGGCACCGTTTCACCGGGATATAAAATATTAAAAAGCACCATATTGCCATTCGGGTGGAGTCGGGTTACCTTGAACATTCCGCTGCGGATGTGATATAGATGATCGCCGCTATCTCCTTGCCTGAACAGTATTTCGCCTTTATGTAGAATCATATTAATAAATCGCCTCCTGATGAATGCAGTTATCAGGAGTGTAAACGATATGCCCCCATGAATCCACTGGAGGCAAATAACGATTACCAGAAATTAATGGTTGCGCGCCGTATATTGTTGGCATACCATGTGTATAATGGAACATATGTTCCTGTATTTATTTATGTTTGAGGATGTGTCTCTTATGATGAAACCTTCCACTCCTCCTCCACCTTCGCTAGAAGACGAAGCCCTGATCCGAGATTATCTGCTGCATCACTTCATTCAATCCGTTCTCGAGCGGGATATTCAGATTCTCAAGACCCTTAAACTGAAAATGGGTGAGCTCTATATCTTAAATCTGCAGCTCATTAAAAAAGGATATTCGGATCATGCCTGGTTCCTACGACAACAGATGAGAAGGCGCGGCATCCGGATTCATAGCCAGAGCGGTACAGCTGAGGAAGGGCTGCGGGTCCAGTATTTATGCCGCGGATATGATGGCTGTCTGCTCTGCGAATGGCACTCCTTCAAGGAAGAGATAAAGGATCGCCTCGTTTCGTATCTTGGCACGGATTTGGCGGCATACTAGCACCAACTACGTACAAGACAGGAGCGCTCCATGAAGAATATTTTCCACATATATTCTGCCGATATCCATAGAATCATCCGTAATTGGGCTGCAGGCGTCATCATCGTCGGGCTCGCTATTCTTCCTTCCCTGTATGCCTGGTTTAACATTGAGGCCTCTTGGGATCCCTACGGCCAGACCTCCGGCGTCTCCATCGCCGTTGCCAACCTGGATAAAGGCACCACCCTCCGCGATCAGCCCATTAACCTGGGTAAAGAAATCGTGGAGTCCCTCCATCACAATGAGAAGCTGGGATGGCGTTTTACGCATGATAGCGAGAACGCCGTTCAGGGTGTACGGCGCGGCGATGATTATGCCGCTATCATTATTCCGGAGAACTTCTCTGCCCGGATCGGCACCGTGCTGACCAATGAGCCTGTCAAAGCTCAAATTCTCTATTATACGAACGAAAAAATCAACGCCATTTCTCCCAAAGTGACGGCCCAGGGTGCATCCGGCGTTGTGGAGGAAATCAGCAAAAATTTCATCAAAACCGCCAACGGCACCATCTTCGAGATTTTCAACACGCTCGGAATTGAGATCGAGAACCAGCTCCCGGCCATCAATAAAGTACGAAGTCTTCTGTTTCGGCTCGAAAAAAGCTTTCCGGAGCTCAATGAAGCGGTAGGCACAGCCGCAAAGGATATTAAGCTGGCCAACCGATTGATTCAGCAAGCCGACGCCGCCCTGCCTCGCCTTGAAGGGATTGCCACGGACGGCAAAGCCATGGCCGGTGCGCTGGCGGAGTTCGCGAATCAGGCAGCCGGTGCCTCGAAATCGCTGGAGCCTGCTCTGCGTCAGGACTTGGAGGTGCTTGCTGCAACCACCGGAGCGCTCTCGCAAGTGCTGGACGCTCTAGGGCAAGCCGACATTGACCCGAAGGAGCTTGCCAGCCGCCTGAACGCTGCGCAGGAACGCGCAGAGACTGCAGCGAAAGCAGCAGCCCGGCTGGGTCAATTGTTTAAGCGGCTGGGCACCATCTCCCCGGCAGCAGCTTCCGGGGCGGCCAAGCTCGAGGATATTGCCGCACGATGGACCTCAGCTCAATCCGTCCTCCAAACGATAGCCAAAGCTGTGGAACGGGGAGAAGAAGCGCCGGCGGATTCCATCGATAAGCTGAAGAAGCTGAACGATGACATGACGGGACTGACCAACACGCTGTTAAGCCGCTACGATACGGAGATCGGCCCAGCGATAAGCAAAGCCTTCACCAAGGGCGCAGGCACGGCCAAGCGTGTTCAGCAGGAGCTGACCCAGGCGCTTGCCAGCGTCCCTGACATTCAGCATTTGCTCAAAGACGCCCGGAAAGGTCTCAAAGCAGGCGGAGAAGAAGTACAGCTTGCCCAAAGCCGTCTGCCGGAGGCCGAGCTTCGGATCACGCAGCTGGCGAATCGGCTCCGTGAGATGGAAGCTGAAGGAGATATCCAAGAGGTTATCGATTTGCTTCAAAATAATTTCGAGCTCGAAAGCCAGTTTTTTGCCGAACCTGTTACGCTGGAAGAAAATCGCCTGTATCCGATCCCGAACTACGGGTCTGCCATGTCTCCCTTCTTCACGACTTTATCCTTGTGGGTAGGTGCCTTGCTGCTCGTTTCCCTGCTCTCCGTTGAGGTTCATGATGAAGAGAGAAGCTTCCGCAGCATCGAGGTTTACTTCGGACGCTATTTAACCTTTCTCACCATTGCCCTGTTCCAAGCGCTATTCGTCACCCTGGGTGATATCTATTTACTGCAGACCTATGTGGTAAATCCGGGCTGGTTCATCCTGTTTGCGCTGCTGATCAGCTCCATCTTCATGCTGATTGTATATACGTTGGTGTCCGTATTCGGCAATGTCGGAAAAGCGATGGCCATCATACTTCTCGTGCTGCAGCTCGCAGGCGCGGGAGGAACGTTCCCGATCCAGATGACGCCGCCCTTCTTCCAGGCATTGCATCCATATCTGCCGTTCACCTACGCCATTAGCATGATGCGGGAAGCCGTTGGCGGCATCCTATGGGGTATTGTCATCCGGGATGTCCTGTTCATGCTGGTGTTTGCCGCAATTGCCCTGATGATCGGGATTGCGCTCAAGAAACCGATTAACCGGGCCAGCGGCGGTCTTGTCCGTAAAGCGAGAGCCTCGAAACTCATCCATTAATCCAGCCCTCCTTCGGATCGTATCTCCGCGCAAAAAGACTGCCTGATTACAACTTGAGTCATGCTTTACGCAAAAGGACATCCCAAGCAGCTTCTTAGAGCCATGGGATGTCCTTTTTTCATATAAGTTTCACTTTTGTTGGGATTGCTGGTGATAAACCTTCAGCTGTTTCAACGTGTCCTCTTCCATATCCCCAAGCCGCCAGATCGCAATCTTCGAAACACCCGCTTCTCTCGTCGTATCCATCCAGCCGGTAATGGTCATACCATCTGCATACCATACCGTATGGCCGATGCCTTGGTCGTCTGTATATTCATAATACAGGGCACCGCTTGTCGAATCCCGCTCCGGCACTTTCGAGATGGAATGCGCCAGCTCCACCGCACGCTTCTCCGTTAAAGAGACAACCTTGCCGTTCTTCGCCCAGTCAAACCCTCCAACCGACAGTGCGATGGCATGGTCTCCCGGAATCCCGCGCAGTTTGTCCGCCAGCTTTCTGATTAAGGCATGATCCGCCTTCGGCCCCGGTCCGCTATGCCCTCCGTACAAGTTATAGGCCATCAGGACATAATCCGGACCTTCCGGCAACAACTCTAAGGATGACTGGGAGATCCCCGGCTCCAGGACGATTCGAAGAGTGAAACCCTCCGCTTGCAAACGTTCATACAGCTCCTTGTACAGAGCGCACAACTTCGCCCAATCTGCCTTGCGTACCTTTTCGTAATCCAGCTCCACGCCTCGAAAGCCATGCTGGGATACCACAGCCAGAATGTGCCCGATATGCAGGCTCCGGCTTTCCGGAGTAGCCACGATCCGGGAGATGAGTTCAGGATCCTTCTGATCCGCCGTCCCATCGGTATCGAAACGATCGTTTACGATGGTCAGGACCCGGCGTGGCTGCTCCCCTTTCCGGGAAATCTGCTGAAATTCAGGCAGCCCCTCCCGAAAATCCGAAGTGAAATGGAGTTCGTCTTTATGATTGAAGTAAGCTGCAAAAAAATGGATCTCTTCAAGCTCGCTGCCGAGCTGCTCCATATCCGTTATGCCCGTCCTCCACTGCCAATCCGTAATCCAAGCAGACAGCTTAACTCCCGTTGGCGGTAGCTGAGCCTGCAGTGCTTTCTCCTGCTCTTCGGTGCGCAGCCACCAGGAGGAGACAGCAGCGCACAAAGCAACCAGCACCACTGCTCCTGCCCATTTCCTCCTGCGATTCTTCATCCTAGTTCACGTCCTACGCTATCCGAATTTTAAAAGGTCTCCACTGCCCAGTCAACCGCCCGGCTCATGCTTCTCTGTACACCTGTCAGGACTCCGGTCAATCCGGACGGCTTGTTCGTAAACAGCTGCTTCCGATCGCCGCCCGCAGGCTCTGATGTTATGGTGACATCTTCAAAAATAGCGTCGTAAATATCATCTTTCTCATTCTGCTCGTGATATTGCGATTCAAACGCCACGCCCCCAGCGCCAATCGAAACATCCACAGGCTGTTGGTCCAGAATTAACTGTTGATCGACACTCACGGACACGGAATGGCCTTTCACCGAAATCTCCAGCGAGCGGTTGCCAAGTATGTTGACCGGATACTCATTCTCATCATCCCGATCTCCGGCCTGCGTCTGCTCCTTGGTATATACCGATGCCTTGTCGAATCGCAGATCCTCTTCACCCCACTCGACCTTCGGCAAAGAATAAGTGAACAGTTCCTCGGGCGCTTGACCCGCTCTCTTCTGCTCTACCACCACGTTGTTGTTCTCCAGAAGGAGCCTTAAGTAAGAACCCCTGGTCCGGTCGTAACGGACATAGATGGACTGCCGTCCTACCACATTACCGAGTGCTTTAGCCGAGACGGTTACGTCAGTCTCTTCGCTGCCTTTTAAATAAACCGTCCCTGCCTGGGACGGAGGCGATGTGACCACGAAACGGTTATCCGCAAATTCAACCGCTCCGGCGAGCAGCTCCCACTTGTCAGCCTGCTGCTTATCCCCCCGCACAAACTGCATAGGTTGTCCTTGGTCCTTGTGCAGCTTCATCAACAGGTGATTGGTGGACCAGTAAGGAGAAGGCTGGACCCGAGTCAGATTATAAAGATCGCTATCCTGCGAATTGAAGGCCATACCTTCCCGGTTGAAATTCATCCCAAACAACTGCTCAATCTGCTCCGTGTTGGCATCGGCCACAAGCTGATTCATGCCGCTGCCAAGCGCATTGGCGTGCATGATCATATACGTCCCTGGAACGTAGCCCAGCGATTCCGTGTAGACTTTTTTCATTGCCTCATAGTCAGCTTGAATCCGTTCTTCCATCTCCGCGCGGTTCTCGAGCGGTATCATATTCTCGTCGCGAATGAAATCCATCAAGTAGTGGTTGTAATACTCCACGTTGGATTTGCTGGTCAGTTCCCCCTCATCCTTAACGCCGATATAACGGCCTTCACTATCAAAAATATTAATATAAGTCAGCCGGTTGCCGTTGGTCCCCAGCTCCCAATAACCGGTGCGGGTCATCTTCAGCATATCCTTCGGCTGCAGAAATTTCCGTTCACTGTTACCCATTTTGTCCGCATAGGACAGGAATGTGGCCTTATAGTTGTATTTCTCCAGCAGCGGCTGCGCGAACAGCGCGGAGTCATTCCGTCCATCTTCAAAGGACAGATACAGCGCTTTATCCGGCAGCTTCTTGCCATTACGATAATAATCGATAATATCTTGCTGCGAAATCGTGGTGTAGCCCTGTTCATATAAGGCCTTCAATTGTGCATTCAGCTGGCTCTTGGATACGAGCTTGGATGTCCCGGTACGGCCGACTCCGAAATAGGATAGCGCAATGAAGCCCTGATCCTGACGCCAGGCTGATCGGTCCGGCTCCTTATAGGTGCGAAAATCGAAAATCGCGTTCGCCAGCAGGACGGCTACTACGGCCAATACAACGACCTGCGCCGTAACTTTGATGATTTTGCGGCGATTTTTTCGCTGAACATTGAGGGCTGCATTTTGTTTTTTACTCATTTGTCATCCTCACTTCAACCGCTTTGACACGATCAGAACGGTAATCCGAATTTTTTGCCTTTACGCTTGCGGGCTTCCTTCTTCTCTCTCGCTTCGATATCCTGCGGTGTTTCCCGGGTCCCCCATGTTGACTTCCAGAAGGTAAACCAGGCCACCGGCATCTGCCATAACAGCACAAACTCATAGAACAGACAGAATACGAAGCCGAACACCCAGAGCTTGCTCTTGCGGAACAGCAGGTGGGCAAGACTCATCAGCAGCGCCATCAGCAGCAATCCCATCAGGAAGGTCCCCGGGAAAATGCCGTGAACGATCGGCACGTACATCAAGTTATAGGCAACCACGACAGGCGCGGCAATCGGCACGATTAGGCCTATGTAGAAAAACAATGCCATAAACGGTTCTTTGCGCCAAATAAAGCTTCCGGCACGGAGCGATTCGCGCAACCATGAGCGCTTCCAGCGCATCTGCTGCTTCAGGAACACCTTCATCTGCGAAGGGACAATTGTCGAGCATATGGCCGAATCCTGGTAACCGGTGCGATGTGTTTTCAATATAAAGTTCGTCATGCTTCGGTCATCCCCGAAGGTGGCGGGTCTGCCCAGAAACTTCTGGTTCAGCCATGCGTCCGCATGCTGCAGGATCAGATCTTTCCGATAGCAGGATAACGGGCCCGACAAGCAGGTCACGCTGTCAAACCAGGACTCCGCCGCCTTCATGATCCGAAAAGCAATGTAATAACGGACCGTCTGCAGCTTCGTCATGTTATTGGTATATTTATTCTCGACGTCCGTCCGTCCGGCCACGCCGCCCATCTTAGGGTCCTGAAAAGGCTGAACCAGGTGGCGAATCGCCGTCGGGTCCAGAAAGCTGTCGGAGTCCACAAACACCACCAAATCATGCTTCGCCATCTCCACGCCCTTGACCAAGGCGACCCGCTTGCCCGCATTCTCCGGCAGCACCGTATAGGACAAGCGTTCGCGGGTAGCGTAACGCTCCGCCTCGGAGTGAATCACTTCAATCATATCCTTGATCTGCTGCACCGATTGGTCTGTCGATCGGTCATCCACAACGATGACCTCCAGCTTATCTACCGGATAATCCTGATTAATACAGCTGAGAATCGTACGTTTAATCCAATCCGCTTCATTGAAGCAGGGGATGATAATCGAAACCCCCGGTGTATAATCCGGATTGATCGGCACATCGCGATACAACGCCCCGAACAGGTAGCGAGTTAGCAAAAACAGGGCTGCGATTAAGCTGTACAAATACAGCACCATATTGTATTTGAAATAAATAATGCTCTCGGCCCGCATCAGCATAATGAAGAGCACCGCCATGAACATCAACGCGCTGGCAGAATATACGGAATAGCCCCACCGTTTGCGTTGAAAGTATTCAGTCAGCGGCTTCTCAAATTCCAAGGCAAGCATATGTTCTTCACCGGGTTCCGTCGAATTCGTGGCCCGACGAACGACGCTTGCATCCATCCTAACAGCGGATTCGAAACCTTCCGGCATCGCGCCTGGCGGGATGCGGAATCGGGCCTTCACCGTGTCGCCCACTTCAAGACCTGAAGAAGCGTCCGGGAGCTTGAGCAGCAGACCCGTGGCCGAAATGTCGGCTGCCTGTCCCTTAATCCCGGCTTTTTTCTTTTTTCCCTTGGGGACGATCCATACTTCAAATTCCGCTTCATAACGCAAGCTGAGCATACGCATCTTATTTAAATATTCAGAGCTGGACAAATCATCCCCGGGCTGCTCAGCCCGGTTGCCTCTCCGGTCCGCGTTCAAACGAATCTGCTCCGGGTCAGGTACATAGGAAAGAGTACGTCTATCCGTACGCGGAACCGCAAGAACTTCTTTAGTGCTCTTCGGTTGCTTTCTTTTTATAATCCTCATTGCTTTCTCCCATCGTTACAAACTCCAATAATGAAAGCCATTTGCTTCATATTCGGTTTTTGGATAAGCTCCCTTCACATCAATCAGAAGCTTCGCCCCTTCAGAGCTAAACATGTCCTTGAATTCGGCAATCCCAAGCTGCTTGAACTCCCGGTGAGCGACGGCGACAACCGCAATCTGAATGTCTTTCAATTCGCTCATGTCCGACAGTTCGATACCATATTCCTCATAAGCCTGATGCGGGTCCACATGCGGGTCCGCGACCATTGGCTGAATTCCGTAGTCCTGCAGCTCCGTAATAATATCGATTACTTTGGAGTTGCGGATATCCCGGCAGTCTTCCTTAAAGGCCAGACCCATTACCGCCACCTTCGCCCTCATCAGATCGATACCTTGGCGAACCGCGAGTTTAATGACATGCTGGGCGATGTATTTCCCCATTCCGTCATTAATATGCCGCCCGGCCAAAATAATTTTGGAATGATATCCCGTATCCTCGGCCTTATACGTCAAATAATAAGGATCAATTCCGATGCAATGTCCGCCAACTAGCCCCGGCCGGAACGGGAGGAAATTCCACTTCGTTTCCGCAGCCCGCAGCACGGCATTCGTATCGATATCCATCTCGTTGAACAGCATGGAGAGCTCGTTCATGAAAGCGATATTGATATCGCGCTGGGCATTCTCGATGACCTTGGCTGCTTCCGCCACCCGGATGCTTTCAGCCCGGTGAACGCCTGCATCAATGATCAGCTCATATAGGCTGGCAACCGTCTCCAGTGCCTCCGGATCATTGCCGGACACAATTTTCACGATAGACTCGAGTCGGTGAACCTGGTCTCCGGGGTTGATTCGTTCCGGGGAATACCCCACCTTGAAATCCTCACCCAGGCGCAGGCCGGACTCCTCTTCAAGAATCGGAATGCAAACTTCCTCCGTAACGCCCGGATAAACCGTTGACTCATACACAACAACCGCTCCCCGGGTCAATGCGCGGCCGACCAAACGGCTGGCATTGCGCACGAATTTCAGGTCTGGGACATTTCCGCTTTTTACGGGTGTCGGAACGGCGACAATAAAGCAGCGCGCTTCCTTCAGCTTGTCCGGATCCGAGGTGAAGGAAGCCCCGCAGTTCGCAAGCGAAGTATCCCCGATCTCACCGGTAGCATCGAATCCGCTGCGGTACTGCTGCACCTTGGCCTCGCTCAGATCGAATCCGATGACATCCAGCTTTCTTGAGAATGCGACCGCCAGCGGCAGACCGACATATCCAAGACCGACGACCGCTAATTTGTCCACGCGGTCCAACATATTTATATATAATTCCATCTTATTCCATCTCCATTGCGGCTTTGTCCTGTAGTTGCATCATGTCCGCCATTTTTACAAACGTATATCCTTTATTCTTCAGCCCTTCGAGTACTCTGGGCAGGGCCTCAATGGTATGAATGTCATCCAGCATATGGAGCAAAATGACGCTTCCCTTTTGAGTCTTGGTCATAACTCCGTTGACAATATCATCGGCACTGTTGGAAATATCCCAATCCAGCGTAGTCACATCGTACATCGCAATGGCGGGGTAACCGGCAGCCGCCAGCGCTTTGGCCCGTTCGTCATCTACCACGCCGGTCGGCGGGCGAAACAGCATGACAGGCTGCTGTTGTATGGCCTCCGTAATAACCTGGTGGGCCTTGACGACATCCTTCTGCAGCTCTTCCGGCGTCAGCGATGTAACGACGGGATGGCTGTAGGAATGATTGGCCACGTCGTGTCCGCCTTCCACCATCGCCCGCGCCAAATTCGGGTTGCTTTCCACACCTTTGGCCCGCAGGAAGAAGGTGGCCTTCACATCATGCTCCTCCAAAATATCAAGGATGCGGGTTACCGTTTTGTCACTTCCGAAATCATCAAAGGTCAGGGCAACTTCTTTTTTGTTGGTATTGACTTTATAAACCAGTTCATATTTCGCCTGTTCATAATCCGGGTTCATTCTAGCAGCGTCGTATCCCGGAATTAACTCGAGCGGTTTTCGCACGCCGCCATTCTGCACCAGCTCATCCAGCGTAACCAATTGATATCCGATATCGTCCACGGCCTGGGCTATGTATTTAATAGAAGAAATGACTTCCGGATTGACATCGGTATTCATGGAAATAATGCCGCCTCTGGAGATGTACCTGGTCACGTACTCTCCAATCTCTTCTGCGCTCTGCATATTGCGATCCTTGGGATTAATGTTGTAACTTACAACGGCCTTCATTCCAAGATGTGCAGCTGCCAGCGGTACTTCTTCCGGATAATCGCCCGAGCGTGTCCGCACATAGCGGGGCTGCGCGCCTGTTTCCCGCTTAATGACATCGTTCGCGAGTTTGATTTCCTTATAGATCTGATCGTAATCAAGCTGATCCATATCGAGCTGATTGAGCGTATTGTTCTCAATTTCATGACCTCTGGACAAAATGGCATCCGCAATGTCCGGTTCCTCCGCCACACGGATCCCCGGAAGAAAAAAGGTCGCCTTGATTCCATAGGCATCCAGCTCATCGATCAGGGCCATCATGGTCGCTTTATCGCCCATACCGTTAAAGGTGAGCGCCAATTCTTTCCTCGCCGTGTAAACAAACGGGATTTCCCTGCTCTTCTCCCCCGTATACCGTTCCACTTTTTGAACTGTCGCTGTCGAGCCGCCCGCTTCATCGCTGGGAGCTTGCTTACCTCCAAAAAGACCACATCCGCCCAGTAAAGCCAGGGTTAACAACAGTCCGGTCATTCTCGTAAGCATGTATAACATTCGGGTTTTACTAAAATCTCTCTTCATCTGGATACTCCTTTTAAAATTCAACAATTGCTATAACATTTTGGAAAAACTCATGGATTTTCATCATTTTCATAACTTTGAATTACAATAAGGAACCCCGGTCGCTCCGCTTATGTAATCCGTTGCCCATGTTTTTTCTAAACATGCTTTTTTTCCCTGCCGCTCGATGATTCACATTATAGAATTCAGTTCTATACAATTTCTAAACAATTCCGATTTAACCAGGGGCCATCCCCCCTGTCAGACAAAAAAATACCTCCGAAAGTCTCTTATGACCTTCGAAGGTATGTTGAATAGTGAATGATTCATGTTGTTCATATGGTTACCATTTAACCTGAAAATCGCTATTGAACCTCATTTATATCAAGGCTCTTCCCCAACCATCGCGGTTCGTTTGTGAACCCAAGCCTGGTAGTGATGGACGGCCAGTCCCGCAAAGGAGTTATGGTCGCTGCCAAGTTTGGCGGCGCGCAGTGCTTCATCCTCCATCTCCTGTTCGCTCTTGGCAAAGAAGGTGAGATGCTCGCCTTCCTTCGTATCCCCAAGCTCCATGCCGATCCAGACTGACTTGCCGAGTTCGTCCGCCTGCTCCAGCTCTTCCTTGGACAACTCATACATCTGCTCCCCGCTGTCACGGTACGCCATAACGGCAATCGCGTCCGTATTCTCAATCATCCAGCGGCTGAACGAATCGGCATCCGCGCTGCGGGGTCCAGGTATCGAATCAAGCCAGAAAGGAACGGCGGCACTGAACGTCAGCCCCTGACGCTTTGCCTCCTGCACCCAAACCTCCATGTTCGCGCTCCATTCTTCCACCACCTGTGTCTGTTCACGGCCCCATCTTCGGAGCACATAGGGCTCAACATCGAGCTGAACGCCCTCGAATTTCTCCTCCGGCGCAGCCGTACGATTGTACGCTTCCAGCCAGGCCAGCAGCTCCATCCCTTTTCGCCGGCCTTCCTCGTAAGCCCAATCCGGCTGACCGTTCAAGGCATGGACGCTGATCCCCTGCTGATGTGCTGCAGCTACAAAATGGCGGTATTCTTCGTCCGTCACCTCTTGTTGAATCTGCAAAAAGATCGTTGTGATGCCTTCCCTGCCGCTGAAGGCTGCAATCTCCTCCGTTTCACTCCGGATCAGGCTTGCATCCCACAGCCATGTAGCCTTGTTCTCATTCACCTTGCCTGACGGGAGAAGAAGAAGGAGCAGCAGCAAAAGACAGATGCCGGCAACCAGGATGATCCACTTCGCTTTTGCATGGATAGGCCTCATTCTTCTCGTCCTTTTCATCAGATCAAGACAGCCTCACCCGGCTCAGCTACATGCTGAACGGAATGGCCGATCTTGTAGATATGAGGCTCGGCGAACGCTTTAAATGCATTTCGTGTATCTAAGATCGGCACGCCGGTCGAAGCGATCGAATGATAATCCAGATTGCTGTGGTTTGTAATGAGGACGATGCAGTCGTAACGGCTGAATTTCGCCAGATCATACTCCACGCTGCGAACCGTCTCACCTTGCTTATCCACAAAGCTATGGGCATAGGGATCATAATAATCCACATAGGCGCCATTTTCCTTGAACTGTTCGTATACTTCAAGGCCCGGGGATTCACGCAAATCGCTGATGTCCGGTTTGTAAGCCATCCCTAACAGCAGGATATTGGAGCGTTTGATCGATTTGGCATATTCGTTCAGAATCGTAGCCGTTTTGTTGATCACATAGTAAGGCATATTATCGTTGGTGGACTGTGCCAGCTCAATAAATTTGCTGTAGAAGCGGAAGCCCTTGGCCTTCCAGGACAGATACATGGGATCCAGCGGGATGCAATGGCCGCCGATGCCCGGTCCCGGATAGAATGGCATGAATCCGAACGGCTTGGTTGCCGCTGCATTGATCACTTCCCATACATCAATGCCCATGCGGTCACACATCATGGCCATCTCGTTGACAAAGGCAATATTCACGCTGCGAAACGTATTCTCCAGCAGCTTGGACATTTCCGCCACTTTCGGGTTGCTGACGGGCACTACCGTCTCCACGTACTGCTTGTACAACGCTTCACCCAGCTTTAGGCAGGCATCCGTCGTTCCTCCGATGACCTTCGGCGTATTTCGGGTATTGAACCGGCTGTTGGATGGATCGACCCGTTCCGGTGAGAAGCACAGATAGAAGTTTTGGCCAACCTTATAACCGAGCTTCTCAATCGGCTGTTGAATCAGCTCCTCCGTGGTTCCCGGATAAGTCGTGCTCTCCAGTGTAATTAACAGGTTAGGCTTCATAAAGCGTTTGAGCTGATCGACTACCATTGTAATGTAGGATGTATCCGGGTCCTGATTCTCGCTGAGCGGTGTTGGCACGCAGATGCTGACCGCGTCGATCACAGCAATCATGCTGTAATCCGTGGTCGGCTTAAAGCGTCCGGTCTCCATGCATGCCGCAAGCTCATCGGACGAGATGTCACTAATATAGGACTCCCCGCGGTAAATGCGGTCAATCTTGTCTGAATCCAGGTCGATACCGATGACCGTGAATCCCTGTCTTACCATTTCCACAGCCAGCGGCAATCCTACATAGCCCAGTCCCACAACACCCAGAACGGCTTTCTTATTCTCAATGGCACTCAATAAAGTTTCATATTCCTCATTCACAAGTATCCAACCTCCATCGGATGTTTAGTCTATTCGTCTGTTTCTTTTGCCTATTCGCCAAAAGACAGACCTCGTTTTGTTGAACTCTCTCCTTGCGATTAAAGAACCTCTCAGCTCAACTAATCACGTATCATTCATCAATTCTCATCAAACTAGAAGCGTTAGTAACGATGTGTTTAATGAAGACAGCGGCGGATGCGGGCATCCAGCTCCACCGGCGAGAACGGTTTGGTTACATAATCATCCACCCCGTTTTGGAAACATTGGCTGATCGTTTGCTCCACTCGTTTCTCGGTTAGCACCACGATTTTCGGCGGCTCCTTCATATCCAGCTGCTGGATATGATGGATGAAAGGCAGGCCGTCGATGCCATGCAGGTTGAGCTCGGTCAGCACAAGATCCGGCTCCCATTTCGGAATAAGATCCAGCGCCTCCAAACCGTCTACGGCTTCAAGCGTTTCATAACCTTGCATGGTCAAGCGGATCTGTAGAAACTCCCTGACCGTGGCATCTTGATCCACGATGAGAATGCGGTTTTGACCGCTGTCTGCTTCCTCCTGCGTAAATATATGAATATCCGAAGAGGTGCTGAGCTTGGCCGCTTCCGCCATTTGCTTCAACGTCAGCGCTGACGGCATTTCCGTAAGCGCGGCAAGCGTAATACGCGGATCTGCTTGCTCCAAACGGCCTTGCAGATGCTGCTTCAGGAGCAATGCCTGATAATGGGCGGCATCCAGCGAATATCCAGGCAAGGTAACGGCCAATACACCGGTATGGGTGTCTTGCAGTACCTCACCGGACAGCTGGTCCACAAAGCTTTGAACCTCTGCCAGCCCAGCCTCCGTCTCGGACGGATTGCCTGCACAGTACAGAAACAGCAATGCTGCTCCATGGCTATGGTTTCTCACTTCCTCCTCCAGGCGGCCGTAAAAATCTACGGCCTGCACGCGTTGCAATGTTGCGGATTGAGACATAACTGTAGGTCCCACCTCTCTTTATATTTTGATGCTGTTACATATGAACCGGGCCTTGAAGTCAGGCAGCCTCGTTCTTATCTTTCCAGCTCTGCCGAGTCATGGTTCCCCATGAATTGTTGTTTTGCAGATATTGAATATGCCCCTGTACTCTCCACAGCACACCTAACTGGTGGTAACCCACAAATTTGAGTGCCGAGAAGAAGAGCATCTTCACCAGATCGGACAATTTGGTATACCGGCGGAAGGCCATCTCCTCCAGGATGAGGGCTCCCACGCTGAGCAGGTACCCACTTAAAAAATTGACGAGTCCAAACACGACCAGCACATGCCAATTTGTCATATCCAGCAATACATATCCAAGCAGAGCCAGAAGGCCCGTAATTCTGAAGTAAGGGTTTAACGCTTCAAAAATAACGTTGTAGGGCATCGTCAACATGCCCATGACTTTATATTTCGGGTTGAACACCATATCGCGGTTCTCAATCATGTTCTTCAAGTTTCCCCGTCCCCAGCGCTTGCGCTGATTGGACAAAATGTTGTAGCTGTCCGGCGCCTGCGTCCAGCATACCGCTTCCGGGCAAAAGGAAACGCGGTATTTGATTTTATTTTCCAGCATATAGCGGTGCAGCTTGATAATGATATTCATATCTTCGCCGGGGTAGCCCCCCCGATAGCCGCCCACCGCGATGACGTAATCTTTCCGGAACAAGCCGAAGGCTCCCGAGACGATGATGAGCCCGTTGAAATGACTCCACCCGATTCGCCCTCCCAGGAAAGCTTTCAAATATTCGATCGATTGGAACATCGGCCATATCCGGCGCGGCAAGGATACGTCCTTAACCTCTCCGTTCTCAATCACGCAGCCATTGGCGATCCGAACATCTCCGCCGATAGCCACCGTTTCCTCCGGATTTTCCATGTACATGCGGGCCATCCGGATCAGTGCATCCTTCTCCAGCAACGAATCGGCATCGATGGAAGAAATCAGCGGATAACGGGACAGGTTAATGCCCGCGTTCAATGAATCCGCCTTACCGCCATTCTCTTTGTCAATGAGATACAGCTGAGGGTACTGCGGATTATAATAAATGCCGCGAATCTTGTTCGTGCTGATGTTGCCGCGGATCTCCGGATTGGGCAGCAGCGTTAAACCATACTCCTCAATCAGCACCCTCAACGTTTCGTCGGAGGATCCGTCATTGATGACAATGACCTCATAGGTTGGGTAGTTCAGCGTCATCAGACAGCGGACATTCTCCGCGATAGTCAGCTCTTCGTTATAGGCCGGAACCAGCAAAGATACCGATGGAACAAGTTCCGAACCCGAGAGCGTATTGAATTTGGAATACGTAGCGCGTCTGAAAATATCCTTAATATTTCTGAAAGAAAACATCAGAATTACAAAATAAAGCGCGCTAACGATCATGACGTAATAAATCGCCACCATCCCGTAAGTGAGCAGGATATCTCTAAGCAGTGTAATCTCCTCCTACTCCTGCAACCGTGCTGATCCGTTTGTTCGTTTGAACACCGAAATAACGATCATACACCAGTTTTCTTTTGTTAAATGCAACCATTTGCTCGACTTGCTCGTGTTCGCCTTCGTTGGACATGATCCGTTCGATCCGGTACAAGGCCGTCTCCCTGGCCGGACCTTCTCCCGTCAGGGCGGCTTGGCACAGGGTCTCGAAGCCTTGTTCTCCCAACATGGCAAGACTCTCCGCGCTGTTGTTGCGAACATGCCAATTCTCGTCTTTCAAGGCCGAAGCCAGAATCGGAATGCTGCCTGCGGCATGCAGTCGTCCCAGCGCTTTGGCCGCTGCTGCGCGTACTTCCCACTCATGATCATTCATAAGTTCCGCAATGGTATCATCCTTCAGTGCCGGATAGGAGCCCAGATACAGCTTGACCGCCTCCGCTCGCACGTCCTTCTCCTCGGATCCGACCAGTCGATCAAGTGCCGGCACGACAGCAGGAATGGCCTGCCCCCACATGGCTACAAGCGATACCTTGACCAGTCCAGGATCGGGATCATCCAAGAGCTTGCGCATGAGACTGGCCGAATCCAGCCGGGTTTCAAGCAAAATATCGGCAGCCATATGATGAATGGCTTTCTCGTAGGACAGCAGTTTGGACAACATCTCTCGAATCTGATGTGACTGAACGGCGCTTTTGGCAATCGCCCGCGCGATGATGATGGTCATCGGGCCGTATTTGGTGCGGTTCATCAGATGCTGAAGCTGCGGCACAGCCTCTTCCGCACGCATCCCCCCAAGGCGGTAAACCGCCTCAATACGGCGGTCTTTCCGCAGGCTGAATAATGCCCGAACCTCCTCTTCCACAAACCCGGCTTCCCGGCATAAGCGCAAGAGCTTGTCTCTGGCGTCCCCTTTGAATTGCTCGATCCACTCTATAAACTTGGCTTGAATGACCCGGCGCTCAGCCGAAGTCAATTGGCCAGGCGGAAGCTCCAGCTTCGTATCGTCATGCAGATGACTCTGGACATACACAAAATAGTCATGATGTTTTTCTGTTAAGCGTTCCGTTTCTCTTTGTATGGCATTGT
The DNA here is from genome assembly GCF_003269305.1 of Paenibacillus sp. MDMC362. Classification (NCBI taxonomy): domain Bacteria; kingdom Bacillati; phylum Bacillota; class Bacilli; order Caryophanales; family Paenibacillaceae; genus Paenibacillus; species Paenibacillus sp. MDMC362. Next base: position 241,679 of record NZ_QLYT01000008.1, read on the forward strand.
GCTTGATCTTCATTTGGAACAACAGGATAATGCCGGCTGCAATAAGGCCGAGACATACATAAACAAAGACGTATGCCATTTCTAAATTTGAAAACATATCCGATGGCTCCTCCTTTTATTTAGCATCTGGTTTCCGCTCCATTTCAGGCAGACGGGTGAATATGTCTTGCATATCATAATAGCTTTGTTTTAATCGTTCACTGTACTTGGTTGCTTCCCATAACTCCCAAGTATAAGGTTCGATCTCCTCCAGGTTGATGGACACTGCCGATCCGGATGCTGACTGCCCGTTATTCTCAGATCGTTCCGCGATCCACGGAGCCAGCCGGATTCCATCCGCTGTTATCGTGCTGAATGTACGCTTGTCTTGAAGCGGGCTGTAATCGACCACCTGCAGCGAACTCGGATCCCCGAACCCGAGCAGCATCCATGGAATCCTCATCTCCACAAACCTGTCTTGATACTGCCAGGCCGTAAGGGAATTAAAATCCGGAGATTGCGGATCACTGGTCCCCCGTTTCAGCATCCCTACTCTTTCATCCACAAACGGATGGGAGAAGCGGGTATCCGGCGGATTCATCAGCAGGCTGATGGCCAGCTTCCAGGCATGAAACGAACCTCCGGACACCACAGGATCGTCCTTGGTCCCCTTCGCTTCCTCTTCTGGGAGCATCCAATACCCCTCTTTGCCGTACAACCGGCTGTGGAAATCGTAGGATGGCGCAATGGTGACCTGGGACTCATCCTCTTGGCCTAACTGGATCAAAGTTTCCAAAGCTCCACCTTTGAGCGTTCGTCCCGCCAATTCTTTCTTGGGGATATCGCCGCCAGGGATCGTGTCTGCTCCGATGAAAAGCTTGGAACGTTCGGGATCAAACGCTTCCTCCAGTTCCATGCCGATATACAGGTAGGCTTCATCATGAGTCAGCTTCATGTTCTTGACGCCCGGTGCCGTTCCGGACCAGGTCTTGACTTCCCCTTCGGGAACTTTATCCCAATCGCTGAGATCCCCGTCGATCGTGATCTGCTCTACCTTGCCCGGCTGCATGGCAAGCACGCCGAACATCTTCTCATTCGTCAGCACATTCAACCAGAATGCCCGGCGGTCTGCCGGTATTTCAAAAGGCATTGTATTCCATGTCTTCTTGAACCATTCGTCCTGCCACATGAACAGGATCGCCCCGGAATAACCTTCGTCGTAAATATCCTGGGTCAGCGAGACGTTGACTAAGCCTTGCTCAGCTTCATCATGCCCCCCTTGATCCTTACCGCCGGGACCATGGTGCGAAATACCGATGGATGAAGGTACGCCGTACTCGGTGACCATAATCGGCATATCTTCGAAAGCTGCCTTCAATTTTCGCAGATAGGCTTTGTACGTGTTGTAACCCCCATTCCCATCAGGAAGGGTCTGTAGCGTTTTGTCCGTCCGGAAAAAATCAGGGTAGTAAGGGTACACATGGTATGCGGCAAAATAACCTGCATCCCAGTTCATCGGTTCTACATGCCTTGCATCGACAGATACCAAGTCCTCTTCAAACAGCGGTTCCCCCGGATGCTCAAGCACGTCCGTTGTGACCCAATTGGTAAATGTCATCGGATGCTGCCATCCGTACTTCTGCTCCTCGGCAGCCGTATGGTCCAATAAAGATGCCAGCCAATTCTCAAAAGGACTTGCGTCCTTCGTCCCCGAGAAATAGGACCCCTCATACCGAGGGACATCCTTATGTACCGTGTTGGTGTTATCGACCATGGTTGGGTCCCATTCGGTTCCCACGTGCCAGGCCATAAGGTACTTGCCTGCATTGACCTTATACTTGCCACTCGACTGTCCATGCTTAGCCTCAACGTTGATATCGCCATAGACTGCAGCAACAGCCTTCGATATCTCCGCTTTGAACGTCTGGACGATTTCTTCGTCGTACGCATCCTTGCGCTCGATTAACTGCTCCTCCGGTGACCAAATGCCCTGCATGAAGTACAAGGGGTCATCGCCTTTATCCCGGTTATATTTCACAAGTGCGGAATAGAAGACCGGATTATGCACGGTGTAGACCCTGATTACGTTCGCTCCCATGTCATCAATTTGTTTAAACCAGCGAAGGTAATCCTCCTCCGTTGCCGGAAGCTCACCGGGATAATGTCCGGGCACGGTTGCCCCCAGATTCACGCCTTTGGCAAAAACCTCTTTCCAAACTTCGTCATCCTCATATACCAGAAAGGAGGTTCCCTCTGTTTTGAATTTCATTTTCACGCCGTCCGCATCCGCATACGTCTTTAACGACGGTTGTAGATATCCTTGGATTACAGCGGCACCGCAGAGAAGCACTATAGTAAAAAGTGCTGCGATCACCCACCATTTTCGCCTGCTCATCGTCTTCGTTGCTCACCTGCCCTTTCTATGACATGTTTGTTGCTGCACCGACACATGACGACTGAGCCATACTCGTCATTCTATAGCCGATGCGTTCCCGATACCATATTCCTTCTTTACCAACTTTTCCGATAGCGATAGTAGTCAAAAAGAAGTAAAACAAACCTCTTTCACATTTTTCCCCCGATAACACTTACCGCTGCCTCCTCATTCCTGTCATTTGACAACTTAACAGCCTGATGTTAGTTGTGTGCAGTGAAAAGCATCGCTGCCCGAATAAGGCTGGAACTGCACGACTTCATTCCATCTGAGGAAAGCAGCAGGATGACGAAGATTTTCAGAAAATTTTCGTGAATCATAAGGTTAAACGCAAAAAAATTGCTAAAGTTCCGGTTATTTTTACATCATTATCCATAGTTATTACAAATTTGATACCAAAGTCGTATAAAAAAACGGCTGAGAACCGCATTCTGTCAAGGATTGGCAATATTAACCTTTTATACAAAATGAGAACAGAGTCCTGTACCGGGATTGTGTAATATTCTATAGCCTTGACCCCCTGGATCAAGTGGTAAGTATCGCCTATTTTTTATGATTTCGGTTTGGCTTTCCCTGCATCGTGGTATATAAATCAGTTTGGGAAATTTAAAATCTGCGGCACAACAACATAAATCAGACCCGGTCCATTGTAGGTCCGAGTCTGTTATTGGCGATATGAGATTGAAGAAGTTACCATGATTACCGTTTATTTATCAAAGAAAAAACTGCCTTCACCACCAAAAAGTCGGATATCTCCGCTCCTTCACCGCATTATTGACAAGCAGAGCCACAACGACGATCATGACGGACCCGGCAAGCACAGGGGTTAACAAGAATGACCATCCGTTGCCAGCCATAATCACAACCAAAGGGTCTGCACCAGCCGGAGGATGGGTCGTTTTGGTGATCCCCATCAAGCTGATCGCCGCTCCGACGCCAATCGCCATAGCCCAGATTCCGTCCCCCAGAACCTCAAGCGTTGCGAGTCCCGTGATTGTGGAAATCAGATGACCTCCTATGATGTTCCTGGGCTGAGACAGCGGCGCATCCCACACCGCAAACGCAAGCACGCAGCTCGCCCCAAAGGGGGCCATGATCCAAACACTCCCTGCGAGTGATGTCAGAAGAGCCAACAATCCGATGGAAACAGCGCCACCGATAAAGCCAATGGCAATATTGATGGGACGAACGGTCAATGGACTTCTAGCCCCTCCTTTCATTTTCTGTACGTAGGCTGCTGCCTGATCCTTCATTGTTTATCCTCCTGCATTCATATTTAACTAGTTATTTAGTTATATATAAAATAATGAATCACTCCTTGCGTGTCAATACCTTTCTTGATAATTTGCGAATGATTGTGTACAGTTAAATTACTAGTTGACTAGGAAAGGATGTTTCGTTATGCAGCATAAACTGATGCTTCGAGTCGACCCGCACGCCACCCTTAATGTCAGTACCCAGGTTAAAGAGCAGTTAAAGTGGTTGATTGGTATTGGACAGATTAAACCACTCGATATGCTGCCCCCGGCCGGTTCGCTGGCGGATCTGCTGGGACTGAACCGCAACACCGTAAATCTGGTCTACAACCAGTTGAAGGATGAGGGGATCGTCTCGATGCATAAAGGCAAAGGAACGCAGGTATTGAACAACGCACTGGTAGAAGAGCTTAGAACTCGCAGAAAGCAAATGCATGAGCTGGTAGAGCGAACGACGGAAGAGCTAAGCTCCGTTAACATCCCGGCGAGCGAGTTCTTTACCGCATCCCTCGCCTATACACTGCAGCAGGAGCCTGTCCTGAACACGAAACAGCGTATATTGTTCATCGAATGCAAGGAACATGATTTTCCCTTTTATCAGAAAACGATTGAGCATATAACGGGTGCCGAAGTGAAAACGGTATTTCTCGAGGACCTGTTGACGGAGAAACAAGCCTTATTCGAAGCGCTGGAGTACTCAAACCTCATCGTCACAACATTAAACCACGATACCGAAGTAAAGGCTTTGTGCAGCAAATATGACAAAAAAGTAACAGTCATTGGGGCCAGCGTGGAAACATCGGTCCTGCTCGATATTGCCCGGCTTACGCCAGGAAGCGGTATCAGCTTTGTCTGCTTGGGCAAGGCAGGTGCACAGTGGATGGCCAGCCGTATGAAAGAAGCCGGTATTGAAGGGGTCCGTGCCAGCTTGGCTGGGCTGGATAATCGGGAGGACCTGCTGCAGCGGATCGAGGAATCCGATCTGATCTATGCATCAAACGCCGCGTATGAAGAAGTTCGAGCCTTATCCCCCGGTAAAGTGAAGCTGTTTCCCATGACGCTGGAGAAGAGCAGCGAGAGCATTCTGAGAGAGTTGGTCTGAATCTTAGCGCACGAAAACGCCCGCTGTTATAAACAGAGGGCGTTGTTGGGTTGGATGCTTCTATCTGTGCCAAATCTTCAAACTTCTGGATACCGGCATCACTAAATCCATAGGTCCCCTGTCGTTCCACGGGCTTCGGATTGAAGGCCCAACTTCAGACAAGCTTGCCGGCAATCCGCTTATAGGTCGCCTCGTCCGAGACCACGTACAATCTGGCATCCGGCGGAATCGACACATCGAGCTTGCGATTAATGCTGAGGTCGTTGCGATCGGAGATAAGCGTCGCTCCTTGCCGCAGCAGATCCAAAAAGGCATCGCCGTAGGTGTTCCATGCAGGGTCCAATGCCACTTCGTAAATATCATCGCCATGCTGGCGGCTAAGCAGCTGCATCAGCACATCCGAGTTCCCTTCCTGCAGCGCTGCGCGTACGGCCAATCGGGACACGGCATCATGCGAGAGCACAAACTCGTTCACATGATTGTAGCGGAAATTCTGAACATGCTTCTCCTGCACAATCTCAACCGTGGTATGTACATTTGGCGCAATTCGTTCAATGCTGGATACGATCAGCAGTGACTTGCCGTCAACGAGAGCCGATTCATCAATTCGGGCGTCCGCAAAAACAATGGCCGATTTGGCCTCCATGATGTTGGCTTTCATCAGCACGTCATCCGCTGCCGGATCGCCGCTTACAAAATGCACCTGTTCGAGATGCTCCACCGGATGACGGTTGAGCTCATCAATGAGAACAATATCTGATTCCGGTGCAAACAACAGGATCTCTTCAATAGCGGATTGTGCCTTTTTGCTCCAATTGATAATGATGACATGACCACTACCCTTAAAATTCAACCTGCCCGCTCCTCTCTGCCGCTGCATGCTTCCAAACGCTTCAATCACCTTGCCGATCACCAAACTGAGCAGCCCGATACCAAAGATATAGATAAATATCGTTAATATCTTGCCTGGCACGGTAGCTGCATAATAATCGCCATACCCTACGGTTGCCATCGTGGTAAGTACCCAATAAAAGGCGTTAAACCAATGGTGAAACGTTTCCGGCTCCAGCAGAAATGCCAGGGTCGAGCACAGCACCACAAACAGTACTACAATCACGCTGATCGTTGTTTTACGCAGACGCATCATTTTCAAAGATAATCTTAGAAAAAAGTGCACGTTCCTGCTCCTCTCCCGAAAATGGTGCTATTTGGCCTAAATAATCAAGCTGCTGATTGCAAAGGCCGTACCAATAAACACCATCGCAAGGAGAATACCGATCGCTACGTTCCCCTTTTGCAAGTGCTCGGAAATTCGAATGCCCGGCGTAGCCAGCTCGAATACCCAATAGGCAACAATCAAACACACATACCCGACGGCAAACCACAGCATCATGTGCCAGATCGATGAATTCGTATATGCGGATATGCCTAGTATAATGGCCGTTGCCATAAACTTGCCGCCAAAAGCAAGGCCAACTGCGACATTACCCTTCTTCAGCTCTTCCATGTCGTTAAACCGGGTCATCCAGCTGAAAATCAACATACCCAGCAATTGAAGCACGATAATGCAGATTACACTTACAACAATATTAATAACGACCGTCAATCCGCCCACCCCCGAAATTTTGCATAGGCTAAGTCGTAATCGGCGAAATCATGCACTTCCTCCAATACAACATCAACCCTGTCCTTCTTTTCCATTGCGGCATAACGCTTCTCATCGATCGGCTGCTTGATCCGATTGCCCGTCGGCAGTTCGATGACAGCAAAATGCCTGGCGTCTTTTTTATACGTTGTTTTATAAACCCCAACCAGCTTTACATCGGTTTTGACCGTAACTTTCAGGTTGGTTAAATCCGATTCCGCCGTTTTTTTGTCCTTAAACGACTTAATCGTCTGCCAAGACGATAATCGGATATCATTTCGCTGATTCGCATCCGTGGTAAGCTCCGCATCCATGAATTGAAGCGTCCAAATTTTGTCCCCGGTAGCATAGTTGTTGTCGTTCGGCAGCAGCTCGTTGTCCGGCAGGACGGTCATATCGCCGCCAATCAAATCGCCAACGGTTCCTTCAATGATCCGGTAGTCCCAAGGCACGCGAGCAGAGGTTGAGGATACTTCCTCCGATCCGGTGCGGAATACCGTCGACCCGTTGGCGGAGCATGCGCTCAGCGCCAGGACCATGAGGGATAGGATCAATACCGCCAGGACAACCGGAGGTTTCCTCTTTCTCTTAGGAGCACCACTATGCTGCCTTCTTTCTTGTTTCAACTGCATTTATTTCACTCCCATTGCGATAAAATGGCTGGAATTACCCGTAATCAAACCGCCCGCCCGCCCCAGCAAACCGCAAGGGATTCCGTTAAGGACGAACAATCCTGTCAGTAAATGAAATTCGCCTTCCGCCGTCTCGACGCGGGCCAGGTCTGCCCTCCGCTGATAGACCGTCGGAAACATGACACTTGTATCATACCCGTCCTGATCCTCTACCTCGAGCTGTCCGGCCTGGTCGTACAGCTTAACTGAACCGCCCTCGCGGCCGAACATCGACTTTGATACAAAATTGCCGGAGAATACCGGTTTGTTGTATGTCGGCAGCATATAATTGACGATGGCTTCACGTTCTTTCTCATCGAACAAAAGGCCCAGCTCGTACATCCCCCACATGGCGGCAAGCAGTCCTTTGGATTGCAGCAGAATGCTGTGCGGCGAGTTGAACAGCTGCAGTCGTCCCGTCTCGATGGCATAGGCAAGCGCATCTCCGCCATCATCGACGGACATCCATTCCTTCGGATATAGGGCAAACATCCGGTGAATCTCCCGGCCATCCCCGTCCTTCAGCATGCCTTCGTCCACCCACAGATCAAGACAATCCACCAGCCGGATATCCAGCCCGCTGTGCCGGACCAATGCTTCGATCGTCCCGGAGTCCTCTTTATGCTCGCCGTAAGCAATGCAGGCGGCCGTATCCGGACGCTCAACTCCCCACGCTTGTGCAACCAGCTCTTGCATCCGTTCGTTGGGAGAGAAGATACCGGCCTGAGCGCACATCCACGGCGTTGCAATGGAAGCCTCAACATAGCCTGTCGGCGTGTCCGCATTCAGCTCGAGCAGTTTGATGCTGCCGTCATGGGCAATAGCAAAATCAAACCTGGCATACCGGCTGATCAATCCCTCTTCCGGCAGGGGACATTCGTCCAGCATCTGCCACAGGACGGGCGGAATTCCGATTAAACTGTATATATGATGATTGCGATGAATATAACGGACGGTTTTGTCCAGCATGGCCCATAATAATGCAGCCGCTTCTTCCAGCTCATGATAGGTTTCTTGACGTATGGTGACAAGCTGGTCTATCCAGTAGGCTTCCCCTTCCAAATCCGCCCAGGTAAAGCCGAGCTCCGCGAGTTCCGCTACGCGCCTCTCCCGATTAGGGTCAGGCTGTCCCGATACGGTGAATACGCTGTCGTGACTCATCCTCCAAAACCGCCGGATCTGGAGCTGGATTTCGAACCCGACGAGCTGAACCCGCTGGAATTGCCGCCAATGCCGCCGGACTTCGACGATGTGGAGCGACGCGTAATCGTACCCGAAGATGACGTTGAGGTCTTAGGACGTACGTTGGAGTTGACCACCGGCTTGTTCTGGAACGTACCGCTTGAATAAGTGCGGGGTTTATATGGCTTGCCGTTATTCGCATAATAACCGCGATGATTGTTGTACCATCCGCTGGATGAATAATACGAACCATTGTTGAACAGCATGTGATAGAGCAGCAAATCATCCCAGCCGAAGCCGGAATTGTACCCGCCATAGTTGTTGACGATCGTTGTTCCGCCGCCCGAACCTGATCCTGCAGCGGCTCCTTCTACCGGCTCTTCCTGGAATTCCTTCTCGGTAGGAAACGGAATGTTCCAATCGACATTCTTGTCAAAATACTTCTTCACTTCTTCTGTTGACCAGGACACCAGCTGCGGCTCTTCGGATGAGTTAACCGCTTCCGAAGCGAGGTCTTTCGCTGCTGCGCCCGATACCAGAAATGCGTTCGCCAGCAAGGCGATGCCCAGTGAGCTCGACAGGACCCGAATCGGCTTGCCTTCCGGCGTCAGCCATTTGGATGCAGGCTGATCTTTTTTGTCTTTTTCATTACTCAAGATGGTTTCTCCTTTCGGACAGGATTAATCGTTCCGCATCGGAACGAGCAGAAGCTCAAGTTTACCCGTGTCTACACTTAATCTGCCTTCAATCGTTTCATATTCCCGGCCGCCAACAACGATATAATTCACATGCTCCAGTGCAGCGACCATGTTCATCGTCCATGATCGTTCTTCAATCTGAACCAGCTCACCGTCCGGCCTCTTTTCAAACAAAATGACGTTCATCCCATTATCCACAGTGTGTCTACCCCTTCCATCTAAGCAGTGAGTATTGATACGTGTTATCATACCGAATCGTTTCAAAAAATCTACGATGGGATATCGCCGCTTGCCGCAGCGATCTTTTCCAAAAGACGCAACCCATATAATAACACTGCTTCTGATTATTTACACCTGTGAATTACCATTAAAAAATTGATGAAAATGAACATTCTGGCCGTACAGTACCTGATTATTTACGTTTTATTAGGTGTAGCATCATATTTCATGATGATGATCTGTCTTGACATTGTCACTAGGAGCGATTAGCGGCTTGGGCTACCATGCAACGTTACATTACGCTTACTGACTAGTTAAAGGCGATACTTTTGGGCCCTCATGCAAAAGAAGCATGGATCCTCCCGCGGGGAACGTTCCATGCTTCTTTTCCATTTCCATGAGACCTTATTATTTAATCATTTCCCTGATCTCCTGAAAGTTATCGGCAAATCCGATAAATACCCTGTCACCAATAACGATCGTAGGTACAATCTGCTTTCCCGTCAGACGTCGTACTTCTTCCGGATATTCCGGGTTCTCTGTGCAATCATATTCCGTATACGGTATCTCCTGCTCCTTGAAGTAACGCTTGGCGTGATGGCAGTCGCTGCAAGTGGGTATGGTATAGATCTTTAATGATTCTGTCATATCGATCACTCCTTAAGCGAAGATTATTCAATCTCAACAACAAAAGGCACGGTCATCACTGCACCCTGATGCTGAAATTGTCCCCAGATTTTGTAGAGGCCGCCGTGTGGGAAGATCGTGGCGAATTCCGCATTGGGTCCTGTGCTCCGTTCGTCCAGGGGATGTACATGAATGTACTGCTCGGCGTCTTCGGACAGAATGACCACGTGCCCCACTGCGCCCAGGTAAGGCTCCAGGTTGTTGATTCCTTGCTTTGTCTTGGCATCCTGAATATGATAGGCGAGCACAACCTCTTCATTCGATAACGTATTGCTTAGGCGCAGTTCGATTTCCTTGCCATTTACTTGTTTGATTAGGCTGGAATCCGGTTGAATCGCCGAAGATCCCCCTGCTTCTCCCTCAATCTGAACCCATTCGCTTAGCGTGGCCCCTCCAGCACCCTTGGGCACAAAATCTGCGAACAATTTATAGTCGCCGCCAGCCGGGAAAGTCGTGTTCACGGTAAATACGCCATTCTCCTTGTAATCCGGATGAATATGCTGGAAGAAAGACAAATCGCGATTCACGATAATCAGATGCAGGAGCTTCTCATGATTGACATCAAAATCCTGGACAGGTCCACCGTCTTGATCCGTAATTCGAATCGTCAGCTCGGATTCGGCGCCTGCTCTTACCGGTTCATTCCATGTAAACGCAGCGTTGTAACGATCTGAGGCCGTTTCATGCCCGCCAGCGTGTTCGCCGTGCCCGTTCGTTTCCTGGCTTTCATTTTCCTTTTCATGATTCCCGCCATGGCTGCCCGCATCGGGGGCCAGCTTCGCGTTATCGCATGCTGTCAACAATCCAAAAGCAAGTATGCCCGTTAAGGTTAGTATGGTGCCCTTCCTATTCAACATGGGCTATCACTCCAATCATCGAATATACTGCAAGACCAATGATCATGTGTCTATATATTTAGTATACCCCCCTATCCTATAATTAATCAACTTTTTCCGCTCGCTCCATGCAAATAACACCATGCTCCTGCATGGTGTTATCTTCCTCTTCATCATTATTACCCGAATGATCGGATGCATTCCTTATCATTTAATAGGTATAACCGATGATTTCATATATTTTTTTCATATCCACATGATTGCGAACGACGTCCGCTACACGGTCAAATTCCGCGAATTTGCGCTCTTCTGCTTTGAACGTTTCCATAATCGGAGTCAGCCCCTTCTTCATCCGAATGCCGTTCAGCCAGGATCTGCGAAAGACATCATTGTCAAACAAGCCATGCAGATAACTTCCCCATATGCGTCCATCCGAAGTAGCAGTCCCTTCAATATGCGGTTGAATATCTTCTTTCGTCTTTAAAGAATCTGTGCCATCCGCTTCAATCGAAAAAAGCGGGCGGTGTCCTGAGCCGTCAGACAAGGCGCTCCATTCGCTGACGCCCATATGGATTTCATAGGCCGTAATCGACGAATCCGCCTCCGTATCCGAGACAGCGAACCTCAGCGAATGTTCCTGTAACAACTTCCCCTTCACTCGAACGGTCCTTTTCTGCTTTAAAAAGGAAGTCCGAATCGGCAGCAGGCCGAGCCCCTTCGCATCCCGAACGCTCCCTTCGACCGCATGCGGATCCGACAGCTGCTCGCCCAGCATTTGATATCCTCCGCAGATGCCAACCAACTGCACATCCCGCTGCCGCGTCTGGCTCAAGATCGCATCGGCCAGCCCCCGGTCCTGGAGGAATCCGAGGTCACTGATCGTATCCTTGGTACCAGGCAAAATAATGACGTCCGGCATCCCAAGTTCATCCGCCGATTGGACGAAGCGAACGACAACATCCGGTTCCATGCGCAGCGCATCAACATCCGTAAAGTTCGAAATACGCGGATACCGGATCACGACAATATCGAGGTCTCGTTTTTCCAGTCTGTGATTCTGAAGCTCATCCAGCACAACCGAATCCTCAGCCTCGATCCGCATCTCCTGAATATAAGGGAGTACGCCCAGCACGGGAATACCTGTCCGCTCTTCAAGCCAGTCCAGTCCCGGCTGAAGCAGCGCCAGATCCCCGCGGAATTTGTTAATGATAAATCCTTTGACCCTGACCACCTCATGGGCCTCAAGCAGTTCGAGCGTACCTACAATGGAAGCGAACACACCTCCGCGATCGATATCCGCAACCAGAATAACCGGTGAATCCGCCCATCCCGCCAAATTCATGTTAACAATGTCCCGGTCCTTAAGATTGATCTCCGCCGGACTTCCCGCCCCCTCCATAACAACGATATCGTAACTCTCTCGCAGTCGATCCAGCGCATCCAGCACAATCTCTTTAGCCTTCGGCAGGAACAGAGTCCGGTAATCCATCGCACTCATCTGCATGTGGGGTACGCCGTGGATCACGATTTGCGAATGCATGTCCTTTATCGGCTTGATCAGGATCGGATTCATGTCCGTCGTTGCGGCAATGCCGCAGGCTTCAGCCTGTACGCCCTGTGCTCGGCCGATCTCTTTGCCATCCAGGGTCACATAGGAATTAAGAGCCATATTTTGCGATTTGTATGGGGCCGTGCGATAACCATCCTGTAGAAATATCCGGCATAGCGCTGTTGTTACGATGCTTTTCCCTACATCCGAAGCGGTGCCCTGCAGCATGAGTACCGCTCCCTGCCTCTTCCTGATATTCATGGGTGTATCCCTTATGTATTCTGTTTCATTCATCTTCCTCACCCTTTTCCCTGACCTATACCGCTTGCTCATATCATTATAGCAAACCATCGCCAAAGGAGTCCTTCCCGCATGAAGTCCGGATAATTTCGCTTGAACTTTGTCAGGCCGGAATGTTAACTATATAGAATAGCAGTTTCGCATGTCCGTGCATGATCACCGAAAGGCGGAAATCCATCATGAAGCCTGAATTGAATGATAAGCAGATAACCGACATCTTTCCTTATTTGAAAGTCGTACCACCGGAAGAATGGATTCAAGCTAATCCGTATACCAAACATTTTGAAGCCAAATCGAGAATCTTTCAACGAGAGGATGCCGCGATCTATGGCATGTTCCTCATGAGCGGATCGGCCCGTATCACGATCATCCACGAAGATGGCAACGAATCGGTATTAAACATATTATCAGCCGGAGAAGTCTGTTCGCTCCTCGTACTTAGCGGGCTAAGCGGGCAGGACTATCCGGGCACTCTCATTGCCGAGTCCAAAGTCGAGGTTTTGTATGTGTTGAAAAACAGCTTCCTCCGGTGGCTGCAGGTGTATGAGCCCATCCGCAGCGCTATTTTTGGCGGGCTGCTTGATGGAACACTGCGGATGGCAAACATGCTGCAGGAGAGACAGACATTACCGCTGGAGCAGCGTCTTGCCAAGACTCTGCTGCGCATCAGCTCGGATGAACATCCGCTAGTGCGCACCACCCACCAAGAGCTTGCCGATGACATCGGCTCCGTAAGAGAGGTCGTCTCACGTACGCTGGGCCAGTTCCAAAAGAGAGGATGGCTGGAGACAGGAAGAGGCTGGGTGAAAATAATCAACCGGGCCTGTCTATCGGAAGCTGCTCTGTGACCTAGTCACAGAGCAATGGGGTTCTCCCTGCTACATTGGTATTAGGCCTCACGCCTATACACATTAACCCAGGAGGAAATCCAAAATGAACAACATGCTTCAACCCGGAGAATATGCTCCATTATTCCAAAGGGTAGATCCAAATGGAAATACGATTTCGCTGGAAAACTATCGCGGACGTAAATTACTTCTCGCTTTTTTCCGCAACGCTGCCTGTGCCCTGTGCAATCTGAGGGTGCACCAGATGATTCAGCGATATCCTCAGTGGCAGCAGCATCATCTGGATGTCATTTGCGTTTTTGAATCACCGGATGCAGCCCTTCAGCAGCATGTCGGTCAGCAAAATACTCCGTTTCCTCTTATTGCCGATCCGAATGCGGAGCTATACACTCTCTATGGGGTCGAGACCTCGGTAGCCAAGACACAAGCCACCTTAGCTCAACCGAATGTGCATCAGTTTACGGATGAAGCTGAATCGGCAGGTTTCAAGCTTACGGCGGAAGAAGGTTCAAATTTCAATCGGATTCCGGCAGAGTTTGTGTTGGACGAGGACGGCATCATACGAATCGCGCACTACGGTCGCCTAATTACCGATCATCTGCCTTATGAAACCATTGAACATTATGCTGGCGGAACACAGCTTCCTTAGCCGGGCTGTACCTGTCTTCGAGTCGTTTTCAGCAGTAAAAAGAACTCCTAGCATGAGACATAACAACAAGCCGATCCGGATGGATCGGCTTGTTTAGTGAAGCTATAACTATAAGGTCAAACGCAGCCTTTGAATGCTCTTAAGGGATAATATTTTCATAATGAGGGATATATTCATCCAATAATATACTTTTTTATATAATATTGTATTATCTTGGATAGGTGACTAGAGTTGGTCAAGGGAGGAACTGATCGAATGATAATGCATTTCTCCAAGATTAGCAACATCTATAATCATGTCAAATGGTTTACGGATAACTTTGAATGGGTCCCCCTGCCCTTTCCCCGGATCGTTACGCTGACATTCCTGTTTTGGTTAGCGTTTACATTGTTGATCTTATTGCTCACATGCGTCTTCCACGATCCGCTGGGGAAGATGGGGCCGGTCATGAAAGTTCATCAATGGCTGCACAGGCTAAGGCCCCATACCGAAGTCATCCTGCGCATTGGGCTGGCCATCGGCTTGATTCTGCAGCTTCTGAGCGGATCGTACCTGGCACCCGAGTTCAGAACCAATTCCATGTGGATTATCCTCGGTCTTTCCGCCGCCGCAGCCTGCTTGCTCTATAAGCGCACATTGCCGGTGAGTGGTGCCATCCTATTCTTGCTCTATCTGCAAGCTACATTAACCTACGGTATGTTTCATTCCATCGATTATTTGATTTATCTCGGCATTGTGTATTATTTGTTTGTGAGCGGTACTCCAATAAAAAGAACGGCTGCCCCCGTCATGTACATATGCACGGGCATGTCCCTCGCTTGGCTTGCCATGGAGAAACTGACCATTCCCGAACTGGCTTGCTCCGTAATGGGCAGCTACGGGCTTCCTACCTTCGGTTTTACCATTGAGAACTTCGTCCTGATCACCGCTTTTATCGAAATTGGGCTGGCGTGGGCATTTATCGTGGGCATCATGAGCCGTTTCACCGCCCTCCTGGTATCAGGCATTTTTATTATGACAAGCCTTGTATTCGGTTACAAGGAAGTCATAGGCCATACGATCATTCATACAGTACTGATCCTGTTCCTGATCGAAGGGACGGGGGAGCTTAAAACTCCATTTCAATTCCACAGCTCCGCGTTACTTCGCGGGTTATTTGTAAGCGTTAACTTTTGCCTCTTTCTGTTCATTTTGATGGCGCTGTATATCTGGATGGGCAAGACGTTATGACTTGTTCTGGATCCGTTGGCCATGATCCCGAAGCTCCACAACCGCTTTGGTCTCACTTGCCCTAACGACTGCATCCAGCACCTCTTGATTCCGGTACCCGTCCATAAACCCGGGGATCCCGTCGGCAGGCGTCCCCCGTAATAGCCCGGCAAAATCGGCATACTGCTTGACTTTGCAATGCTGCGGCACCTCCATGGTCGTTCTGGCGAGCTGCCCGGGCTCCTCCTCGCGAATCCATACCACCCGTTCCGGATCCAATGTGCTGGCGTGGACCGTGCCATGATCGCCGTAAATGGATACTTCATGCTGATTGCCTGAACCGAAGGCATTGCGCGACGTCTGAAACACGCCCATCATGCCATCTGTCATCCGTGCCTGGAAGCTGGCAAAATCATCGACTTCGATCTTGGCCATCGCTCCCGTTACCGGGTCCCTGCGTTCCGGAATGATGGTATGCAGTTGGGCCGTGATTTCTTCAAATTCACCAAACAGAAATCGGGCCATATCGATCATATGCGATCCCAGATCTCCGAGCGTCCCCGTTCCCGTAACGGCTTTGTTATATCTCCACATGTAGGGAACCTGCTGGCTCGGCACGCCAAACCCTTGCAAATACTGAATGGAGAAATGACGGATCGCCCCGAGTTTGCCTGTTCGGACAAGTTCCCTGGCATAACGAAAAGCCGGCGTGTAACGATACGTAAAGCCGATCATGGCCGGAACCGGCTGTTTCTCGTAGAGCTCCAGCAAGGGGATTGCCTCTTCGAACACCCGCGTAAATGGTTTTTCCGCCAAAAAAGGTTTGCCCGCTTGCAGGCATGCTCTAATTATATCCGCGTGCACGTTGTTAGGCGTAACCGAAATGACGGCATCGACGTCCGGATCTTCAATTAAATCCTTAAAGTCCGCATATCGCTTGCCATCTTCAATTCCCAGCTGATCGCCTACTCTGGACACCGCTTCCCCATTGACGTCGCTCACGGCCACGAACTGATAGACATTCTCTGCATTCATCCAGCGGATGTGCTCCTGCGCCATCCCGCCCAATCCAATTAAGCCGATTCGAAATGGATTCTTCATCGATACACTCCTTATATATATCTTATCTCTCACTGGTGTTGAATATGCCGTTCGGATATATGCTGGCTACCAGTTCATTATGTCTCTGATGCCGATATTCATTCCACACCGTGACTTATGTTTCGCATGGTTGCCTCCTGTGCTCCTTCCATTTCGTTTCAATCAAGTTTATTCATCACTTCGAATGCGGATCATACTTACGATCCCTGTTGCCCCCAGATTTTTTTGTATTTTGTTATAAGGTGAAAATCCGGGGACAGTATATGCTTTCGATGCGAGCTTTCCGTTGGAAAGCTTTCGGGGGCACGCTCGATTCTCCAACACAATTCCGCCTTCTCCGTTGAAGCTGATCGTATAAATAAAATCACAGTTTCGTCATCGTTCGAAACGTTACTGCCCCGCAGCATATCAGTCTGCGGGGCAGCTCATGACGATTGCCGTCGATCCCTATTTGACGCTGATATACCGCTGATAGGCCTCCTTGCGGATTTGTACCAGCCGCTCAAGACCCATATCGTTCAGCTTCTTGACGTACGTATCCCATTCCTCATCGATATTGCCTTTGGATATCCACTTCGCGCGGGTCGTGCCGACATAACCATCGATATCCGTTGTCAGCGTAGGCAGCTCCTGGAATTCTTCCGGCGCTGTACATGACGTTCGGGAACGGCGTTGTTACGTAATCGCTGCCCAGCTTGTCGATGACCAGCTTCAAGCCGTCGCCCGTGGTCTCATCCAGAATGATGTTTTTCTCGAAGCTCGGGCTTACGTACTTCGGTCCAAAATCCCTTACGGATTGCTCCCAATACCAGGCATCCGCACTCGTTCCCTCCGGCGGACTCATCAGCGTAAACGTTCCGTCGTCGTTCTTCTGAATGACCGTGCCGATGGCTCCCCAGAAATTTTGGATGCTCGCTTCATTGGTGTAGAATTGGTCCGCCCAACGAGCCGAAATTTCCGGGTACTTGTTCGACGTGGTAATAAGGAATTCGTTTCTGCGGAGGCTCATGCCCTGCGGCTCCCCGCCCTGATACCTTTTTCCGTCAGGTCCGGCGATGGACGGAATCGCAATATATTGATCCTTCCACTTTCCGAACACCGCGTCCGGCACCCACTGGTTGGAGAAACCGATCAGCGCCGCATCCGGGTTCTGATGTTTTGCGGTGGACATGGTGCTGTCCTGCGTGAAGATCTCTTGGTCTATGAGGCCCTCGGCGTACAGCTTATGCGCCCACTTGATCGCTTCCTTATAATTCTCCGTCACCGGATAGAACACGGGC
Organism: Paenibacillus sp. MDMC362; assembly: GCF_003269305.1. Classification (NCBI taxonomy): domain Bacteria; kingdom Bacillati; phylum Bacillota; class Bacilli; order Caryophanales; family Paenibacillaceae; genus Paenibacillus; species Paenibacillus sp. MDMC362. Next base: position 259,324 of record NZ_QLYT01000008.1, read on the forward strand.
TCGTTATCGATGACCATCATGCTGTTTCCGTTGATGTCCGTAATGCCGAACGGGTTCAGCAGATCGATGCTGATGTTCCCCGATCCGCTGACCGGAATTTCGTCGGCCTTGCCGTTGCCGTTCGGATCCTGTTCTTTAAACGCCTTGAACACCTCGTACAGTTCGTCTGTGTTGTCCGGAATATCAAGGCCGAGTTGATCAAGCCATGTTTTGTTGATAATCGGCTGGATCGATGCTTTCGGCCTTGACGGCAGCCGCGCCGGCAAAGAGTAGATTTTACCATCCGGGAATGTGCTCATCTTCTTCATTTCGGGTGTTTCTTCCAGTGCCGCTTTCAGGTTTGGCATGTATTGATCGATATAGTCGTCGAGCGGGCGGAAATAAGACAGGTTGTTCACGATGTCGGAATCGCTGAATACGATATCGCCGAAAATAATATCCGGCAGCGTACCGCTCGCCAGCATGATCGACTTTTGTTCGCCCCAATCATTCGAGGACATGATTTGCCAATTGATTTTGACATTCGTCTCCTTCTCCAAATCCTTGAGCCACTGGTTCTGAAGGAACGTATCCCCCATATTGCCCCAGCGAACGGTCAGCACGTCCAGCGTTATCGGCTCATTGACAATCGGCAGACCTTCTTTGTTAAACGCCGCTTCGGCATCCGGCTTGGCTTCCTCCTTCTTGCCGCCGCTGCAGCCCGCCAGGCTCAACAGCAGGATTGCGGCCAGCATGATGACGCCAGCCAGTTTGAAGCGATGTCTCCTCTTTACATGGTTTGTTCCCATTCAACCATTCCCCCAATTATTATTTTTAATAGATCCATCCGGCTTTACGACTTCACGGCTCCGATCATCACCCCCTGATTGAAATACTTCTGTACAAACGGGTAGATGCACATGATCGGCACCGTTGCGACGATAATGACCGCATAACGCATAATATTGGCGAGTCGCAGCGCAATGGCCGCGGCTTCTCCGGTACCCATGGCGGACTGCATCTGGTTGGTGACCAGAATATTTCGCAGAATGAGCTGCAGCGGGTACAGGTTCGTATCTTTTAAATAGATCAGGGCATTGAAATAGGAGTTCCAATGACCCACGGCCGTCCACAAGGCGATGACCGAGATGACCGCTTTCGAAAGCGGAATCACGATGGTCGCGAAATATCTCAGATTCCCGCAGCCATCAAGCTGGGCCGCCTCCCATAAATCCTCCGGAATGCTGCTCTGGAAAAAAGTCCGTGCCACAATGATGTTAAAGGCGGCTACCGAAAACGGCAGCACCATGACAAGAAACGTATCGTACAGCTGAAAATCGCGGATCGTCATAAAAGTCGGAATCAAACCGCCATTAAAAAACATCGTAAAAATAAAGAGCAGCGATATATACTTGCGGCCTACGAGGTCTTTTCGCGAGAGCGCGTAAGCTGCAGATATGTTAACCACCAAGCCGATGGCGGTACCTACAATCGTATACATAATCGTATTTCGGTACCCAATCCATATATTAGAGTGCTTCAGCAATTCTTGATAGCCTGCCAGCGTAAAATCCTTGGGCCACAGCCATACCTGTCCATTCGCAACCGCGGCCGGCTCGCTGAACGAAGCAATGATGATGAAGTACAGCGGGTAAATCAACACGATCAGCATCAAGACAGCGAATACATACAGGCCGATCTCCAGCACCCTGTCGGAAGATCGGGTATTCTTCTGCCTTGGCGCTGTCTTCTCTCTTATTTCCACAACGCCCATAGAACCCTTCCTCTCTTGTGTTACCACAAACTGTTTCCGCTGTATTTTTTCGAAATCTGGTTAACCAGAATCAACAGAACAAAATTAATGATTGTATTAAACAGATTAATCGCCGACGAGAAGCTGTATTGGCTGCTCAGCATCCCGATTTTGTACACATAGGTGGAGATGACCTCGCTGGAGGTAATATTGAGACTGTTTTGCATAAGGTAAACCTTCTCGAAGCCGACGCCAAGCAAGCTGCCGATCCGCAATATAAGCAAGGTCACGACCGTAGGCATCAGCATCGGGATATCGATAAACCGGATTTTCTGCCACCGGCTTGCCCCGTCCATCGTAGCCGCTTCGTACAAGCTGGGGCTCACGGCAGATAACGCCGCGATATAAATAATGCTGTCCCAGCCCGTATGCTGCCACACATCCGACCATACGTACACGCTGCTGAACAAGCCGGCCGATCCCATCAGGTTCGGCGCTTCGGCACCAAAGAGCCGGAAGATATTCCCGATCAATCCCGAGCCTGGCGAGAACAGAATCAGCATGAGTCCCACCATCACGACCGTTGATATAAAATGCGGCATATAGGTTACCGTCTGGAAGAAACGCTTGAACCCATTCTGGCGCATTTGATTGACCATCAGTGCAAGCATGATCGGAATCGGGAACGTCGCAACGCTGTATAAGCTGATTACGAGCGTGTTGGTGATCGTTGTCGAGAATTGATAAGAGTTAAAAAATTTCTCGAAATACTTTAGGCCCGCCCATGGACTGTCCATTATCCCAAGGGCTGGACTGTAGTCCTTGAATGCGATGAGGATGCCGTACATCGGTACGTAAGAAAACAACAGAACCAGCACAACCGCAGGCAGCAGCAGCAAATACAGGCCCCAGTTCTTTCTGATCCGCCCGAGGGTTGGGTGCGTGGTTCGATTCAGTTGGCCTGCTTTCAAATCGATTCCCCTTTCTGTTCGCGTTGAATCCGGCATGTCGCGAAAGCAATTTCATTATACTTCCGCCCGGAATCGTTATTTGGACCTCATCATGCGCTATTCGGACCTTCGCCTTATCCCCCTTCAAGGAATCTTCGAGTCCCTATGGGAAGCATGCCATGATCCGGACTTTACGATGTGGTATCCGGACTTTATGATAGATGCCTGCGCGTTCACTCCTGCTTTTTTCGTGATTTCCATTTATAATGTTTTTACCAATATAAAAACGCTTTCATTTGGAAGCGGACTGAAAGGAACCACGGCATTCGTATGGTTAAAGCACTGAATAACAAGCCTTATCCCATCCGTCACTACGTGAAAATCATGCTCTTTATCTCGATCTTTGCCCTTGTAGTGGATCTGGTGATCAGCTTCGCCTCCATCTTCATCGTAAAGCAGCAATCCACCCGATATTTGCAGGATACGGCGAATCTGTACATCCGGCAGATCAATCATGACTTCTCCTACATCAACCACTATATGGGCTGGACGCTCGCGAATGATGAGAGCGTTGAGATGATGGATACCCCCGGCACCGATTACGTGGATTATATTAAATCGAGCGAAAGAGTGCATAAACAGTTTAACGAGCTTCAGAAAAACTACGGCCAGGAATACAACTTCTTCTTCTATTTAAAGGAACAGGACTTCTTCCAGAACTATGGACCTATGTCCCTGTCATATACAGAGTTCCTGGAACTTAAGAAACAGATCGTATCCCTCACGGATTCCAAAAACGTATACGAAACGTTCTACTCCAACTGGAACCCGATCCTTGTTCAGGATACTCATTACATCATCAACATCGTTCCTTACCACAACCGGTATCTGATCTGCCTCATCTCCGCCGACGATCTGATCCGGCCGCTCCAGCAGCTGGATTTGGGCGAGGACGGTTACGTCTCTCTGGTGAATGCTCAGGAGGCAGCCCTTACGAGCCCGGGGACAGGCGTGATGGATGCCAACCGTCTTCAAGGAGCCAACGCATCCCTGCTGAGCCTGTCCCAGCCGCGGACTACGGTTACGGAGGGATTCTCGAACGCTTCCTTTAGCGTGCAGCTGGTGATCCAATTCGGCATATTTGAGACAATCATGATCGCCCAGCTTCTCATTATGCTGCTATTTGTTGTACTGACATGCACGCTCAGCGTGGTTATGCTGTATTTCAAGAAGAAGGTGTTAAAGCCGATTCAGAATTTCTCGGAAAATGTAAGGCGCATCCACGAGGACAGCGAGAATCTGGATTTCATGAGCAGCGAGATCATCGAGCTTGAGCAGGTCAACTCCCAATTCAAACATCTGATCGAACAGATCAAGAAGTTTAAAATCGATATTTACGAGCAGCAGCTGGATAAACAGAGAATCCAGCTGGATTATATGAAGCTGCAAATTAACCCCCATTTTTTTCTGAACTGCTTGACGAACATCTACAGCATGGCGCAAATGCAGATGTTTAAGGAAATCGAATATATGTCGCTGTCCACATCCAAATACTTTCGTTACATCTTTCAAAGCGGGGATAATGTCGTACGGCTGCAAGATGAAATCGAGCATGTCCGCATTTACCTGGAGATTCAGAAGCACCGCTACCGTGATGCCTTTTCATATCGCATTGATGTTGAAGAGGAGCTTTCCGGTCTCACCATTCCGCCCCTCGTGTTACAGACCTTTATCGAAAACGCGGTAAAATACGCCGTCTCCCGAGATCAAGAGCTGCAAATTCGATTGGCCGTAAGCCTGCGGACGGAGGGGAAGAAATCTTATATGGTCATTCGGATATCCGATACCGGACCCGGGTTTCCCGCAGAAGTATTGGAAACATTGGCCGCGGGCAAACCGCTTGATCAAAGCGAAGGAAAACACATCGGGATCATGAACACCCTTCAGCGGCTGGAGCTGCTTTATCATCGCCGGGCGTTTGCGGAATTTTCCAACCCGGAAGAGGGAGGCGCTTGCGTCACACTAACGCTTCCACAACTCGTGCAGGAACGGAAAGGAGACATTCAATGAACATATTGCTAGTGGATGATGATTATTTTGTCGTGGCCGCGCTGGAGAAGAAAATCGATTGGAAGGCGCTTTCGATCGAACAAGTCTATACCGCTTACAGCGTTGCGCAGGCAAGGGATATTTTGCAGCAGCATTCGGTCCAAATCCTCATCTGCGATATCGAAATGCCGCAGGGCAGCGGACTCGAGCTTCTCGCCTGGATTCGCGAGGAACAATACAGCATTCAGACGATATTTCTGACGAATTACGCCGATTTCAACTATGCGCAGAAAGCCATTGAGCTGCAAAGCTTTGACTATTTTCTGAAGCCGATCGAATTCGATAAGCTCAGCCTCATCATTTCCAAAGCCGCCTATAAAGCAAAGGAACAGCAAAGCGATCAGGAAGCGATTCAGGATGGGCAGCTGTGGAAAAAAAATCAAAAAAAGCTCCAGGAGCATTTTTGGAGCAAGCTGATCAAAGAAAGGAAAGCCTCTTCGGACCGGGCCGCCATCGCAGGATATATCGCGGAGCAGAATTTGTCCTATAAGATGTCGGATCTGTTTCTTCCTGTGCTCATCACCATTTTTCCGCATGATCAAAGTTTGGGTAGAGAAGACAAGGATCTGTTTGACTATGCGTTTCTCAACGTGCTATCCGAATTGTTCCAGGACCCGCTGTTCACGGTGGAAGCCGCTATGGAATATAAGGATTACAATTGGATAGTCATGCTGAAATGGAATCATCCTCCTGATTCCCGCGTCATGGAAAACATCTGCGCATCGTTCATTGAAAAGGCCAATCAATTCCTCCGGGGCGATGCTTCATGCAGCGTATCGATTTCGGTGGCCTTGGAGGAAATCAACAAGTCCGTTCGGATCCTGCTGCAAATGAATGAGGATATGATCAAAAAGCGGAATCAGATTATTTTTCTGGAACACCATTCCCTGCAAGAAGTCGCGTACACCCCTCCCCCGCTGCAAGACTGGGAAGCGCTTCTCAGCGGGAACGATCCGGCTGGGTTTCTGGTTGAAACCCGCAAATACTTGCAAAACCTAGCCAGGAATGGCATCTACAACGCCTCGGTGCTGCGTTTATTCCGCTTGGATATCGTGCAGCTGGTCTATTCCTATCTGAAGGGCAAAGAAATCCAGGCACATAAGCTGTATACCGGCAAAACCAATGACCAGTTGTTCCTGCAATCATTGAACTCGATTGAGGATATGGAGAAATATACGGAATATCTCGTCAGCACGGCAGCGGAATATCATGCCTACGCCGACCATTCGCATACCGTGGTGGAGGAGATTAAGCATTATATTCATTGCCATTACGGGGATGAGCTTACGCGAACGAGCCTGGCGGAAATCGTCTACCTCAACCCGGATTATTTGGCCCGCGTGTTCAAGAAGGAAACGGGCGTGTCTTTAGGCACTTACATTATTCAGTCCCGCATCAAGGCAGCCAAGCTTTTGCTGGAGACAACACCATTGTCGGTGTACCAGATTGCGGCTAAGGTGGGATACGCCAACTATTCCCATTTCTCTAAACTGTTCAAGCAGGATACGGGATTGTCCCCCAGCGACTACAGGCGGGTGCTGCAAGCCGGGAGCAGCGGAAAGATCGATCATGCGAAATAACATTACACTCTCGACTTAGGCATCGAGCATGGAGATGTCAACAACCACATCTTGAACATAAAAAGTACCGCAGCCTCAAGCTTCATTTGCTTGGCAGCCGCGGTACTTTTTCTAGAATGAGAATGAGTGCTAATCGATATAGTTTAAGCAGGGTAAATATCGAAATCCTTCAGCGTTTCTCCCGTCCGGGCCGATTCAAACACGGCTTCGATCAGGTTCAGAACGCGCAGCACTTCCTCGTTCTTCACAATCGGCTCAGCCTCGCCTTGGATCACGGCCGCGAAGTTATCGAAGAAGCTGCTGGATTGACGGTATGGCTCAGGCAGAGCTCCCGTAATGGTAGCTTCTTCGGAAGGAGGCGCCATCGTTTTGGTCAAGCCTACCCCGGCTTGAATGGGCTTCGGCTCCACTTTCACGGCATCCTGGTTCCGGGTAACCACTCTTCCGTTTAACGACCAGTCCTCTATAATGCCGGTTCCCTCGGTTCCTTTGACGTACCAGCGAGGCAGCGTTATGAAATTGGTCGTTCCCACTTCAATCAGTACGGATACGCCGTTCTCGAATTCAATGACCGATTCAAAGCCGTCATCCACCTCATCGCCGAGAATAAAGCTTAGGCGGCTGCTCAGGCTCTTAATCCGGCTGTCCACCATGAACAGGACCTGGTCAAGAAGATGCACGCCCCAGTCCAGCAGCATGCCGCCGCCGTGCGCTTCCAGATGACGCCAGTCGCCCGGGATGCCGTTGGCCCCGTGTACCCTGGATTCGATACGGAACAAATCCCCAATCGTCTTTTCATTGTACATTTGCTTAATCGTCAGGAAATCCTCGTCCCAGCGGCGGTTCTGGTGAACCATCAGCACCCGGCCGGCAGCATCGGCCGCAGACACCATCTCTTTGAAGTCACTGACGGACAATGTTACCGGCTTCTCGCAGATGACATGTTTGCCGGCTTTAAACGCCTGCAGCGCCAGTTCCTTGTGCACGTCATTAGGCGTAGCAATAAGCACCACGTCAACCGCGGCATCGTTTAGTACCTGCTCATAACTCTCATAGGCAGGATACCCGTCTTGCCGGGAAACTTCCCGGCGATCTTTTAAAATATCGAAGGTTCCCGTAACCTCGAGATATGCATTGTCCTTAATCAACTTGGCGTGGTAGCTGCCCATTCCGCCATAACCTACGATCACGATCGCCTGTTTTCTTTTCTCCATCGTCATAGTTACATAGCTCCTTTATCACATCTAAGCAGTAAACGCATACACATCCATTATAATATCATATGCGAAATCACTGTCCTCTTTTAACGATATTGTATTCCCGCCGTTATCGCAAGGCTGTGAGTTACTTCGCAGCCCGGATAAATTGATCAAAATATGTCCCGAAAAAAAGCGTTACCCTGCTTCGATCGCAAAAGGTAACGCTTCTTGATCTTGCTAAGATTACTCCTTCACTACCAATTTCAGCGGTGCGGCGATATTCTTCTCCACCTCTTTGCCATGCAGCACGTCTTTCGCTGCACCGACGGCAAGCTGACCGATCAGCTCCGGCTGCTGGGCTACGGTAGCCGTCAAGTTACCGGCTTCGATGGACTTCAGCGCATCGTCGTTACCGTCAAAGCCGATGACCATGATGTCTTTGCCAGAGCTTTGGATCGCTTCGATTGCGCCCAGGGCCATTTCGTCATTGTGGGCAAAAATCGCTTTGGCGTCTGGATTACCTTGCAGTAGATTTTCCGTGACGGTAAGACCCTTCGTCCGGTCAAAATCCGCTGCCTGCTTCGCAACCACGTTCAGCTGCTCATCTGCGATATCATGGAAGCCCTTGCCGCGTTCGCGGGTCGCGGAAGCACCCGGAACGCCTTCGAGCTCGATGACCTTCGTATCTTTGCCCAGCTGATCCACGATGTACTCGGCTGCCATCTGACCGCCTTTGACGTTATCGGAGGCAACCAGCGCAGCAACCTCGCCTTGATCTGCGGAACGGTCGAGTGTAATGACCGGAATACCCAAGCTGTTTGCCGTTTGCACTACGGTTGAAATTGCGGACGAATCCGTCGGGTTAATCAGCAGTGCATTGACACCCTGTTGAATCAGGTCGTCGACGTCGTTGCTCTGCTTGGCCGAATCATTCTGTGCGTCTACAACAACGACCTCCATCCCTTGCTTGGTCGCTTCGGCAACGACGCCATCCTTCAGGGATACGAAGAACGGGTTATTCAAGGTCGAGATGGAAAGACCGATTTTGATGTCTTTGACATCGCCGCTAGCCTTGGGCTTCGCCCATTCCGGCGGCTCCAGAGAACAGCCTGTTATGAAGATCAGCATAAGCGATACGAGCAGCAAAGTTGTTTTTTTCATCGTTTATTCTCCCCCTTAAGCCGATTTTCTACGGTCGAGCAGTACGGCAATCGCAATCACGACGCCTTTGACAACCATCTGATAGAAAGAGTTCACACCGAGCAGGTTGAGCCCGTTGTTCAGTATGCCAATGATCAGCACCCCGATTAACGTTCCGACGATCCGGCCGCGACCGCCGGTCAGGCTCGTACCGCCGAGAACAACGGCTGCGATGGCATCCAATTCATAGGACGTACCCGCTGTCGGCTGTGCCGAATTCAAACGGGAGGTCAGAATCGCGCCTGCCAGAGCGGACAGCATCCCTGCCAGGGAGTAGATCATAATCTTAACGCGCGGTACTTTAATACCGGATACAAGCGATGCTTTTTCGTTACCGCCGATGGCATACGTTTTGCGGCCAAACGACGTTTTGTGCAGGATAACCCACAGCACAGCAAACGTGATGATCATCGTAATGGCCGGCACCGGAATACCAAGCAGGTATCCGCGGCCGAACAATTGGAAGACAAGGCTGTCGCCAAGCCCCGTAATCGGGTTACCGTTCGTATAGACGAGCGTAAGGCCTCGGAATATCGTCATGGTAGCCAAGGTGGCAATAAACGGCGCCATTTTCCCTTTGGTAATCATGAGACCATTGATCATCCCCATGACACCGCCAAGCGCAACGCCGATGATAATCGATAGGATCGGGTCAAACCCTGCCACCATCATATTGGCGACAAATGCGCTGGAGAGCGCGAGAATCGAACCGACGGACAGGTCAATGCCGCCTGTCAGGATAACAAACGTCATACCGAATGCAATCAATGCATTAATCGATACCTGACGCAGCAGGTTCAGAATGTTAAGCGGTTCCAAGAAGCTTGGATTCAGAACGGATACGATAACGATAAGAATGATCAGTCCGAGCAGCGGACCGAGCTTTTGCGTCAAACCTGAGACCTTAAACCCTTTTTCCGCCTTGGCATCGTTAATAGTTGTCATATTACTGACCTCCTGTAGCTAGAGTCATGATGTGTTCCTGCGTGGCTTGTTCGCGATCCAGTTCACCGGAAATTCTGCCTTCGTGAACAACGAGAATCCGGTCGCTCATTCCGAGCACCTCCGGCAGCTCGGACGACACCATCAGAATCGCCACGCCGCGTTCGGTCAGTTCATTCATCAACTGATAAATTTCCCGCTTGGCACCAACGTCCACGCCGCGTGTCGGCTCATCCAGGATGAGCACGCTCGGCCCAATGCCGATCCACTTGGCAATAACGACCTTCTGTTGGTTACCACCAGACAAATTTCTTGCCAGCGTCTCGGATGTATGCGTCTTGATCTGCAGCCGCTTCGTCAACGTATCCACGAAATCCTGTTCCTTCTTACCGGAGATGAACCCTCTGGAAGAAAAGCTGAACAGATTGGGCAGCGCCATATTTTCACGGACCGAGAAATCAAGGACCAGCCCTTCATCCTTGCGGTCCTCTGTAATGAAACCGATGCCGTGTTTCACGGCATCATCCGGCTTCTTAATCGATACCTTCTTACCGCGTACCCAAATTTCGCCGCTATCCAGCGGGTCCAATCCGAAGATCGCTCTCATCATCTCGGTGCGCCCGGCCCCCATCAGGCCGGATACGCCAACGATCTCGCCGGCACGAACCGAGAAGCTCACATTCTCGAACCGGCCTTTGCTGCTAATATTCTTCACTTCCAGCACAGGCTCGCCCGGAGAGGGATGGCGTGCCGGATATCGCTCGGTCAGCTCCCGGCCGACCATCTTTTTGACGACTTCATCAAAGTCCGTGTCTGGAATGGCTTTAGTATCAACGGATTTACCATCCCGCATGACCGTAATCCGGTCGCAGATCGTAAAGATCTCCTCCATCCGGTGGGAGATGTAGACGATGGATACGCCTTGTTTTTTCAATGAACGGATGACGTCAAACAGCTTCTGGATTTCCCTTTCGGTCAGCGCCGCCGTCGGCTCGTCCATAATGATGACTTTAGCTTGGGTCATGAGCGCCTTGGCGATCTCAATCATCTGCTGCTGGCCGACGGAGCATTCCCCCGCCTCCTGCGTAAGCGGTATCGTCACCGCCAGTTTGCCGAACTGTTCCTTCGCAAGCGCCTTCATTTGCTTCATGTTGAGGAAACCCAGGCCGGACGTCATCTCCTTGCCGATAAACAAGTTATCCAGAACCGTCATCTCCGGCCAGATATTAAGCTCTTGATGGATGAAGGCAACGCCTCTCTCTTCCGCTTCCTTCGGATTAGCAAAATAAGTTTCCTTGCCGTCGATGACAATCTTGCCTTCATCCAGGCTGTGAAGACCGGTTAATATATTCATCAGCGTCGATTTGCCCGCGCCGTTCTCTCCCATCAGGGCGTGAACCTCCCCTTCCCGGAGATCAAAGTCTACGCCTGCCAGCACCCGGTTCGTGCCAAAGGATTTATGGATATTCGTCATCTCAATGTTCATGGTGCTTCCTCCTTTTTAACCGAAATGAACACCAGCCTGTAAAATGCAGTTCGCGTAGGGCTTGGCTTCTCCCGTACGGATAACTGCCTTGGCGTTTTGCGTCCGTGCTTTGAACAACTCGTGCGAGCAAGCCTCGATCTCGCAATCCTGAAAGTTCTCCTGTATATAGTGCAGTGTTTCCTTATTATCAAGCTTCATTTCTTCAGCAATCACGATTTTTTCAATCACCATATCGTCGGCGATCGCCTCCACCACCTCGGCAAAGCTTGGCGTCCCCAGCGTGAGGGCCAGGTCGATCTTCGGAACGCCTGGGGGAATCGGAAGGCCAACGTCTCCAACTACGATGGTATCGGTGTGCCCCAGATCTGCCAGCACTTTCGCAATGTGACTGTTCAGCATGCCGTTCTTCTTCATGATCAAAGACTCCCTTCCACTTCAAGGCGCGATGGCATTCCGCCCTGCGCTCCGAACTTCGTGACCGACAAGGAAGCTGCGCGGTTCGCAAATCTCAGGCTGTCGGCTATGCTCATGCCTTCGGACAGAGCCACGGCGAAAGCGCCGTTGAATGTATCGCCGGCTCCCGTCGTATCCACGGCTTCCACCTTGTAGCCGGGAACGACAACCTCTTGCAGGCCGTCGAAATAACGAACTCCCCTCTTGCCTTCCGTCACGATCAATTTGTTCGGATAACGGCGCAGCACGTCGCCTAATGGCTCATCCCCGAACAAGATAGCCGCTTCATGTTCGTTCGGCGTAATATAAGCCGCTCTTTCAATAACGCTGCTTGGCACCTGGCGGGCAGGAGCCGGGTTCAGCATCAACGGCACCTGATATTTTGCGCATAATTCACTGACATGGATCACCGTTTCCTCCGGAATCTCCTGCTGTATCAACACGATATCCGCAGCCTGGATAACCTCCACTGCCTGATCAACATATTCCGGAGTGATCCGGTCGTTGGCAGCCTTCACCACCACGATGCTGTTGTCTCCCTCTGCCAAGATGATGTGCGCGGTTCCGCTTTCCATACCTGTAACCGGTTCCACATAGTCTGTCATAACGCCATTTGACTTCAGATTGCTCAAAATCATTTCGCCGAAGGAATCTTCACCGACACAGCCAATCATATTCACTTCTGCACCCAGACGCGCAGCCGCGACGGCCTGATTGGCTCCCTTCCCTCCGGGTACCGTCTTAAAGCTGTCGCCAAGCACCGTCTCTCCCGCGCCGGGGCGCTTGATGGAGGTGACCACCAAGTCCATCGACGCGCTTCCGATTACCACGATTTTCGCCATTATGATTCCACCTTTCTCGTTGTCTGCCGCTCTATAAATTCTACCGAGAATTCGATGCTGCTTCTCTCTATGTGCTGCCCTTCAATAAGTCCGATAAGCAATCTGGCCGCTTCCCGGCCCATCTCATATGCCGGCTGATGAATCGTAGACAGGGGCGGTGCCAGCAGCCGGCTGAGCAGAATATCGTCAAACCCAATAATCTGTACGTCTTCCGGCACCCTTTTCCCCAGCCGAAACGCTTCCTTGACTACGGCGGATGCCATAATATCGTTACTGGCGATTACGCCGTCCGTGTCGGGAAACTCGATGAACACTTGCTGGGCGAATTCTTCCGCTTCGATTAAAGAAAACGATGTCGTCTTCAGCACTTGATACGCTGCCGCCTGTCCTTCCAGAACCTCGACGGCTCCTTCAAAACGCTCCTGAGCAGGACGGACATCCGCCGGGCCTTGAATCACGGTTATAGCTTTACTGCCTCGCCTAATGATCTCCTGCGCCGCAATTCTTCCGCCCTGCCGGCCATCCGCATAGACGGAAGGACGATCCGATGAGGTGCGATCCAGAAATACTACCGGAATCTTGAGCCCTGTATACATGTCGGCATCCGGATCATTGGTCGATGATATGACACCCACCACGTTATTTTGGACAAAGGTTTGAATATATTCCATTTCCTTCTTCTTGCTCTCGTCGCTGTTCCCGAATATCAGCCGATAATCATTCTCCTGCATCTCATCCTCAACTCCGCGGGCTAGCTGCGGGAAATAAGGGTTCATAATATCCGGAAGCAAAAGTCCAATTAATTTCGATTTCTTTTTATATAAAGAACGCGCTACTTCATTCGGCGTATAATTCAGCTCGCGAATGCTTTGCTCTACCTTGGACCTGGTGTCCTCATGCACGTAACCGTTTCCATTTAAAACCCGTGAAACCGTGGCCACGGACACGCCGGCCCGATTTGCCACATCCTTGATCGTCGCCATTACCGTCATCACCTCATTCATGTGTAACCGGTTACAGCTATAACATATCACATCTTATTTTAACCTGCAAGCTTTTGAGGATTGGAATATTTATGTACCGCCGCTGGCGGGCGCACCTTCAGCATCTAACATATCCTGCAATAAATTACGGAATTCTTACAAAACCCATTACTGGATTTTACATCCGGCTCCTATACTCAATACCTGTAAGGCCAAGCAGGAAAGTGAGGTAAACATGATGATGGAAAAAGAATTTACGTTTCCTTCTCCGGGTCACTCTCTGACGCCGCCGGTCAGCGAAGCTGAACCTTCAACAGCGGCGAAAACGATCTCCATCAAGAAATCAAAACGCAGGGAAGTCATGCTCGCCTATGCATGTCTGGCACCTTCGCTGCTCATTTTCGGTCTGTTTCTGTTCTACCCGCTGCTCAAATCGGTTTATCTGAGCTTGTTCCTAACCGATCCCCAAGGCCGGGTAGCCGAATTCGTGGGATTCGATAACTTTAGTGAAATACTGACCTCCGAGATGTTTTATACCAGCTTCGGCAACACGCTGCTGTTTATCGGGCTGACGGTCCCGACCGGGATGGCGGCCGCGATCCTGCTCGCAGCCCTGACGCACAATAAGCTGAAAGGCATGAAAATATTCCGCTTCCTATTCTCACTGCCGATGGCCGTGTCCGTCGGCACCGGCTCGATGATCTGGATGATTCTGTACCATCCGACATTGGGCGTATTGAATTACTTTCTGTCGCAACTCGGCATTCAGCCCATTCAATGGCTGACCGATCCCAAATGGGCCATGGTCTCCGTCGCAATCATGACCGTCTGGATGAATCTTGGATTCAATTACATCCTCATGCTGAGCGGCATGCAGGGCGTATCCGAGGATATCTACGACAGCACCAAGATCGACGGCTCCGGTCCGCTGAGAACCTTCTTCCGGATTACGATGCCGCTGATCTCCCCTACGTTATTCTTCACATCCGTCGTGTCGGTCATCGGCGCCTTCCAAGCGTTCGGACAGATCAACATCCTGACCAAGGGAGGTCCGATGAACAGCACCAACGTCATCGTGTTCAACATTTATCAGGATGCCTTCGTCAATTTCCGCTTCGGCATCGGCAGCGCGCAAGCACTCATCCTGTTTGCGATCATTCTGCTGCTGACCATCTTTCAATTTAAATTCGTGGAGAAGAAGGTGCATTACCAATGAACATGCGTCTCATGCCCAAAAGCTTCCTCTACATCGCGCTGCTTCTCTGTTCGCTGGTCATTGCCTTTCCGCTCCTGTACACCTTGTCGACATCGCTGATGAGCGAGGCTGAATCGGCTGTTTATCCGCCGCCTCTTCTTCCGGAAGCCATCAATCTGTCCAATTTCGCCAAGGTGGTCGATACGATTCCTGTCCTTACCTTTATCGGGAACAGCCTTGTCGTCTCCATTGCCATCATGGCAGGTCAGATCGTGACCGCAAGTCTGGCGGCATACGCCTTCGCCTTTCTGCGGTTCCCGGGAAAAACGCTGCTGTTCAGTCTCTTTCTCGCCACGATGATGATTCCGTGGGAAGTGATCATGATTCCGAACTATTTGACGGTCAAAAGCCTGAACTGGCTGGATACCTACCAAGGGCTTATCATTCCATTCCTGGCAACGGCCTTCGGAACCTTCCTGCTCAGACAAGCCTTCCTGCAGCTGCCAAAGGAACTGTTTGAAGCGGCCCGCGTGGACGGCTGCGGACATGTCCGCATTTTCCTGAGCATGGTCCTGCCGTTATCCATCCCCGGAATCGCTACGCTGGGCGTGTACTCGTTCCTGAACCACTGGAACATGTACCTGTGGCCGCTCCTGACAACGAACCGCGTCGAGATGCGAACCGTCCAGATCGGGATCGGGATGCTGCAGTTCGAAGAGATGAACTCATGGAATCTGATACTGTCCGGCGTGCTCCTCTTGCTGCTGCCTTCCCTGCTGCTGCTTGCACTCGGTTTGAAGCCGCTAGTCCGCGGCATCACGGCAGGTGCGTTGAAGGGCTAACTGACCCAAATGCCAGGGCTTTAATGGATCAGCCTTGCGTGCCGGTTATCTGTAAGAAACGGGCCGCGCAATTTCTGATAGATCAAAACCATACTATATGTTCAAAAGGGAGAGATTAACCGATCATGAAACGTTTTGGTAAAAGGTCCTTCGCGCTGCTCCTGCTTTCCTGCTTCATGCTGCTCAGCGCCGCTTGCAGCAATACGCCAGCCGCTGGAGAAACGACCGTTGCCGCCGGCAGCGAGCCAGCCAAAGAGCCCGTTAAGGTCGTATGGTGGCATTCCATGAGCGGTGAGCTCGGGACCGTCGCGGACAAGCTGATCTCCGATTTTAATGCCGCCCACAAGGATGTTCAGGTTGAGGGCGTGTTTCAAGGAACGTACGATGAAAGCTTGAACAAGCTGAAAGCCTCCTTGGGATCGAACAGCGGCCCGACCATGATTCAGGTGTACGAGATCGGCAGTCGTTTCATGATGGATACCAAGGCGATCCGCCCGGTTCAGGACTTCATGGATGCTGAAGCTTACGACATTTCCTCCTTGGAACCGAACATTAAAAATTATTATACATTCGACAACAAATTGTACTCGATGCCATTTAACTCCTCCAACCCGATCCTTTACTACAACAAAGATGCCTTTAAAGCGGCGGGACTGGATCCGGAAAATCCTCCAAAAACCTACGAAGAGGTAGCGGAAGCGGCCAAGACGCTAACGAAAGACGGCCAAACCGGCGCATCCTTTGCGATCTACGGCTGGTTCATGGAGCAATTCCTCGCGAACCAAGGTGTTGAACTGCTGAACAACGGCAACGGACGCACGTCCCCGGCAACCGCTTCGCAAGTCAATAACGCCGCCGCCGTGAAGACGCTGGAATGGTGGAAGCAAATGCTGGACGATAAGGTCCTGCTGAATCTGGGACGTAAAACGGACGATACCAAAAAAGCATTCGCAGCGGGTCAGATCGCCATGACGCTGGACTCGACGGCTTCCCTCCGCGGGATCGTCAGCGCAGCGGAAGGCAAATTCGAAGTCGGTACGGCGTTCCTCCCTAAACCGGCTGACGGCGGCGAAGGCGGCGTGATCATCGGAGGTGCAAGCCTGTGGCTGATGAACAACAAATCGGAAGAAGAGCAGCAGGCTGCCTGGGAATTCATGAAATACTTGGCCGAGCCGCAAACGCAAGCTTACTGGCATGTCAACACCGGTTACTTCCCGGTAACGACCAAAGCTTATGATGAGACCCTCGTTAAAGAAAACCTGGAGAAATATCCGCAATTCCAGACGGCCGTTGATCAATTGCATCAAACGACGGCCAATCTGGCAACGCAGGGGGCGGTCATGGGCGTATTCCCTGAAGCCCGCCAGCTGACGGAAACGGCCATCGAGGAAGTGCTGAATGGTCAAAACACGGCGCAGGAAGCACTGGACAAAGCCGCTCAGGAAATTAGCTCCAAGATCGAGACTTATAATAAGACGGTAAAATAAACGTCGCGCATGCCGCGTAAGCAGGCGCTGAATCATAAATCGAATTGCACCTATTTCACACCCTTCATGCTGTATCATGGGGCCCTCTGCGGTCATTCCATGAATCATGCATCAAGGGTGTTTTCTCTTTGATCCAAAACCTTCCATATTGATCGGCTTGTATAGGGGTTTGCCCAAGTCACTCAGCCGGCTCCTGAATACACTGATACAAAGTGGAGGTGAGCCTATGATGAACAATCTTCCGTCCACCGTAACCATCGTCCCGGTGCCGTTTGACCGGGGTGCTACCCGCCGCGGCGCAAGCCAGGGACCCAATGCGATTTTCGGAGCCGGCCTGAAGCGCAAGCTTGACGCCCTCGGAATATCCTATCAGGTTGATGAGCTTGCTGCATTCCCCGAACATAAGGATGGAACGCACATTCCTCAATTAAAACATCTGAAAGAAGTCCTAACGATTAACGAACAGCTCGCCGCTCATGTGTCCGCCCTGACAGAATCGGGTGTCTTCCCGCTTATCCTTGGCGGTGACCATAGCATTGCAATCGGCACCCTGGCCGGGCTTACCCGGCACTACAGAAGCCTGGGCGTCATCTGGATCGATGCCCACTCCGATCTCAATACACCCGATACAACCCCAAGCGGCAATATCCACGGCATGTCGCTGGCTGTCAGCTTGGGAAGAGGCGATGCGCGGCTAACATCGATCGGCGGCGCAAAATCAGCGATCAAGCCCGAACATGTGGTGCTCATTGGCGCGCGCTCCCTCGACCAGGGCGAACGGGATTTCATCCGCCGGGAAGGCATTACCTGCTTCACGATGCAGGATATCGACCGCATGGGCATGTTCCGCGTCATGAATGAAGCCATCCGCATCGTGTCAACGGGCACGGATGGCGTACACCTCTCCTTCGATATCGATAGTGTCGATCCGAAGATCGCGCCCGGAACGGGAACGCCGGTTCAAGGCGGACTCAGTTACCGGGAAGCGCATCTGGCCATGGAGATGCTGTCGGAATCCGGCATTCTGACCTCGGCCGAATTCGTGGAGAACAACCCGCTGCTGGACCGCGGACAGACAACCTCCCGGCTGCTTGTCGGCTTAATCGGCTCCATGCTGGGCGAAAGCATCTTGTGACGCGTCCACATGCTTGATGACGAGAGGCCTTTTGGCGCGGTATACAGTGGCATCCGCCGGTTAGGTTTCTTCAGACTCCCAAGGAGGTAACGCTATGGACCCTTCAAACCCGCACATCGAGAAAGCCGAAAAGTACGGTGCGAGAAACTACCATCCCCTCCCCATCGTCATTGCCGAAGCGGCAGGCATCCATGTGACGGATTCGGACGGCAAGCGGTATATCGACATGTTAAGCGCCTACTCGGCGCTGAACGCAGGACATTGTCATCCCCGAATTATCGGGGCTTTAAAGGAACAAGCAGATAAGGTGACTCTGACCTCGCGCGCATTCCATCATGACCAATTGGGCGAGTTTTACGAGAAGCTGTCTGCTATCACCCGCAAAGATATGGTCCTTCCCATGAATACGGGGGCCGAGGCTGTTGAAACGGCGCTCAAGGCAGCACGCCGCTATGCTTACCGGAAGAAAGGTTTACCGGCCAATCAGGCCGAAATAATCGTCTGCGAAGGAAATTTTCACGGACGCACGATCACCATCACCTCCTTCTCCTCATTCAGCGAATATCGGGAAGGCTTCGGCCCGTTCACGCCGGGCTTCAAAGTCATCCCCTACGGCGACCTGGAAGCGCTGAAGCAGGCGATTTCACCGAATACGGCCGCTTTTCTTGTAGAGCCGATTCAGGGAGAATCCGGTATCGTCATCCCTCCTGACGGATACCTGAGCGGCGCAATGGAGCTGTGTAAGCATCATCGTATCCTACTGCTCGCGGACGAAATCCAGACCGGCTTCGGCAGGACGGGAAAACGGTTTGCCTGCGACTGGGAGGATGTCGTGCCGGATATGTACATTCTCGGAAAAGCGCTTGGCGGCGGCGTCTTTCCCGTTTCGGCCGTGGCGGCGGATGCCGATATCCTCGGTGTATTCGAGCCGGGATCCCACGGCTCTACCTTCGGCGGGAATCCCCTCGGCTGCGCGGTGGCCATTGCCTCCATGGATGTATTCCTGGAGGAAAAGCTGGAAGGGAACTCCAAGGAGCTCGGCGAATATTTCCTTCAACAGCTTCGAACCATCCTGCACCCCGATATCAAGGAAGTGCGCGGCAGAGGCCTATTTATCGGCATGGAACTTAAAGTCCCAGCCAGAACCTACTGCGAGAAATTAAAGGATCTCGGCTTGCTCTGCAAAGAAACCCACGAATCCATTATCCGCTTCGCCCCTCCGCTCATCATCACCAAAGCGGAACTGGACCAGGCGGTCGGGATCGTAAGGCAGGCGTTTGCATGACGAATCGATACCGATGGCATGTGCACAAAAAAACAGTTTGTTCACCCCTGACTCCAGCATGAGGGTGCAACAAATGTTTTTCCGGTTCTTCTCTATTCCAAGCCCTGCAGCTTATCCTGACACTGCGAGCCGCCGCGCAATGTTGATCGTGCGGCTCTGAGCACCGTCAGGTAACCGACTTCTGTTTCATTCTTCTTGTTACTAACAGCAGCTGGGATACAACGGCAAGCACAGGCAGTTCGATCAGCGGTCCGATGACCAAGGCAAGGGCAATCACCGGCTGGTCCGGAAAGGCAGTCACGGCGATCGCGAGGGCTACCGGGGAATTCCGGGCAATGATCGTTAAATGGAGGCTGACCGAATCCTCATAGGTGAAACGCAGCATGCTGCCCACCGCACTGCCCAGCATATAATTCATCGTGAAATAAATCAGGATCGGAACAATGAGGATATATACCATGTCCATATTATTCAATAAGTATGACCCTTGAGACGCAAACATCGCAACAATGGCAAGACTCAGAAAGACAATCTGGGCCCTGCCGAAGAACGGCATCACCTTGTGCTCCAGCACCTCTTTCCTGGTTCTCAGAATGAAACGGGTGAGATGCGCAAGCGTGAACGGAACGACGAGCACAAGCAGCACGCTTTCGATCAGCGTTGACATCGAAATCGTTTCGATCGTACCGGAGAACAAGAGCAAATACAGCGGAAGCAGCAGCACCTGTAGGATCAGGTTTATAGGAAGCACCGAAGCTCCCAAGGGTACGTTTCCCTTGGCAATCGAGGTAAAGACCAAATACCAGTCTGTACAGGGGGTCACCATCAGCATGATGAATCCGATCCAAAGCGCCGGGTGGTCCGACAGAAAGACAGCACCGAGTCCCCAGGCTAGCAGCGGCGTCCATATAAAATTAATGAGCGTGCTCGCTCCCAAAAACCTGATGTTCTTAAACGCCTCTCGCAGCTGCCGCAGCGGTATCGTCAAGAACAATCCATATAACATCAGCAGCAAAAAAGGAACGATCGTGTATTCCGCATACTCTGCGGCGAACGGCAGCTGTCCCGCTGCCAGACCAATCGCCACCGCGCCCATAATGATCAAGGTTTGAAATTTCTCTATAAGTCCCATCCCGCACTCCTTACCGTTTCGAATTATGAACAAACTAAAGAAATATCATCTAATGGTATCATACCGTATTTCCAGTATAATGGATTGTATAACATTGGATTTAGCATCAGGTAAGAAACGCATCCCGGTATCCTTCTCCGCTCATTTCAACGGATGAGGGGCAACGATTCTTAGCCTTGTTTTGTCAGGGTTGATGATAACTTTTACAAGGAGGTTCGACCATGAGAATAGCCATTTGCGGAGGCACCGGTTTCATTGGAGAGGCATTGTGCACGCGTTGGCAGCAGGGCGGGCATGACATGATCATCGTCACAAGATCGAAGCCGGACAATCCCCAACCCAGCAGGCCTATATCCTATCTGACCTGGGATGAGATGAAGTCCCATCCCGAGCGGTTTGAGGGTCTGGATGCCCTCGTTAACCTTGCAGGCTCTTCCCTGAGTCAGCGCTGGACGCAGGAAGGCAAGCAGAGAATCCTTCAGTCTAGACAACGAACCGTCTCCTCCGTAGCCGAGCTAATGGACCGCCTGGCGTTTAAACCTCCGGTGGTCATTCAGGCTTCGGCGATGGCCATTTACGGCACATCCGAGTTTGAAACCTTTGATGAGGAAAGCCCTGCCACGATTATGGATTTCCCGTCCAAGGTTGTGCAGGAATGGGAGCAAGCGGCCGACCGAATCCCGGTTGACCGGTTAATCAAGCTGCGCATCAGTGTTGTTCTGGGCGATAAAGGGGGAGCCCTTCCCAAAATGCTGCTGCCCTATAAACTAGGCGTTGGCGGTAAGATCGGCAGCGGCAAGCAATGGCTCTCCTGGATACATATCGACGATATCGTGGATTTGATCGATTATTGCATCCGGCACGAGGGCATATCCGGAGCCGTGAATGCGGCTTCCCCGCATGCGGTCACGAACGATGAATTCGGCAGGAGCATCGCCAAGGTCTATCGCCGTCCGCATTGGCTCCCCCTGCCTGCATTCATGCTCCAATCCATCCTGGGCGAAATGTCGCTCATTCTGCTAAAAGGCCAGCGTATCCTTCCGGCCAAGGCACTGCGACACGGCTTCCAGTTTCGATATCCGGAAGTGACGGACGCTCTGAAGCAGATCAAAGAAAGCTGAGCTGTACGGCCATATGCATAAAAAAACAATCGCTCTCATGATATAGAGAACGATTGTTTTCTTTTTTTCATAAAACTTCTATTGTACGGGGACCAGCTCGCTTTCCGTCACCCACTTATGATTCTTGACTTCTTCGCCGGTTGTCGTCGTGAAGTCCACCATATAGACCGTCGTTTGTTCGGCGGAATCGATAACGGCAGTGGCTCCCTTCATGCCCTCCATATGATCCGCATTCACGACAGCTTCCGTTCCGGGTTCCAAGGGCTCCTTCCCGGCATCCTTCAGCTCCTCATGAATCACCCATTTATGATCCTTCACTTCGGGTCCGCCGCTCGTCGGCGTATACGATATCGTGTACACCGTCGTATCGTACGCCCCGACAATCGTTGCCTTTGCCCCCTTCATTCCGGGCATGTGATCGGATTCAATGATCGCTTGGGTCTGGGCCGCATAGGTCGGATTCTCTGCCGCCTTCAACCCTTCCGGGATCTCGCCCGAGCCGGAATGGTTCATGCTGCCATGATCCATGCCATCCATGTTCCCGGTGGCTTCCGTGTTTTCCTTATTATCGGGGTTTGCGCTCTTCGTATTGCCGCAGGCACCCAGTATGAGGATGAGGGATGCCAACGCAACCAGAATAAGCGGCTTCCATCGTTTCTTGGCTGACATATGATGAACTCCTCTCTTATATTGAATGTTCATAGCATAGCAGCTACTTATGAAGAACTTGTGTAGCTGTCTATGCATGACATCACTTACCCATTTTTTCAATAAAACCTATCTGTGATATAAAATAGAGAGTGACTAGAAGTCCCATTTTGTCCTATATTCTTAGCAGAGATATATGCCAATTCCGAGAAGGAGCACCCTCTCCCATGCAAATCGATGACGAAACTTTCATCCCGTTATTCAAACGGGCCAATTCCATATTAAACCGAACCCTGAACTCCATTGAACAGCAGGAACTGAGCGTCCGGATCCACTACTGGGGATTTATGCCGCGCCACTACGACAATACGGAGCATAAGCATTCTTTTTTTGAAGCTTGTTACGTGTTGACAGGCTGCGGCTCGTATATCGAAAACGAGACAGAGTTCCATCTTCATCCGGGCACCCTGTTCCTCTCAAGGCCGGGCATCCAGCACCAAATTAAGAGCAGGGAGGGCTTGGCCTTATGTTATGTTGCCTTTGAACTGGATGAATCAGCAAACAGCGATCTCCATACGGCTGCTTTCCGAAGGTTAGCCATCCAAGGCATTCCGGTGCTTCAGGAAGATGCCGGGCAAGCGTCCGGACTCTTGTGGCTTTCGCTGTTATCGATGTTTCGGTCGGGCTCTGGCGGTAAGCAGCACCCGCCGCATATGCTGAACAGCTTGGCAGCTTCACTCTTATTATCGATTCTGGCTGCCCACGGTCCCGGTTTCTACCAAGAACCTTCCGATCTTGGAGCACGCGAAGAAGGATCTTCGATGTTTCATCAGGCCGAATTGTTTATCCAGGATAATCTGGGCGAGCCGCTCTCGCTGGAGCGGGTGGCTGGCCATCTTCACGTTACGACCCGTCATTTGACCCGGCTGTTCCGTAAATACGGACATCAATCCTTTGTTCATTATGTGCAGGAGCAGCGCGTGCAGCAAGCGAAACACCTGCTTCTGAATACAGACCGGCAGATCAAAGAAATTGCCGTCTCCTGCGGATTTGAGTCCGTGCACTACTTCACCCGGGTGTTTACGTCCAAACTCGGCGTAACCCCGGCCCGCTTCCGGCGTTCCCAGTTTTCGGAAGGCCGTTACGACTCCGAGCTTTAATGGCTAGAAACGTCGATGTCCTGATCGTACAAAAACACTTCCTCTTTTTATAAAGACGGATCCGCCCATGCCTTCTACAATGAAGTCGTAACCGACATTCCGGAAGGGAGGATCCATTTATCCATGAAACCTGCAACGACCTTTCAATCACACCCGATCAACCACTTGGACTTTGGCAGCGAACCCCAATTTATGAAAAATGGGACCGACGCATGGTGCTCGTTTATCCTGTCGATCTATAAACAAAAAAATTCCCAGCATGAAGCACAGGAAAAACGCAGTATCTTCATTACGCTTGACGGAACACACGGCGCCGATTTCGATAAACTGCTGGCCAAGCTTCAGCAAGCTTGTGAGCAAGAAGGCATCGCCTTCGTATGCGATTCCACGTCCCATTACGTCAAACCCGAAGCCGAGCTCCGGGCCGAGATGGCTCCTTATCTGACGGATAACCGGGCATTCGGCTACAAAGCAACCGATGTCCGCCCCATTCAATATTTTCAACAGGACGCACGGCCAGCCTTGAATAAAATTGCGCTTGAATTTGACGCGATGCGCGGCATATACGTACTGCACGGACCCGGCGCTTCGCTGCTTCAAGGCCGGACCCCGGACCTTCGTTTCTACGCCGATTACTCCCGCGAAAACCAGCAGCGGCGCCATGCCCAGCATATGGGCAGCTTCGGCTTGGGCAGCTCCTTCGACAAGGTTGAGACTTACAAGAATTGTTTATTTCTCGAATGGCCCGTCTGGGAGACCTACCGTCGCGACTGGTTAGCCCATCATACCCATCATGCCCAACACTCCGACAACCAAGCGTATTACATGGACTTAAATCGTCCGGAAGAGCCGGTGTGGCTGCCGGCTGCCGCCTTGGCAAACGTACTGCGCAAAGCAAGTCGGCAGCCGTTTCGGGTCAAGCCGTTTTTTGCCCCGGGAATATGGGGCGGTCAATATCTTAAGAAATTATGCGGTCTTCCCGACGAATGGCCCAACTGCGCCTGGAGCTTTGAGCCTATCGCTCCCGAGAACACGCTTCTGCTGTGCGTGCAGGATATCACCTTCGAGGTTCCGTTCACATTGCTCATGGAGGCAGCGGCTCAAGAGATTATGGGAAGGCGTAATGTCCGGCTATTCGGCGACTACTTCCCGATCCGGTTTGATTATCTGGATACGATGCAGGGCGGCGAGCTGTCGCTTCAGGTGCATCCGCTGCAGGAATATGCAGAGTCGCAGTTCAATGAGCATATGACGCAGCAAGAATCGTACTACATCATGCGCAATGCCCCGGGAGCCAAGGTGTATCTCGGGTTAAAGGAAGGAATAAGCGGCGAACGGCTGCTTGCAGCAGTGGAAGACGCCCAGCTTCGGGAAGAGCCGCTTGAGCTCTCCGACTACGTTAACGAGTACGCCTCGAAAACAGGGAATCTCTACCTCATTCCACCGGGCACGGTCCACTGCTCCGGCAGGGATAATCTGGTGCTGGAAATCTCTTCGACCACCTGGTGGTTCACGTTCAAGATCTACGATTATCTGCGCCGGGACGCGGATGGCAAACCGCGCCCGATGAACCCTGAGCATGCGCGCCGCAATATCAATGACGCCATGAATACGCCTGCGGTAGAAAGCGGGCTAATCGCCCGGCCAACCGTCGTAAGCCGTCAAGGGGGCAGCTCGGAGGAGCTGCTGGGTCAACGGGAGGATCTTCTGTTCCAGGTCAGCAGGCTGAATCTGCAGGAAACATGGAAAGCAGACACCCAAGGAGAATTCGTCATGTACAATCTCGTGGAGGGCGAACGCGTCCGTCTCGTGCCGGCAGGGGACGAGAGTGCGGCCGTTGAATGGGGCTATGCGGAATCTTACATCGTTCCGGCATGTTTAGGCGAATACCGTCTGGAGAATCTGTCCGGGTCTCCCTGCGCATTGATTGCAGCCAGGGTCAATCCCGATTGGGATACTCCGCTGCTTCCGCCTTTCCGGCCAACAGAAAGCGGGGAATATGCATGAACCGCAAGGATAGCGCCGATCCAGAAAGCGTGCCCTCCCCTGCCCCCATCACCATCGCGCTTGATGCCGGCGGCACCGCTTTGAAGGGAGCGCTCATCGTGAACGGGCTGCCAATCCCCGGCTCGTTCATAACCCGGCCTTCGAAATCGCAAGGAGCCGCGGCGGATACGATTGCCAGCTTCGCCCAAGCCTGTCACGATCTGATCCACTATCACGCTTCGGCCTTCCGGCCGTTGGATTATCATGATTCAATCCGGATCGGCTTTGCATTTCCGGGGCCCTTCGATTACGCAAAAGGCATTGCGCTCCTTCAGGGCCTAGGCAAATATGACGCTCTGTTCAAGCAGTCGGTACGGGATATGCTCCGTTTCGAATTTCAGAGCCTCAAATCATCATTCCCGGGCGTCACGATGAACCGTCTGACCGCCGCCGATATCCGGTTCGGCAATGATGCCTTCATGTTCGGCCTTGGGGCCTCCACTCGGTTCCCATCGGAACGTCTCCTATGTCTTACGCTCGGTACAGGTCTCGGCTCTGCCTTTGTGGAGAATGGTCAAATCGTAGCCGGCAGGCACGGTATCCCAAGCAGCGGAATGCTGTTTGCGGAGCCTTACCGGGATCATATCGTGGACAGCTATTTCGGGAAAAGGGGCATTCTGAACATGGCTTCGGAACGTGGTCTCCTGGCTGACGGGATCGATGTAGCCGATCTGGCTGAAGCAGCCAAACACGGTAATGCGCAAGCCAAGGCTTTATTCCGGGAATACGGCAGTAATCTGGGGAAAATGTTACGGCCTTATCTATCCGGGTTCCAACCGAGTCGCCTAGTGCTGGGCGGACAAATTTCGGGCAGCTTGCCCTTATGGGAAAGGGATTTCCAGCTGGCTTTGGGCAAGCATGCCGTTCCCGTTCACGCGCTCGCAGACGGGACGGCGGCTGTGTTTAACGGCATTGAGAAGCTATTCGAGGATACGGATCATCATGGATCCGCTCCTCATTTTAATCCATAGGAGGTCACTAATATATGAACCAATCCACCCAAGGCGGTCATCGACCCGCCCGTCCCTGGACGATCTATGTCATCCATCATTCCCACACGGATATCGGCTACACGGAACGACAAGAGAGAATCGAGCAGTACCATGTTGATTTTATCCGCCAGGCACTAGATATCACGGAAGCCGCACAACGCGGGGAGCGCCCGGAATGGGAATCGTTCCGCTGGACTTGCGAGACCTTCTGGGCCGTAGAGAAATTTCTCGAAGCCGCGACTCCGGCAGAAAAGGCAGCTTTTCAACAAGCGGTAAAGCGTGGCGACATCGAACTGTCCGGAACCTATCTCAATATGACCGAGCTCCCGGATTTCAACCTCCTTCTGCGGAATCACGGCAAGGCGCAAAGGTTCGCGGAGACCTTCGGACATCGGATCGACAGCGCCATGACCGCCGACATTAACGGATACAGCTGGGGGTATGCCGAAAGCTTGCTGCAAAATAACATCGAGCATCTGTTTTCCTGCATCCATACGCATCACGGCATGTATCCGCTGGGCCGCAAACAAACCCCGTTCTGGTGGGAAAGCCCGAATGGCGGCAGGCTGCTTGTCTGGAACGGCGAACATTATATGTTTGGCAACGAGCTCGGGTTCTGCCCTGATGCACTGGGCAAATATATCATCAAGGACGAGCTTCAGCATAACCAGATGGAGCCTGAGCAACGTCATAACGAGATCGCTGCTTTACGGATTAACCGATATTTGTGGAATCTCGAGCAAGAATCCTATCCGTATTCCTTCGTTCCGGTCATGGTCTCCGGCCTGGGCACGGACAATGCATCCCCTAATGCGGATATCGCGGAGTGGATTACGAAATGGAATGAACAATACGGCGACCAAATCACCATTAAGATGGCTACGCTGTCCGAATTTTTTGCGGCATTGAAACAGGAGGACCTGTCCGTGCTTCCGGTATACCGGGGGGATTGGCCGGACTGGTGGACGGATGGGGTCGCTTCAACAGCAATGCATACCCAGATTTACCGGGATGCCCAGCGCACGCTTCGCAAAGTCAAGCGGCTAGATCCGGTCCATGGTGCGGCAAGCCTGGCCGAGATCGAGGAAACGTCACAGGCGCTGACCATGTATGCCGAGCATACATGGGGCTATCATTCCTCCGTATATGAGCCATGGCATCCGCAGGTGCAAATGCTGGAGGTACGGAAGCAGGCCTATGCGGCGGAAGCCAGCAAGCTGGCTTACCGGGCGCTGGATAAAGCGCTCGTAGCCCGTCAGGGCGCGCTGCTCGCTCCCCATCGTCCCCTGCGCTACGAGGTGATCAATACGGAACCGGCCGCGGCGACGCTGCTGGTCGCCATTCCGGTGGATGGCTGGGAACACGTGATCCTGAAGAAAAAGTTCGAGCTCATCGACGAAACGACCGGGCAGGCGCTACCGTACCAATTGACACACACGGGGGCGCTTGTTACGCAGCTCTCGCTTGAACCGGATGAGTCCCGGATCTTTTATATCCATCCGCACGAAACACCGGATGCACTCTCCGCTTCCGGGAACATGGTGACTGCGCGCAACACCGAACCGATTGCGTGCGAAGGAATCGCCGACATCCAGACTCAGCCCACAACTCCTTATCCGATTGTGGTGGGCAAGCGTTCGATCGAATCCGAATCCTTCCGGATCGAATGGGAGATGAACGAAGGCATTACGGCCTGGATCGATAAGACGCGCTCGGCAGACCTGCTGGACGGCGCACGCGAGCACGCGCCTTTCACCCCCATCTATGAGGTAACCCCGGCACAGGATGAGCATAATCCGTCCGAAATATGCTCAACCCGCCGCCGCATGGGACGCAACCGGAAGGGCACGAACGTCCAGCGGGATACCGGACGCTTGACCCGAGTCACCGTGCTGGACAACGGACCGTTATTTGCCCTGGTCGAGCTGGTGTTCGACGTAAAGGGACTCAGCTACTATGCCCTCCACATCAAGATGTTTGCCAACCAGCCTCGGGTCGAGGTGTCCGTACGCTTCCACAAGGACAGCGTCTGGCTGCCGGAAAATGTCTATGTGGCTTTGCCGTTCTCCATGGGCACTGAAGCCGAGTTATACGTGGAAAAAGCCGGTTGTCATTTCCGGCCTTGGAAGGATCAAATTCCCGGAAGCTGCCTGGATTACACCAGCGTGCAGGAAGGAATATTCTGGCACTCGGCTATAGACCGGGAAGCGCTGGCCCTGTCCATGACGGACACGCCGCTCGTACAATTGGGAACGCTGGAGCACGAGCCTCGTCAGCTTCACACCATGCAGCCGGCGGACAGCCGTCCTTCCACGTATGCCTGGATATTGACCAACTACTGGGAAACGAACTTCAAAGCGACGCTTGGCGGTTTCTATGAGTTCCGTTATGCGGTAGAGCGGCATCACCAGCTGGACCCGGAGCAGGCTGCGAAGACTCTGCACGCTTCAACCGGACAATTCACGGTTCACCGAATTAAATAAGTCATGATGAAAAAACAGCTGCCCGGATTTCAAGGCAGCTGTTCTCATTATGAAAGGCAGGATGACCCTTAAGCGGTCTCTCTGTCCTTATTATTTTTTTCACCAAGACTACGTCCACGCCCACATGAATCCGTCGCGATCCCAAGCAATCCGTCCGCCATGCAGTTTGCGGAATGCCTTCTTCACGTCCTTGGACAGCGAGGCGTTTCCGTTTTCGTTCACGAAAACAAATTCTTCTCCGAAGTTCTCGCGTACATAGCGGATGGCCTCCGTCTGATACAAATTACCCGTAAACCGGATCTCCTCCACCATCCATTCGGCCACCTGCTGCGCTGTATATGTCATATTAACATCGTTCCCTTCTGTATACCTTCACTTATTATAACAGACTGGACGATAGAATCGTTTTTTATGAAAACGGCAGACTACATCAAAATGATGGACAGCAATAAAAACTGAACGGAGCCTACAATCTCGATGATTCCGACCTTCATCGGCTTCATTACTTTTCCGGAATATAATAACGTCTTAATGAACGGAAATAGGAATAGCAGACACATCCATGGATTCCCGAAGATGATCGGCAGAAACAACATCACAGCATGATACAATTTTGCGTATACGGTCCAGCGTCTGTTTTTTCGTTCACGGAAGACCGACTTGACAAAGAAGACGGTGCTCATAAAATAAAGGAAATTATACCCGATAACGGCGGCAAGGATCGAATCGAAACCACCGCCTCCCAGCATATAAGCAGCTGCGCCTCCGGTACAGAACAGCAGAATCGCGCAAATATCATTTAACAGCGCACGCTCCGATTTCTGAAGGACATGCCAAACATTCACCATGATCAGGATGAGTTGCACAGGCGCAAACCAGAGCATCATCGGTTTGAAGACAAGCACCGGAATGAGAAACGCAATAGCGATAAGGGCATAAACGCTTCCCCAGGATATCCATGCTTTACGTTGGGATGTTTTCTTTAAGGATTGCAGAAACGGATAGGATGCCATGTACAAACCTAACCACGCCATAAATAGCGGAAGGTGCAGAAAGACCGGCTTGGCTGCCGCCATTCCTAGGATATAGGGTACGCTGACCATGGCCCAGCCACCATGCTCCCGAGGTATGACAAACCTCGTCTTTTTCATGTGTCTCTCCCTCTCCAATCCATAGACTCATCCCCGTTACGATTCATATCTTCAGCCATTCGAACAACGGCCAGGCGGATGATAAGTAATATCGCTGAAGGTGCCCACATACTGAACGATGTCGCCCGATTCGTCCCTTACCGCGTTAATCGTTAGCAGCTCCAAGTACTCTTCCCCGTTCTTCCTGCGGTTCCAAATCTCCCCCTGCCAGCTTCCGTGTTCCATGATTTCAGACCACATCGCCTGATAAAACGCCGGTGTTTGTCTTCCGGATTTTAATACGCTCGGATTCTTGCCGAGTACTTCCTCCTCCGAATATCCCGTTAACTTCGTGAATGCCGGATTGACGGCATTGATCTTTCCGCTCCGATCCGTAACCAATATCCCCTGGCCGGTGGAGTTAAACACCTCGGATTGTACGGAGAGTTTGTCCTGATAGTACATCCATACGACAATAACGAAACTGGCCAGCGCAACCTGCGATAAAGCCATGAATCCAATGGAATACTGCCCCGTAGCCGAATGGATGAAGGAAAGCATCAGCGGCGGGAAGAATCCGCCAAGACCGCCCATCATGGACACGATACCGTTCACAATGCCGGCCTGCTTGTTGAAATAAAGGGGCACGAGTTTAAAAATAACCCCGTTTCCAAGCCCGGCACCCACGGCAATGGTTAAGCAGCCGGCCGTATACAAGCCAATGGACGGAGAGAATGCCAACAGGATGGCCGCAGCCGTGAGCCCTATGAATACGCCCATTAATAAGAACAGCGGTTTAAACTTATCTGCAAGCCAGCCGCCTACAGGACGTAATATAGTTGCTACCAAGATGAACCCTGCCGTCCGCATCCCGGCATCCACCTTCGCTAGCTCGAAATGGGTAACCAGAAAGTTCGGCAAGTACACCGTAAAGGCTACAAACGAACCGAACGTAATAAAATAAAAAAGAGAGAAGAACCACAATTTTTCGTTTTTATATACACCCTTGATCTGTTCCATGATCGGTGTTTTCACTTTGATTTCTTTACGGTCGCCTAAGATTACATTTAGCACGGCAAAGATTAGCAGCAGAACCAAATACAGCTGGACGGTTTTGGACCATCCGATCTGAGTCGCGATGACCGGTGCAGCAAACGTGGTAATGGCGGTGCCGATGTTGCCCATCCCGTATATCCCATTTACAAGTCCGAGCTTCTCTTTCGCATAATATTTAGGCAGTGAAGTCACGCCGACCGAGAACACGGCCCCCCCGATCCCCAGGAACAAGCCGCCGATGACCAAATGCGTAAAGGATGTAGCCGAGCTGATAAAATAGACCGGAAACAGCAGCAGGATAAAGCTGGCGATAAAAACAATTCGCGCTCCCACCACATTGGCGTAATAGCCGAGCGGAATCCGGAGGACCGAACCCAGCACCACCGGAATAGCCGTCAGAATAGCGAGGCGGTCGGCCGCAATGGAGATATCCTCGCGAATAAACGGCAAGAGTGCGGAGATGATGACCCATACCATAAAGCCAAGCACCAGATTCATTGTTTGCAGCGGAAGCTGCACCTTTTTGATCATTTCCATCACCTTTTCCAAAGCGTAATGAATGACATATTGATCCCCAGCTCCTATTGTACGTGCACCTATTCACAATGCTAATAGGGAAGTTCCCTGAATCTCTCCGGGGAACTTCCCTATTCCTTAAAGCCATGACCCTTAATTGCGCCCTATTGCATATGTAAGGACTAAAAATCCAGCAATTTTTTCTTGAGCGCATATTCCACTAACTCCGGACGGCTTTTCAAATTCAGCTTTTCCATAATTTTGGCCTTGTGCGCCTCTACCGTCTTGACCGATACGAACAGTTTTTCCGCAATCTCCTTATTGCCATAACCCTTGGCGATCAGAGGCAGGATCTCAATCTCCCTTTTGGACAGGCTGTTAAACGGATCCTGCTCCGCGCTCTCACTATCTTTCTTAATAAACTCCCGAACCAGGGAAGTCGCCATCTGGGGATGAATATAGGTCCCTCCCTTATGCACCATGCGGATGGCGGAGATTAATTCATCATCCGGCGCATTTTTGAGCACATAGCCTGAAGCCCCGTTTTTTAAAACATGAAACAGGTAATCGTCATCATCGTACATGGTTAGAATCAGAATTTTCGTTTCCGGAAAGTCGCTGCTGATCTTGCCGGTCGCAATCAGCCCGCTTTCGCCGGGGGGCATGCTTAAATCCATCAACAGCACATTCGGCCGATGCTTCGCCACCATGGTGTATGCCTCCATACCGTCTGCCGCCGTCGCGACAACCTCCATGTCTTCCTGGTAATTCAGAATCATGGAAAATCCGCTGCGGACCACGGCATGATCATCCGCAATCACAATTTTCACGTAACCATCACCTCCGGGTTGTCGTCACCGTTCGTAAGCGGAATGTTGAGCTGAATCGTCGTACCCTCACCGGGAGCGGACAGCAAAATAAACTGACCCCCGACGAGCTCCGCGCGTTCCCGCATCCCGTACAGTCCCAGCCCGGTTCCCTTGGCTTCATCAATGACCATATTAAACCCAACGCCACGGTCCTTGACGGTTAGCTGAAGGTGGCCATTCACTTCGCATAATCGTACATGCACCTCGTCCGTTCCTGAATATTTCATGGCATTCAGCACCGCTTCCTGGCATACCCGGTACACAACCGTTTCAATCTCGCTGCCGTAGCGGGCTGCCGCTAACTCCGCAGAGAATTCAACAAGCACTCCGTAATTCTTCCCGATCCATTTAAAATGAGAGCGGAATGCAGCCTCAAGCCCCAAATCATCCAATGAAGCAGGTCTGAGTTCAACGGATAAATGCCGGATGTCATCCAGAAGCCGGGTTAAAGACACCTCGGTCTGATGCAGCTTCTTGAGCACATCCTCGCCTACATCCATATATTTAACGACACGCAGGTCGACCAGTGAGCTAAGCAGCTCTTGAGCCACGCTATCATGGAGTTCGCGGGATATCCGCTTACGCTCGTCCTCCTGTGCCTTGATGACATATTTCAGCATATTCGTCCGCTGCAGCATTTCCTGTGTTTTCTGCTGCTTCGTCAGGTCAAGGAGCATCATCACCCGGATGCCGCGAGCTTCATCGATGGTATGGTAACTGGCCGCATAGGGAACGATGCCTTCGACGCGCGTCTTAAGATAGACCTGGAACGATGAAAACTCTCCATCCGGATAATCCAAATAACATGTGGAGCAGGTTATGAGATCCTGTTCATCGGTATAGCCTTTGCAGGTCTGGCAGAAGGAACCATCCGCACCGGATTGCATCCTCTCAATCACATCAATGTCAAGGATGTTCTCCGCAGCCGGATTCATAGCCACCACGCTGCCCTTTTCGTCGATAAAAAAAATGGCCTCCATGCTATTCTGATACATGCTTCTAAGCAAATCGCTTAAATGCTCATCCGTCATCTGAATCAAGGCTGTGATACCTCCTTGGCATAAAAAGCACCAAATTCCGTTCCCATTCCTTCCTGAAACGACTCAAAGGACCTTGGATCCAGCACGTTTTCCTTACGATATCCCACAAGCAAAACCCCCTTGACGCGAGAGCCTTCCCACAGCGGTATTGCGCCAAGGCTTTTCAACTGCTCGGCAACGATGATCGGATAATTATACAAGTCCCTCGATTCAATATCGACATTCACGTTTTGAATCAGCATCGGTTTTCCGGTCTTAAAAACCATGCCCGCGATGCCTTTGCCGGAATGTAAAACGATACGCTTGTACCTCTCGTTTATATTTCCCGAGGCATACTGCCAGGTTAATACAAATCGGTCTTCAGCCGGCTGCACCAACGCCATGGACACGAAATCGAATTGAAACCGGGCTCGAAGCTTATCCATTTCACTTTGGTAATTAAAGATCGGCTGATTCTTCATTTCCATTACTCCCCTGACGTAGAAAAGAAGGCCAAACAGCCTTCTTCCGCTCTACGATTCAAATTTACGGTGCTTTCTATAAAGGATATATCTTCTCCCCACATAATTCAACGGAACACTCCACACATGCACCAGCCGGGTAAACGGCCATAAGCCAAAAATGCCGAATCCGGCCAGAATATGAATTTTAAACGACAGCGGCACGTTCACCATCAACGAAGCATCCGGACGGAGCATAAACAATCCACGGAACCACACGGAGACCGTTTCCCGATAATTGAATTCCGGCTGCACCGCGTTCGTGACCAGCGTGCTGTACATCCCCATAAATACGATAAACAGCAGAAGGACATTAACCAGCATATCCGAAGCGGTGCTGAGTTTTCGGACATTACGAATGGTGAACCGCCTGGCGGTTAACAATACCATGCCTCCCAGCGTTAGAAAGCCAAATGCGCTTCCAATATACACCGCCCCGATATGATACATATGGTCGCTGATCCCCAGTGACTCCATCCAGGATTGAGGGATAGCTAAGCCTGCAACATGCCCTCCGATAACAGGAATGATGCCTAAATGAAACATGAGACTGCCCAGCTTGAGATGTTTCTTCTCGATAAACTCGCTGGATTTTGCCGTCCAGTTAAACTGGTCCGTACGGTAACGGTAAATATGACCGACAATAAACACGGCAAGGCAGATATAGGGGGAAATGACCCACAGAAACTGATTAATCATGCTCATGAGCCGCCTCCTCCTGATTGAAACATGCTTTGAACGTCTCACGAAGGCCCTGAATGAGATATAGATACGGACTCTTATATTTCTTCAAAGCTTTCAGCAGATGATAGGTGCCGTCCTCCATGACAGCCAGCATCAAATCCAGGCTCTCTCCAGCTTCCTTCTCGTGCCCCTGCCAATTCGCTGCATATAGAAACTCGCACATCAGCGGGAGATAATCCGATAGTTCCGAGCCCGCGATGCCCAGACCAAACCTCTCATACGTCTCTTTAAGTTTGGCGAGCATCTGGCCACGTTCCCTGCCGTCCTCAAATTTATAATAGGTCATATACAATGTGGATTTCGCCTGAAAGTCGAAGGTCTGGACGTACAGCTCTTCAATCTCTTCCATGCTGTATTCATGCATGGTCGTCCAGTACGTTCTGACGGATTCATAGGCCGGGTCAGAGGCGTCAAGCGACTCCTCCATAACCGACGGGTGGAAATCCAGCTTTTCCGGATACGCGAGCTGCTGAGCGAAAAAACCGAAAACATGTTTATAATCATGCAGCTTTCCGAGATTAATCACGCCAGATCCCCCCGTAGAAGTTTTCTTCGTACAGCTCTTTGCCCGTTTTGCCCTGCAGTCCTTCCGGTCCGCAACCGCCGCAGCTTGCGCTAAAGCCTTCGGAACCCTGCGAACGGTAAACATCCATATGGCTTTCCTTATGCGAAGTCGGGACAACAAACCGGTCATCGTATTTCGCGATGGCAAGCAGACGGTACATCTGCTTCATTTGGTAGGCGGTCAAGCCAACCCGCGCTAACCGTGTCTCATCAAACTCAGCCCCCGACGATTGCGCGCGCATATAAGAACGCATCATCGCCATTTTTTGCAGGGCATCCTTCACCGTCACGGCGTCCCCTGCCGTGAGCAGATTCGCGAGATATTGAATCGGCGTACGCATCTCCTCAATTGCAGGGAAAATCATGTCCGGATTCTCGATCGAGTCTCTGCCTTCAAAGTAGTTCATGATTGGACTGAGCGGCGGTACGTACCAAACCATCGGCAGCGTCCGGTACTCCGGGTGGAGCGGAAAGGCCAGCTTGTATTCAATGGCTAGTTTATAGACAGGCGAATTTTGGGCAGCTTCGATCCATTCTTCGGTTAATCCGTCCTTTCGGGCCTGCTCGATTACGGCAGGATCATGCGGATCCAGGAACAGATCGCATTGGGCCTGATAAAGATCCTTCTCATCCGGCGTGGAAGCTGCCTCCTGTACCTTGTCGGCATCGTACAGCAGAACGCCCAAATACCGTATACGTCCTGTACAGGTTTCGGAGCATACGGTAGGCAGCCCGGCTTCAATTCTCGGGAAACAGAAGGTACATTTCTCGGCCTTGTTCGTTTTCCAATTGAAATATACCTTTTTGTACGGACAGCCCGTCATGCAGTACCGCCAGCCGCGGCAGGCTTCCTGGTCCACCAACACGATGCCGTCTTCATCCCGCTTGTACATCGCACCGGAAGGACAGGACGCTACGCAGCTCGGGTTCAAGCAATGCTCGCACAGGCGGGGCAAATACATCATGAACGCCTGCTCGAAGTTGAATTTAATCTCTTCCTCGATTTTTTCGATATTCGGATCCTTCGGGCCGGTGACATGGGCTCCCGCCAGATCGTCTTCCCAGTTCGGACCCCATTCCAGATTCATCGTCTCGCCGGTCACGGCCGATTTCGGACGGGCCACCGGCTGATGCTTCTTCTCCCCGGCATTCGTCAAATGCTCATAGTTATAAGTCCACGGCTCATAGTAATCTTTCATTTCCGGCATATCCGGATTGTAGAAAATTTTGCCGAGCGCGATTTTGGACAGCTTGCTGCCGGATTTCAGCTGCAGTTTGCCTTTTTTCAGCGTCCAGCCTCCCTTGTACTTCTCCTGGTCTTCCCAGCGGACCGGATAGCCTATGCCCGGCTTCGTTTCCACGTTGTTGAACCACATGTATTCCGCACCCGGACGGTTGGTCCAGGTGCTCTTGCAGGTGACGCTGCACGTGTGGCAGCCGATGCATTTATCCAAATTCATGACCATGGCGATCTGCGCTTTAATCTTCAAGCCAATCCACCTCTTTCATTTTGCGGACAGCCACGTACACATCCCGCTGGTTGCCGATCGGTCCGTAGTAGTTAAAACCATAGCTGAGCTGGGCGTAGCCCCCGACCATCTGGGTCGGCTTCACATGGATTCTCGTCGGCGCGTTGTGGCTGCCGCCGCGATCCTTCGTAATCTCCGAGCCCGGCACGTTGATGTGTTTATCCTGCGCGTGATACATGTACATCGTGCCTTTCGGCATCCGGTGGCTGACGACGGCGCGGGCGGTGACAACGCCGTTGCGGTTGTATACTTCCAGCCAATCATTGTCCTGAATGTCGTTCGCCGCTGCGTCATCGTTGTTAATCCATACCGTCGGGCCGCCTCGGAACAGGGTCAGCATGTGCAGATTATCCTGGTAGGTGCTGTGAATGTTCCATTTGCCATGCGGTGTCAGATATCGGAGCACGAGTGTATCCTTTCCCCCGGTAATCTGTTTGTCGCGCGGCCCGAATACCATTGGCGGAAGCGTCGGTTTATACACCGGCAGCGCTTCGCCGAACTGCAGGAAAATTTCGTGGTCGATATAAAAATGCTGTCTGCCGGTCAGGGTGCGGAAAGGTACGAACCGTTCAATATTCGTTGTGAACGGGGAGTATCGTCTTCCCATTTTGTTCGATCCGCTGAATACCGGCGTCGGAATGACTTCCCGCGGCTGGGCCGTAATGCTCTGGAACGTAATGCGCTCTGCAGCGCGGTCCGCGGAAATGTCTTTCAGCTGCACGCCGGTGTCCTGCTCCGCTGATTCCCAGGCTCGCTGCGATACCTTGCCGTTCGTGGCCGAAGACAGATTCAAAATGGCGTCCGCCGCATTTCTTGCCGTATGAAGTTTGGGCAGGCCGTTTTTGATGGTGTCGTCGTAATACGTTCCGTTCAAACGCTTCAGCTCTTCATACTCCTCGGCGACCGAGAAGCTGACGCCGTGAGCTCCGACTTTGCCTGTAGCCAGGTTCGGACCGAGCGTAATATATTTGTCGTGAATTTTCGTATAGTCCCGCTCAACCACCGTCAGATTGGGCATTGTTTTGCCAGGTACGGCCTCAATTTCACCCTTGCGCCAATCCTTCACCTCACCGTATGGCTGGGCGATCTCGCTTATGGAGTCATGAGAGAGCGGAGTGCTGACCAGGTCCTTATATATTCCCGGAAGATGGGTCTTTGCCATGTCGGAGAAGGCCTCGGCAATCGTTCTGTAGATATCCCAGTCCGACCGTGATTCCCAGAGCGGATCTACTGCCGGGTTAAACGGATGCACGAAAGGATGCATATCGGTTGAAGACAAGTCCGTTTTTTCATACCAGGTCGCTGCAGGAAGGACTACATCTGCGTACATCGGCGTTGATGTCATCCGGAAGTCCAGCGCAACAAGCAGGTCCAGCTTGCCTTCGACTTCTTCGCGCCACACCATTTCTTCCGGTTTATCCTCTTCATTCGGCGTTGAGAGCAGGCTGTCCGAGGCGCCCAATAAATGCTTCATGAAATATTCCTGACCCTTGGCCGAGCTAGAGATCAGATTGGAGCGCCAAACGAACAATGAACGCGGATAGTTTTCCGGTGCATCCGGATCCTCTGCCGCAAAACGGGTCTCTCCAGAGACGATTTGCGCAAGCGTATGCTTCACGATGTCCTCATGGGTGGTTTTCCCCAGCTGCGCTGCCTCCTCCGCAAACTTCAAGCTGTTTTTGTTGAACTGCGGGTAAGACGGAAGCCACCCAAGTCTCGCGGCAAGCACGTTGTAATCCGCCGGATGCTGGTAACGGATTTCCCCGCCCGTCGGCGATTTCAGCGAATCGGCCCCCATTTCTTCGTACTTCCATTGGTCGGTCGCAAAATAAAAGAACGAGGTCGCATTTTGCTGACGCGGCGGTCCCTGCCAATCTTTCGCGAAGGCGACCGTGGACCAGCCCTCGATCGGGCGGCATTTCTCCTGGCCGACGTAATGCGCCCAGCCGCCGCCGTTTACGCCTTGAGACGCCGTAAGAATGACCAGATTCAAAATGGAACGGTAAATCGTGTCACTATTAAACCAGTGGTTAATCCCGGCGCCCATGATGATCATCGA
Source organism: Paenibacillus sp. MDMC362 (assembly GCF_003269305.1). Taxonomy (NCBI): domain Bacteria; kingdom Bacillati; phylum Bacillota; class Bacilli; order Caryophanales; family Paenibacillaceae; genus Paenibacillus; species Paenibacillus sp. MDMC362. The sequence goes on from NZ_QLYT01000008.1 coordinate 298,333, forward strand.
GCGTCCCCCGGTCTCCAGCGAATTCTGCGCAAACTCCCGGGCAATCTGGACGACGACCGATGGTTTCACACCGGTGATTTTTTCCTGCCAGGCCGGGGTATAAAAGGAGTCTGCATCCTTATATCCGTCTGCATCGAGCTCGCTGCCTGCCCGCCCTATTCCATACTGGCTCAGCATCAGATCGTAAACCGTTGCCGCCAGACGCTCCGTTCCATCCGCCAGCTGAATGGTCTTCGCCGGGATTCGACGTTTGAAGGTGCCGTTGGCGTTGTTGTCAAAGAACGGGAAGGAAATCGTCTGCCACTCCCCACCCTGAGACTCCACGGACAGCGCCGGCACAATGACCGAGCCGTCCTCGCGCTCCAGGATCAGGTTCCATTTCTTGTCCTGCTCCCAGCGCTGTCCCATCGTGCCGTTCGGAACCGTGATTTCATTGGTATTCTCGTCGATGATCACCGGCTTCCACTCGGCATGCTGAGAGGCATCGCCCAGATCGCTTGCCCGCAGGAAGCGTCCCGCCTTGTAGCCCCCCTCAAACTCATCCAATAGAATCAGGAAAGGCATATCCGTATATTGTTTCGCATAATTCAGGAACATCGGTTCCTGGCGCTCATGATAGAATTCTTTTAAAATGACATGCGTCATGGCCTGCGCAATAGCCGCATCCGTTCCGGGATTCGGAGCCAGCCAGTTATCGGCAAATTTGACGTTTTCGGCATAGTCCGGCGCGATCGACACAACCTTGGTGCCTTTATATCGCACTTCCGTCATGAAGTGGGCATCCGGCGTCCGCGTTAACGGTACGTTCGAGCCCCACATGATCAGGTAACCGGCATTGTACCAATCGCTGGATTCCGGCACATCGGTCTGCTCTCCCCAGATTTGTGGAGATGCCGGCGGCAAGTCCGCATACCAGTCATAGAAGCTGAGCATTTCGCCGCCGAGCAGAGAAATGAATCTGGCACCTGAAGCATAGCTGATCATCGACATGGCCGGAATCGGGGTGAAACCGGCAATGCGGTCCGGCCCGTATTTGCGGATCGTATAAATGAGCTGCGCGGAGATCAGCTTCGTGGCCTCCTGCCAGGACACACGGACATGACCGCCTTTACCCCGTGCTTGTTTATAGGACTTCGATTTCTCCGGATCTTCGACGATGCTGGCCCAAGCGGCGATCGGATCGCTGTGTTGGCTTAAGGCCTCTTTCCACATATGCCATAGCCGGCCGCGCATATAAGGGTATTTCACTCGCAGCGGACTGTATTCATACCAGGAAAATGAAGCTCCGCGCGGGCATCCGCGCGGTTCGAATTCCGGCATATCCGGCCCGCAGGAGGGATAATCAATCTGCTGGTTTTCCCAAGTGATGATCCCGTTCTTCACAAAAACCTTCCAGCTGCAGGAGCCTGTACAGTTCACGCCATGCGTTGTCCGCACCACTTTGTCATGCGACCAGCGCTTGCGGTACATATCCTCCCATTCCCTGCTTTTCTCCTCCAGAACGGACCAATTGTCAGAATAGCTTTCCATCCTCTTGAAGAACTTCAGCCCCGACTTTCGTTTCATAGGACAGTTCAACTCCTTCTGCTTGAATGACAATGATTGGGGAATCAATGTGCCGTCCTTCGTATAGCTTTATTATGGGTGGCTTCTTCCCCGGTTCCTATTAGGGAAACACCTATATTCCTAAGAGAATTCCCTTGTTGATGGCTTGTCGCCCGGACAGCCCCTTCGAAAGGAACGATTCGTGCACGGAGCGCTTTTTGAGCAAAAAAAGAAATGCCCCATAAGACCTGAAGATCTCATGGGACATCCCTAAGGCAATCATTATGAATCTGGTTGACATACATAAGAAAAACGTCGATCGACGTACTTTTTCAGACAGACCGCGGTGAAGGGTTCATGATCATTCCCCGACCTTTACCGGTACTCCCGTTTCGGCTGACCGCAAAGCCGCATAGGTAACTTCCATCGTTTTGACGGCATCCTCATAGGTCGATAAGATTCCGGAAGCATCGCCTGTGCGCAGCGCATGGATGAAAGCTTCACTCTCTCGAAGATAAGGATTAGCTGCATTGCGGATTTCCGTCATTCTTCCTTTTTCCTTGACGATGAGTTTATCGGGTTGAATGTCAATGACTCCCTGCTCCGTATAGATGGCCAAGCCTACCTTATCCGATTCCGGCAGCATGCAGGTATTGGAAATCGTTGCCACGGCCCCGCTCCTTAGTTTCAGCGTCGCGGTACCCACGTCGTGTACCGTTACTCCCTCATGAATGTCCTGCATGGCTCTATGAGCGAACGCCGCATATACTTCATCCACTTCTCCCAGCAGGCACCGAAGCAGGTCAACCACATGAGTGGTTTGCTCGATAAATTGACCTCCGGATCCTTCCTGCTGCCTCCACCAGTATACCTGCGGCATGTCTCCCATCCAGTACCCAAGTGCCATCCCGATCTTCCGGCTATTCAGCATCTCGGCAGCCTTCATGGCTGCATCCGTATAACGAAAATGATACCCGGCCGATGTCAATAATCCAGCCTTCTTCACCCCATGCAAAATCTGTTTGGGTGTAGCCAGGTTTGTCCCAAGCGGCTTTTCTACTAGAAATGGAATACCCCTCTGCACAAGCTGGGATTCGATCTCGCCATGCGCAAACGGCGGAACGCAGATATAAACCGCATCCGGCTTGGTTTTATCCAGCATTTGCCCAACATCACTATATGCCCTGGCCGTGGCGTAGTTCTTTACTGCTGCTTCCGCTTTCTCTTGGCTCGTCCCGACAAAAGCCGCAACATTCACTCCATCCATATTGGACAGGATATCCGCATGTATTTTGCTGAACCAGCCTGTGCCGATCATTCCTATGTTTAATGCCATGTAATCCTAAGACCTCCCTTATCGATTAGTGATGCTGCCCTTTCTTCTCATCCATTCATAAACCATCATGAAGTGAACACAACCCGCATCAGAAAGTAAGCAATGATCACCATAAATAAAATAATACCGGGACAGTCTGGCAAGCACCATGTTTCGCCGGCTTTGCCCGCAAGTCCTTTCTCGGAATAAAAAAGGCCGCTCCCCGATCATCATTCCAGGTTACGGCCTCTACAGTTATCTAAAAATCATCCATATCACAATAAACGCAATTAACGAAACAAGATAAATGATGAGCAGCTTCGTAATATTGGTTTTTGTTTTCCGCTCATAGTTCGGGTTTGCCTTCTTATTCTCCTGAGATAATCCTACAAGGAGCGTGGAAACTCCCCCAATTAATGCCAGCGCGATGACGATAATATACATAACCAACCACAAACAACCCCATTCGATTATTCATTATATACAATCTATTATAGAACCTGAGGCATCAGGATCAACCGTAATGATCATTCATTTGTCATTTCTGCCTCATTATAATGAACAATCGACTAATGCACACCATCCAATTGCGCGACAGTTGTGACCATCCAATTGGATGGTCATTCACCCTCCATTAGAGCTGGCCTCCATCGCACGCCACCCATTGATGCAGCCGCTCCAGTGCTTCTTCGGCTTCAGGCATCGGAAACAGAGGCCACACATGCATCATGTTCTCGTATTCCCAATACTCGGCATCAACGCCTCCTCGGACCAGCTTATCGCGCAGCAAACGAGCGTCCGGCAGCAAGGAGTCATCGGTTCCGACGAGTATGACCGTTCGGGGAAGGGCTCCCATCTCGCCGAACAAAGGACTGACCACCGGGTCGTCCATAGGAAGGCTTCCTGCATACATCCTTCCGACCTCTCCGAGCCCGGCCGGCTGCAGAAAGACGTCACGCTGCGGTATAGCGAGCGCGGCAATCTGGGGGTTGTCCGTGGCTGCATCCGTCCATGGCGAGAGCAGAATTACTCCCTTCGGGACAAGCGGCGTTCCTTTTACGGATTGAGCCATATCGAGTGCGAGCGCCCCACCTGCCGAATCGCCCATTAGAAATACCGGTCTCCCCGTCTGGGTGCAGATGTACTTGTAAAATTCGCGCATCAGCCCCGTCAGCTTCTTTGCATCTATAGCCGGGACGGTGGGATAATTCGGTATGATGACGGTGAATCCGGTTCGCTTCGTCCACTGTTTGGCAAAAGCGAAATGGGGTGGAAGAATCTCTTCGATATAAGCTCCGCCGTGCACATAAACGAGAGTCCCCTGTTCCATCGCGCCATGCGATATATAATAATTCATACTCAAGCCGGATCCGCTGTGAAAACAACGGGTTTCCAATCCTTCCTGTTCCTCTGAAAGTGCAGGATACGGAGGCAAGGTTTCGATATATTGCCGAATCGTTCCGGCATGTTCCCATTTATGATGAAATCCCTCTGCGGTCAGCCGTTCTTTAATAGCAACACTTTCTTTGCTTGGCATATGGTTTTATCCCCTTTGCTGGACGTGATCAATATATATGTCGCAGGTTCGTAAGTCCACCCTCAATATATCACTACACGCAGCATGCCCTCTGTGTCAATTGATACAGACCAATCTGTCATATAAAAGAGACCTCACCGATCACGAAATGATGGGTGAAGTCTTTTTGCCGTAAGAACTGTTGGTTAATCTCGAGAGTCTAGATTGTCTCTATTCCTACTCTTCAATCGACGGATCCACATGAATGTCGCTGTCCGGCTTCGTGATAGCCCAACGCGTGAAGGTCACGATCAGACCGGGACGGGTCGGCGAACAGACAAAAGGCCCTGCTTGACTGTCTGTTCGGGCGGGGAAAGGGGCCACGCGGACCGTTCGCCAAGGATGCTTCCCGGCTCTCGCCCTGATGATGACTGCGTCATTCAGCCTGGAGGCACGGATCGTGACACGCTCGCCAACCCACTCCGGAACGGGTGCGAGTGACCAATCCGAATATTCATGGGTGACAACTGTGGCCAGCTGGGGGATTCCGTCATTGATTTCGATTCCGGCTTTGATCCACTGTCCAGGAGCGTTCATTAGCATAATCCCTGCCTGGTCGTAAAGTTCTGTAAAGGAATCCAATTCAAAAGTGACCTCCATGGCCGCATCGTGATCCCACGAGGTAAGCAGTGAATGCCCGCTGTCGCGTTGAAATCCGTACAAGGTTTTCTCCCAATAATCGCTGCCTTCTCTCGACTCTACCTTCAGATGGTACCCTTCTTTTGTCACCGATACCGGTTCGGTTGTCCATTCGCCCGAACCCCATTCAATGATGCCTCTCGTCATTCGATCACGACTCCTTATATTAGTAACTGATCCGCACTGTGCTGCAGAAGCAGACAGAAGGAACGGTTATGTCCGATAAAAAACGATGACACGTCATAGCGTTGACGGGCAGGCTCATAGGTAATCAGCACTCGATGTCTCATGTTTCCCGTCAGAATGTTCGCGAACTTCTCCGCAGGACCGCTCGCGAAAAACGTCAGGTAGGCATACAGGGAATGATCAACGGGTTCATCCAGCGGGCTTACGCCAGCGCAGGAAAACTCGGTGTCCAATCCCGCCCTCTGCAGCTGGATCAATATCGGATATAACTGCTCATCGACAGAAGTATCGCCGAATAACCGCGTCCGTTTGGGCTGTTTGCGCACCTTGGGCCTGTTGATCCATTCGTTAAGCTCCTGCCTCCTCCTCCTCCACTGTTCCGGGGTATGTGTACTCAGGAGCAGCTCTCCGCTGGAATCATGTCGTTCCTGGTTCATCCCATCCATCCCCCTCGTTCACATCGCTGCATTCTGTTTCTTTTAGTGTAATCCCATTTCGCTTGAAGTCAAATCAACCGGATGATAGGTCCGGCTTACGTTGTATTCCGCTATCTGGTTTTCCGATGTAGCGTCACCCGCTTCAAGCGCGGACAATATAATCGATACAACCTCTTAGGTTCTAGCGGATTGCCGGATATTTGTCATCGTAATGATGAAATTATGAAAACCCTTCATTTACGCATGGTGATATGATTATTATTACAGACAGAAACAGCTGAATATGTTTATGAAAGGATGAGGAAGGTGTGGAAGCCGGATCGCAACAGCACACAACCTCTATATCAGCAAATTGCTGATGCTTTGGAGCAAAGAATATCATACGGTGAGTTTCCGCCAGGCAGTTTACTCCCCTCCGAACGAAAACTGGCGGAGCAAATCGGGGTTAATCGAAGCACCGTGGTTCTGGCATACTCCGAGCTTCGGGCGCTTGGAATTATAGAGAGCCGTTCCGGGAGCGGCACGCGGGTCAGCAGTTCCAAGTGGGGAGCTACGCCGAAGCATACGCCGAACTGGCGCCGTTACGCTGAGGGAGGGAATTTCCTGCCTAATCCCCCCTTTCTCCGCCGGATTCGGGAAGCGTTGGCGCACGATCCTTCTCTGATTGATTTTGCCAGCGGAGAGCTTGCCGGCGATTTGGCGCCAATTCAAGAGATGAATACATTGATGGGCCAGAAACCCAGTCTGTCCTATTTCGGTTATGACAATCCGCAAGGATATGGTCCGCTCAGACAAGCATTGGTTACCTATCTCCAAAAATATCGCGGGATTCATACTACCGAATCGTCCATCCTGATTACGTCAGGATCCCAGCAATCGCTGTATCTGATTACACAGTGCTTGCTTTCACCTGGTGACGCTGTGGCCATCGAGGATCCATCCTATTGTTATTCGCTGCCGATGTTTCAATCCGCAGGGCTCCGATTGTTCAGGCTCCCGGTCGATGAACGAGGGGTACAACCGGACGACATCCGCTCCCTGTACAAGAAACACCGGATCAAGATGATATTCATCAATCCGAATTTTCAGAATCCTACGGGCACTATTATGGACCATGAGAGAAGATCGCAGCTGCTTGATGCGGCTAGTGAGCTGGGGCTGCCGATCGTGGAGGATGATCCCTTCAGTCTAACGGCCTATCAGTGTTCTCCGCCTGTCCCCTTAAAATCGGTGGATTCCGTCGGCTCGGTGTTGTACATCGGGTCTTTCTCAAAAATAGCCGCATCCGGACTCCGCGTAGGCTGGATGGTCGCCCCGAATTCCGTGGTGGAGCGGCTTGCGGACGCCAGGCAGCAGATGGATTTCGGATTGAGCGTGGTGCCGCAAAGCTTGGCCGGACAGTTCCTCAATTCTTCCTATTTTGCTCCGCACCTGGATAGGCTAAGAGCAAGTCTCTTGTACAAGCGGGATTTGCTGATCGAGGCCCTTCAGAAAGAACTGCAAGGGCTGGTCCATTTCCATGTGCCCGATGGCGGCCTGCATCTCTGGTGCAAAATCGTTCCGAACGTAAATGACAGCAGGCTGCTGGAGACTTCCATTCAAAAAGGCGTAATTTTTGCGCCAGGCAGCGTGTACGGTTCCGCTTCCGGTTATGTGAGATTTACTTATGCCCGTGCCAGAGCCGAGGATATCCCATCCGGAATAACGAGGTTCGCTGAAGCTCTGCGCGCCACGATTCAATAGGCAGAACCGGCTGTTCTCTCCAGCCTGTCCTTTATGGTAGCCACGGCGGCTATCAGTCCTAAACCTTGGATGAATCACTAAAGGAGTTGTTGACAAAAAAGAACGCCCACGAGTAGCGGCGTTCTTGGTCCTGGATGCAGGATGTCAGTATCTTCTCAAGGATTATCTTAGCGTCCGGGACCTGGCACAGGTTTTCGTACTATTCCCCGGTCTTCGCAAATTGTAGAATTCGCTCGCCGATTTGATCGCGAACGCGCTGGAAAACAGCCCATTTTTCTTCGTCGGTCCCCTGTGCCTTGGCCGGATCGTCAAAGCCCCAATGCTCTCGGAGAACATGCGGAGGCGTCATCGGACAACGATCGGCTGCATCGCCGCACAAGGTGACTACCAGGTTGGCTTGATTTAACAGCTCATGATCAATGATATCGGAGGTATGACTCGTAATATCAATCCCCACTTCTTTCATCGCTTTCACCGCATTCGGGTTTAGGCCGTGAGCTTCGATCCCCGCACTGTATACGTTCCAATCATTACCCAGATGTTGTTTGGCCCAACCCTCAGCCATTTGGCTGCGGCAAGAATTGCCTGTGCACAAGAAGTATATCGTCTTTTTTGTCATATTGGTCCTCTCCCTTTCTCCCTTATCACTTCAATCAAAGTATGGTTAACCAAATATATAAACCTAACAGGGTTATAAACAATGTCGGAACAGTCAATATAATTCCGGTCTTAAAATAGGTACCCCAGCTGATCTTCACGCCTTTGGTCGAAAGGACATGCAGCCATAGCAGGGTTGCCAGCGAACCGATCGGCGTGATTTTGGGACCCAGATCGGAACCGATGACATTCGCATAAATTAACGCCTCGCGGATGGCGGCCGAAGTGTTAGTCGCATCGATTGCCAACGCATCAATCATCACCGTCGGCAGATTGTTCATGATGGAGGAAATGATCGCAGCAATGAATCCCATGCCCATAGTTGCGGCAAATATCCCTTGGTCGGCGATCTGCTGTATCACACTGGCCAGAAAATCCGTAAGACCGGCATTTCGCAAGCCATAGACCACGACGTACATGCCGATCGAGAAAAAGACAATCGCCCATGGTGCGCCTTTGAGCACTTCCTTGGTCGGCACAGCCGGACTTTTTCTCGCCATCAGCAGAAAGAGTACCGCAATAACTCCTGCCACGATCGATACCGGAATCCCCGCAAATTCACACACAAAGTAACCGACCATCAGCATGCTCAAGACGACCCAAGACAAACGGAACATGGCAGGGTCTTGTATTGCCGTTGCCGGCTGCTTGAGCTCGCTCCCGTCAAACTTTTGCGGTATGCTTTTGCGAAAAAACAAGTAAAGCACAAGGACACTCGCCGCTAACGAGAATAAATTGGGAACCAGCATTCGGCTGGCGTATTCGGTAAACGTAATGCCAAAGTAATCAGCCGATACGATATTCACCAGATTGCTGACCACCAGCGGGAGTGAAGTTGTGTCCGCAATAAAGCCGCTTGCGATGATAAAGGGAAACACCTTCTTCTCGTCGAAATGGAGTGCCCGCACCATGGCAAGCACAATCGGCGTTAAGATCAGAGCCGCGCCGTCATTCGCAAAAAATGCGGAGACAACAGCGCCAAGAACCGATACATACACAAACATCCGGATACCGTTCCCTCGAGCGGCATTCGCCATATGCAAGGCTGCCCATTCGAATAAACCGATTTTATCCAGAATCAATGAGATGATAATAATCGCAACAAAGGCGAGCGTAGCGTTCCATACGATTCCGGTGACATCCCATACGTCCTGAAAGTCAACGACGCCAGCGAGCAGTGCCAGCACCGCACCTCCGCAAGCCGACCATCCGATGGATAGATGTTTAGGCTGCCAAATGACAAAAACCAAAGTAATTAAAAAAATGATGCTGGCCAAAACAACAGAAACCAATGTATAAACCCTCCAATTACGTGTTGAACTTGAATGCAATTATGTTTTTCTTGATCAATATATAACTATATCCTTATATAATGAACAGCGACTATCTCTCACCTCTGGCCTCATTCATATTTCAGACGACTAACGGTTAATCGCAGGAACAGTTTATGCTCTTATTTAGCGATGACAGTATTTCTTGAGCGCTTGGCATCTCATTCAACACCGCTTGAATATATGGCTTATCTTCAACATGCAAGGAATAATAAACCCACTGACCTCGTCTGGCTTCACTTACAATGCCTTGAGACTTAAGCTTTCTTAAATGCTGGCTGATTGCGGGCTGTGACATGTCAAATATTTCCACAAACTCGCAAACGCACCATTCTCTTTCCTTAAGGAGCGTCAATATGGTAAGCCTTGTTTTATCTCCGAGCAATTTGAGTTTCTCGGCCATTTCGTTCATATGCTCCATTAAGTTTCACCCCTTTAATGAGAAAAATAATATTCAACATACCGCATCCATATAACCTAATGCTTATATACTAATGGAAAGTGTTCCTGATTACAAGTATGCAGATATATACCGGACTCGGCTCAAAATCTAATAAAATAAAGATGACCCCTGATGAACTCAGGGGTCATCCCTGCAGCTAATTGATCCCACAGGGACCTGCCATGCCGATGGCTAGTACATTATGCTGATTTCACTCCCGCAATCGTCCGGTTACGTCCTTCGTTCTTCGCCCGGTATAATGCCATATCCGCTGCCTGGAATACATCCTCTCGGCTCCTGCCATGTTCAGGATACAAGGAGACGCCGATGGATACGGTAAGTGGTAGCAAATAAGGCGTTTTGGAAATCAGAATCGCATTGCGAATTCGCTCAGCCAAACGATAGGCTTCATCCATACTATGCTTCCGAAGAAGGATGACAAACTCCTCCCCGCCGAAACGAGAGCAGACAGCACCCTTTGGAACGTCATCGCTCATGACCGCCGCCACCAGTTTCAGGACTTGGTCGCCGGTTTGATGGCCATATGTGTCGTTTACGCTTTTAAAATGGTCAATGTCCAGCATTAACACGGCATATGGATCCCTGAGCGCTTCCCATGAATCAAGGCAGCGTTCCAGCTCACGGCGATTGGACAGCCCTGTCAATGGATCCGTGACGGCTTCCTGCTGTAACGAAAGGGTCTGCTTGGCCAACGATTCGGCAGCAGCCCGCATAATGTGGTTTAATTGATCCGCTTCCCGATTCCAATGCGGCCGGAATTCCTCGGAAGACACCGTTTGGCCCGCTGCTACCGATTTCGTTAATTTATACAGCCGGGTAAACGGAGCGGCAATTCTTGCAGCCGTATAGGCGGCTATGACCAGCATAAGCACGATTGGAAAAAGCATGCTTCTCAACTGTTCTTCCAAGTTGCGGTCGACATCGGCCAGGATGGAGCTTACCGACGTCTGCATGACAATCCCCCAGCCATTCATCGTAACGCTGGCATAACCGGCCAAATAATCGTCGCCATGCGTATTCATGACACGTTGCATGCCGCTCTCGCCGCCCATGAGCCGCTTCACCACAACATTAGAACTGACATTCTCCCCTACCCGGCTTTTATCCAGATGATAGAGCAGTCTCCCGCCGGAATCCACGATGTAGGAGTAGGATTCTTTCCCATTCCCCGCACCGGAACCGAAGATCCGATGCAATATATTGTTTTCTTCCAAGTAGATTGTGCCGCCAATCATACCGTGATACTTGCCGGAGCTGTCAAAAATCGGCTCGCTCGCAAGAACAATCCAGCGTCCGGCAGGAGTTCTATACGGTGCAGATATATAGGACTTTCTCTCCTGTAGCGCCTCCGTAGTCCCCTCCGTTTTTAATCGGTCCTGATTCAAATTATTCCCCACAGGAGAAACCACGCGAATGGTACCCGCTTGATCGGCCCAAAATACGGAGTTGAAGTATGGGCTGCTCTGAAGCATCAGATCAAAAATGACCTGCAGCTCCTTCTGATCGGATGCCGCGCTGGCCTCAATGGCCGGATTGTTGGCAGAGGCGCGAAGACTTTGGCGCATCCCAGAGAAAAGCGCTTCAATGGTAACCGCCATTTTTTGGGCGGAGGATAAATTAAGCGACATGGTGTTGTTGTATAAGGATCGTTTCTCGTTTTTATACTGGATATAGAACATAATCGACATCGTCATCAGAATGGATAATGAAACCAGCGCAGGCATGACCATGGCTAGACTGATTTTGATGCGTTGTTTAGGTATGTTCACGGCGGCTGCACCCCTACTCTTGATGAAAATATTGCCGGATGATTATACGATCTTTACATATTACTTCACAAACGTTAATGCGTCCATATATGGACTAATCGTTTTGTGTTAAAGGCTGCGACTTGTCATCGAGCACGAGCAACACGAACTTTATTTATCGCTTTATAACAAACAAACGTTCGTTATATAATATAGAGGACCTGTCTCCATTCATACTCTCATTGATAAGGATGTGATCTCGTTTTGAACGACAATGTACATGCTGAGGCAGACAAGCAGCCCCTTGAACAAAAAAACGAAAGCTCTGGCCAGCTCCTGCAGTCGCTGCTCTGGACCAGGCACGATCTCCCCTCTCTGGAGCATGGCCGGCTCTATCGACATCATCACGGATTTACGCTCACCGGAATGGTCGTAGCCAGCCTGGAAGGCCGGCCGCTCCACTGCTCCTATGAGGTTGAAACCACCCGCAGTTGGCAGACCCGGAAGGTAAAGATCAAACTCTCAAGCGGCACTGAAGATCACTCCCTTCACCTGGAACGGGATGATGACGGCTGCTGGTGGAACGGCGATACCGAGCTCACCGCATTTGCCGGCATGACTGACATTGATCTCGGGATTACCCCTTCCACCAACACCTTGCCGATCCGACGCTTGAAGCTGAAGCCTGGAGAGCGCGCGTCCATGACTGCCGTTTGGATTCAGTTCCCGAGTCTAACCATTGCCCCCCTTCCCCAGCAGTATATGCGTACGGGCGATTACACCTATCGTTATGAGAGTAACTACGGGGCCTATCAGGCGAATTTGGAGGTTGACGAGCACGGCCTCGTCACGAACTACGCGGACGTATGGAGCCGAGCTCGCTGATCCCGAAGCGTCTATGGCCACCAGAAGGAGGATCCCTGTAACCGGACGAAACAATAAACGGAACCGTTGCAGATATCATCCCGACCCGTAACAAGCAAGCCTCACGCTTATTTTCGGAGAAAATATCCATCGGCGAGAATTCGGTGATCGGCTGCAATTTTTTATAAAACTCTCCTGCCGGGTCTGCTTGGACCTTGCAGGGGATTAGCATGTGCATAAATCAATGCGGGACAAAGACAAGCTGCAGTACGAACAGCACCGCAAAAATATACATCAGCGGGTGAACCGCCTTCCACTTGCCCTTCACGATTTTCATCAGCGGGTATGAAATAAAACCGAGCGCGATCCCGGTCGCGATGCTGGACGTAAGCGGCATGGTCAGGATGACGAGAAATGCTGGGAACGCCTCATCAAAATCATTCCACCGGATGTGTTGAACGCTGCTCAGCATCAGGCAGCCCACTACGATAAGCGAGGGTGCCGTAATGGCGGACAACCCGGCAACTGCGCCGATCAGCGGACTGAAAAAGGCGGCAGCCACGAATAACGCGGCAACCACGACCGCCGTTAATCCTGTCCGACCGCCTGCGCCAACGCCGGCTGCAGATTCAACATAAGCGGTGGTCGGGCTTGTACCGACCATGGATCCGGCCACGGTCGCCACCGAATCGGAGAACATGGCACGTTCTGCACGAGGCAGCTTGTTATCCTTCATCAGCCCCGCCTGCTCCGCCACACCAACTACCGTACCTGTGGTATCGAACAGCGTCACCAGGAGAAACGAGAACACAACGGCATAGAGCCCATGCCTGATCACATCCGAGGCAGCGGTAATCGGGTTCCATACCAAGATGCCTTCCGGCAGCGCAGGTACCGACATAATCCCGCTCGTAAAGGACAGCATATCGGCAAAATAAGCAATAATCCCGGTAATAATCATACCGATAAACAAGGCACCTTTCACATCGCGGGCCAGCAGCACAAGCGTAACGGCAAGTCCTACCAAGGCCAGTACAACCGATGGTTGGTGCAGATCGCCGAGCGCTACCAGATTGTCCGGATGCGCTGTAATGACACCGCTCATCCGCAAACCGATAAAAGCAATAAACAGGCCAATACCGACCGTGATCGCATGCTTCAGATTTGCCGGGATCATCTCAATCAGCCTGCGCCGCAGGGAAGTCATCGATAACACCAAAAACAGAATACCGGCTATAAATACCGCCGAGAAAGCTTCAATATACCCAAGTCCGGCATGTCCCTGAACAACGGAATAGGTGAAGTAGGCATTCAAGCCCATCCCCGGCGCCACAGCGATCGGGTAGCGGGCTACAAGCCCCATCAATAGTGTACCAATCACAGCGGCAATAATCGTAGCCGTGAAACTCTGCTCAAAGGGCACACCCGCTTGCGATAGAATCAGCGGATTCACAACGGTCACATACGCCATCGTGAAAAACGTCGTGGCCCCGGCAACAACTTCTGTCTTAACCGAGGTACCGTTAGCTTTTAAATCAAACACGAAAAATCCTCCATTCATGATGCTCAGTCTGGCTATGAGTCAGACCCTTTTGGTAAGTTACGCAATATTTGATATACTCAAACACAAATGTACTGAAAATCTTTACGTATCCATTTCGTTCTGAACTCGATAATAAATAATCTTAATTAGACAATCTATTCAAATCTTAAGCACAGCAAATGACAGGAGGCTTGAAACGATGTGCGGACGCTTTACACTCACGGTCACTTGGGAAGAACTGATGACCAGGTATCTGATCGATCCCGAATCGGTATCTCCCTTTCACATTCCCCGGTACAACATCGCTCCAACGCAGATGGTCACGGCGATTATTAACGACGGCAGCACAAACCGAATCGGTCAGCTGCAATGGGGGCTTGTCCCATCCTGGGCCAAGGATTCCTCGGCCGGAGCCAAAATGATCAACGCGCGCAGTGAAACGCTGGAAGACAAGCCTGCCTTTAGGATGCCCTTTTATCGGAAAAGATGCCTGATTCCTGCAGACGGCTTTTACGAATGGCAAAAAAACGACAATGGCAAGCAGCCCTTTCGCATCGGCTTGAGGAACGGTGAAATATTCAGCATGGCCGGTCTGTATGATACCTGGATCACCCCGAGCGGAGATAAGCTCAGCACCTGCACCGTCATCACCACCGCACCCAATCAACTCATGGAGCCGATCCATAACCGGATGCCTGTCATTCTGAGACCCGCAGACGAAGCCCTATGGCTTGAACGGCAGACGTCTTCTCATTCCAATGATAGCAGCCCTTCCTTCCTGCAATCCCTCAAAGAGCTTCTGAGACCTTACCCCGCGGAGGAAATGCAGGCCGTACCGGTGAGCACCACCGTGAACTCCGTTAAAAATGACACGGAAGATTGCATCCGCTCCATTACGGGCAGCTAAATACTTCGGAAAGGTTCGGGGTTCCTCTTCAAATTCCGCTTTTTCTCAACTCATTGGTTTCTTTGCGATCGGTTGGACCACAGATCAAGGACTCCATTTACAAAAAGACCGTCAGGAACGTTTCATCCCTGCACATCCCAAATCAAAAGCCCCTGCTCATAAGGAGAAAACACTCCCGAGAGGGGCTTCTTCTATGCAAAGTCAATCTTTGATGTCATATGTCATCCAATTGTCATCCAATTGTTATCGAAACATACCCCACAGCTTGATTAAATGGAAGGTGTTGTTCGGATCGATGCGCTGTGCAAGCACGAATTGAACCATTTGCTGCTCCTGCGTGGAGCTCAGCTTTTCATTCAAGATGCCGCTGGCCGTCCGGATCAATTGATGGACTTTTGCGCTATTTTGAAGATCTGCCTTGGTCAAACCCTGAGTCAGCCCTTTGATTCTTTCCTTGACCGCCGGGTTTTTCATTTTTAGCTTGATGCGTTCTACCAGCTGCGGACTAATCCCGTACTGCTGATAACTCAATGTTGAAGCACCTCCTGTCATAAATGCTGCTACCTTTTTTGAGTATATGACGAAGGTCTGTCCATTGTGCCAACAGATTCATGTTATTAATCCATGATATCGCCCTGAAAGATCTTCTCCTGCTGCAAAAAGTCGCGCAATGGCTCATATTCAGGAGACGTCCAGAAGGAACTGTCGCTGACAAGAGCCGCTGCATCGCCCCTGGCCTCCTCCACTACTTTGAAGTCGGCGACCATGTCGGCCAGCCGGAACTCCGGCAGTCCGCTCTGCTTCGTACCGAAAAAGTCGCCAGGGCCCCGAAGCTCCAAATCCCTCCGGGATACCTCGAAGCCGTCCTCAGTTTCGGTCATAACCTGCATCCGCTCCTGACCCACTTCCGATTTCGGATCGGCTACAAGTACGCAGTAGGATGCATGCTGCCCACGGCCGACGCGGCCCCGAAGCTGGTGGAGCTGGGACAGTCCGAAGCGATCGGCATCCATAATGATCATCAGGGTTGCGTTCGGCACATCGACGCCAACCTCAACGACCGTCGTGGAGATCAACAGCTGGACCTCATTGCTGTAGAATTGGCGCATGACCTCATCCTTCTCGGCAGGCGTCATACGGCCGTGCAGCAGCCCCACAGCATATGTAGGAAAAGCCTGCTGCATCTGGACATGCAAATCGATCGCATTCTGAACGTCCAGCTTGTCCGATTCTTCAATCAAAGGAGCAATCAAATATGCCTGACGTCCTTGATTTACTTCCCGGGAAATAAATCCGAGCACACGGTCCATGAGTTCATGTTTGACCCAATAGGTCGTAATGGGAATACGACCTTTCGGACGCTCTGACAGCGTGGATACATCCATATCGCCAAAAGCGGTAATGGCCAGCGTCCGTGGAATCGGCGTCGCCGTCATCGTGAGCACATCCGGGTTATAGCCTTTACGGCGAAGTACGCTTCGCTGATTCACGCCAAAACGGTGCTGTTCGTCCGTTACGACGAGTCCCAGTTCCCGGAAGTACACATCATCCTGGATGAGCGCATGAGTGCCCACAACAACGTCCGTCAGCCCCATCTGTAAGGAAGCCAACAGGTCTTTACGTTTCTTCCCCGTTACGCTGCCCGTCAGCAGGCCGACGGTAATCCCAAAGGGCTCAAACAGCTTCTGCAGGGAACGCATATGCTGTTCGGCAAGAATCTCCGTCGGCACCATCAAGGCTCCTTGAAAGCCCGAGCGCACCGTTGTGAACAGAGCGATGGCGGCAACGATCGTTTTTCCCGAACCGACGTCCCCTTGAAGCAAGCGGTTCATGCAGTAAGGGGACCGCATATCATGCAAAATCTCCAGTTCCACCTTCTTCTGCGCATCGGTAAGCTCAAACGGGAAGCTTCGCACGAACTCCCGGATCGTTGCATTGTCAGCCGTATGTACAACACCGTCCATCCGGCTCCGGTTCAGCGCGCGGAACGCCTGCATTTTCAATTGGAACAAGAAGAGCTCCTCGTACACCATCCTGCGCCGCCCTTCCTGACCTTCCCGGGAGTCAACGGGCTGATGGATCGTCATGATCGCCGCTTTACGCGGCATCAGATCATATTTCCTGAGCAGGGATTGAGGCAAAATCTCGGGAATCATCTCCCCGTATTGCTCCAATGCCTGTCCCATCGTTTTTCGGATCCAAGATTGTGTGATCTTCCCGCCGATGGAATACACCGGCTGCAGCGTTCCGCTGCGAAAGGCTCCCTTATCCGGGAACTCGGATTCGGACACCGTAAGCTGCATTCTGCGCTGATCCCACTTTCCCGTCAGCACGATCTCCCGGCCCGCCGTGAGCTGGTCTTTCAGAAAATGCCGGTTAAACCAGGTCGCGGTGAACATCCAGTTTTCAGCAAGCATTTTGCAGGTGAGACGGGATTTACGCCCGTAACGCTGCAGTACCGGTACGCTGGCGATTTTGGCTTGAATGGTTATTTTGTCCCCGTCCTTGACTTCACTCAGGGAACGGAGCCGGTAATCCTCATACCGGAAGGGGTAATACTCCAAAAGATCCTTGACCGTAGAGACGCCAAAGGCGTGAAGCTCCCCTTCTTTCAGGGCGCTCACGCCGTTGATCTGTCTGACGGATATTTGATCGAGTTTAAGACTCATATCATCTACCTCACTTAAGCAGGCCATATATATGCTGCAATGGTTCCCGGTCCAACGTGCGTGCCGATAACCGGACCGATCTCGGAGAACACCGTTTCCTCGATCGTAAACACAGCGGACAGCTGCTGCAGAAAATCCTCAACCTGAGCAGGGTCAGCTGTATGACCCACAGCCACTTTAATATTTTTCACACCGGATAGATCCTGTTGAAACAGCTCAATGATTTTGGCCGTCGCTTTCTTGCGACCGCGGACCTTGTCTACCGGAAAGATAATCCCTTCGCCGTCAATGGACAGGATCGGCTTAATGTTAAGTAGGGTTCCAAGCACAGCCGAAGCCTTGCCAATCCGCCCGCCTTTCTGCAAATACTCCAGCGTGTCTACCAGGAAGTAGAGACGGCGCTTGGAGCGAAGATCCTCAAGCGACGAAATAATATCTGGAACAGCCGCACCCGCTTGTGCGAGCTTCGCAGCATGAACCACGAATAGCCCGAAACCGTAGGACGCCGATTTGGAATCCCATACGGTGATATCCGCTTCTCCTTCGATTAGAGAGGTTGCAAGCAATGCGGACTGATACGTTCCGCTCAAGCCGGATGAGATGTGAATGGACATAATGGAACAGCCTGGGTGCTGTTCCATTATGGACTCATACACAGCTACAAAATCTGCGGGTGAAGGCTGGGAGGTCGTTGGAAGCTGGGGAGACTGCACCAGCTTTTTGTAGAACTCTCCCGGCGTGATTTCGACTCCGTCCAAGTACGTATCTTCCCCGAACATAAGTCTCAGCGGCACAATATGAATGTGATGTTGCTTCGCCAGGTCTGCCGGAATATCCGCTGTGCTGTCTGTCACAATAACGGTCTTATTCACCGGAACCCCTCCTAAAAATGTACCATGCATAATGTCAAAGCGTTGTTTATCAAGATTCAACGGAGAACAAATAGGAATAGATCGGCTGTCCGCCGTAATGTACCTCAACCTCTGCGTTAGGGTACTGCTCGCCGAGCCACTCCGTGAGTGCGTTGGTCGATTCTTCGCTTGCGTCGGCCCCGGTTAGCAGAGTCACGATTTCATCGCCGGACTCCAGCATTTTACCAAGTAAATCCTGGGAGGTCGTAATCAAATCCTCGTTCGCTGCAACGATATTGGAATTGCGAATGCCGATGAATTGACCGGCCTTGATCTCCAGATCATCAATCGTTGTGTCCCGAACGGCATAGGTTACCTGACCCGACTGCACACGAGTGATCGCATCCAGCATGTTGTCGGTATTCATATCCGCATTCTCATCTTCCTGGAAAGCAAATGCTGCCGCGATCCCCTGCGGAATCGTCTTGCTCGGAATGACCGTTACGCTGCGTTCGCCTTCGAGAAGCTCTCTCGCCTGCTGGGCAGCCAGCACGATGTTGGAGTTGTTCGGCAGAATGTAAATCTGCTGAGCCGAGATCGAAGAAATCGCATTGACAAAATCCTCGGTGCTCGGGTTCATCGTCTGTCCTCCAGAGAGAACGACGTCAACGCCCAGACTTTTGAATATGTCAGAGATGCCTTCCCCTGACGATACCGCAATAAAACCGTACGGTGCGATCTCGTCTGCCGGAGGAACAGCCGGAGCTTCCGGTGTTACGGTCTCTGCCGGAATATCCGCAAACAACTCGGGCATCGGTGCGATGTCCATCCCCGTTGTCAGCAAATCACGGTGCTGCTCCCGCATATTCAAAATATGAATCTGGGTGATTTCTCCATACAGCAGTGCCAGGTTCAACACTTCGCCCGGAGCCTTGGAATGCACATGGACTTTGATGGTCTCGTCATCGGCGATAACAATGATGGAATCACCATTCACTGCAAGCGCTTTCCGGAACTTATCTTCATCAAAGTCCGCGCCAGTTCCTTCCCCAAGCTGCCTATTAATAAAGAATTCCATGTCATATAAAAATTCAATGTCCTCTGTGGACAGTCTCGACTGGGCAGAAGCCGGAGCTTGAACCGCCGAGAAGTCAGGAACCGCTTGGAAGGCCGGTGCTTTGCTGCTCTGTTCAGCTTGTCCTTCCGCAACAGCAAACGATCCGGACTGGGCGTCTTTTCTTAGCACCTGCAGGAAACCTTCATAAATGTAAACCAGGCCCTGGCCACCCGAGTCCACGACGCCGACCTGCTTCAGAACAGGGAGCATATCAGGCGTCTGGGACAGTGTTTCTTTGGCTTTTGCCAACACCTGCTCCATCAATTCCACGATATCGTTGTTGCGGCGGGAGAAATAGACCGCATGCTTGGCCGCTTCTTTAGCTACGGTAAGAATGGTGCCTTCAACAGGCTTCACGACAGCTTTATACGCAGCTTCTACGCCTGTCTGCAGTGCTGCGGCGAATTGATGAGAATTTAGTTCTGTATAAGGTGCCGCATATCGGCTGAAACCGCGGAACAGCTGGGACAGAATAACCCCCGAGTTCCCTCTGGCTCCCATCAGAAGCCCCTTGGATAGCACACCGGCACTATGCCCGACGGACTCCGAGTACTTACTCTTCAGTTCTGCCACACCTGCAGTCATCGTCAAATTCATGTTGGTCCCCGTATCGCCGTCTGGCACCGGGAACACATTCAGGGAATTGACGTGCTCTGCATGCTGCTGCAGCTGCTCCGCTCCGGCTAGGACCATCGCGGTAAATTCTGTTCCATTCAAAGAACGCTTACTCAATGAGAATTCCCCTTCCTGGCTTGATACCCATAACACTTCTTGTCGTAAAATTTCATATCTATTTCATAGCTTATAGCTGACGAAATGCCCAAGCAGTAAATAAGAGACTTATCATGATTAACGGATCATAAATCTATGATGGGCTATCCTCTCGTCCTCTACGCTTTACGGCGGTTCCCAAGCTTCTTGAGAGCCATGCCGACCAGCCCACGAACTATTTCTTCGGAAATATTATGGACTAATCAACATTGTACTATAATGGCAAAGAGAAATAAATGTTTTTAGGACAGTTGACGGAGCAATTTTTACTGTGATATTATATTTAAGTATTGTTTCATGCAGGGTTAGGAACAAGGAGGTGTAATGAATGGCTCGCAAATGTTATGTAACTGGCAAGAAACCAAGCAGTGGTAACCACGTTTCTCACGCTAACAATCACAACAAGCGTTCTTGGGGTGTCAACGTTCAAAAGGTTCGCATTTTGGTGGATGGCAAGCCAAAACGTGTATACGTCAGCACTCGCGCTTTGAAATCCGGTAAAGTGACTCGCGTATAATCATCTTGTGTTATATGAAGAAAAACTTCTTAATCTCCAGGCACCATTTGTGGGCGATCCGGGACAAGGAAGTTTTTCTTGCGTTTAGATACATATTCTCCTTCTAAACAAAAAGCACCCTGAGCAGTTAGCAGGTGCTTTTTTTATTTAGATATAAGAAAGATGAAAGAGCACGACTCCCACTTTCTTATATCGCAAGAAAAACTTCCGGTCGAACGCGGTCTGTCCTCGATAAGTACGTCGCTAGACACTCTTCTTTTGATATAAGAAAGCGAAGGAGAACTACCGCGCATTTTGGCTTTCTTATACCGCAAGAAAAACCTCCGCATGCAGCTGCGGTATGTCCTCCATGCGCTCTATCGGAGTGTTCTTGCCTCTTGCCCCAGAACCGGCTAGGCGGCGTCAGTCCCAGGCGGAGGTTTTGTTACGCCGGGACAAGCTGTCAGCTCTTGTGAAACGTATTTAAGATGGCCTTCACAAAACCTCCCAAAAACTTCGGCAGCTTGAACGTATAGAATTTCATGTCTCACCCTCCCCATCATCCTCATGCCTTCCTAGAATATGTTATGCACCAAGCCCATAGATGTGAACACAGACAAAAAAGGCTACATGAGAACCCAGCTCATGTAACCATATTTATGCGGGAAACCCGCGCCCTATGCATCCCGTTGTTCACGTTCTGGTCAAGATGTTACGCTGTGGCGGATTTTTGCAATGGCTGCCGCGCGATCCGGCTTCCCGAATACGGCGCTGCCCGCAACCAGGACATCCGCTCCGGCTTCCACCACAAGCGGCGCTGTCTCCGCTGTAATGCCGCCATCCACTTCAATATGGATGTTCGGGTTGTCGGAGTTTGAAATCCATTCACGCAGCTGCGAGATCTTGTTTATGGTCCGCTCGATGAAAGCCTGTCCGCCAAACCCCGGGTTCACGGTCATTACCAGCACCAAATCCAAGTCAGGGAGCACTTCCTGAAGGACATGAGCCGGCGTAGCCGGATTGATCGCGACGCCGGCCTTCACGCCACACTCTTTGATCAGATGGATGACGCGATGAAGATGCGGGCAGGTCTCGGCATGAACGGTGATCAGGTCGGCTCCAGCCTTGACGAATTCCGCAATATACAGCTCCGGCTGTTCAATCATCAGATGCACGTCAAGTGTCAGGCTCGTATGGGGCCGGATGGCTTGGACGATCGGCGGGCCCAGCGTAATATTAGGTACAAAGTGTCCGTCCATGACGTCCACATGAATCCAATCGGCTCCGCCGGCCTCGGCTTCCTTAATTTCTTGTCCCAGCTTCGCAAAATCGGCTGACAATATGGATGGGGCAATTTTTATCATCATTTAGTACCTCCGTTTCTTATCTTTCATCTCCGTATAAAACTCCACATAATGCTCATAACGGCTAGCCAGGATGATTCCATCCTCTTTGGCTTGGAGCACCCGGCAGCCCGGCTCATGCAGATGACTGCAGCCTCTGAATTTGCATTCGGCAGCATAAGGAGCAAATTCTCTGAAACAGGTCGATAACTCCTCGACACCCAGTTCCAGAAAATCCAGCTGGCTAAAACCGGGGGTATCGGCGACATACCCCCCGTTATCAAGCTCAATCAGCTCTACATGGCGTGTCGTATGCCGACCGCGGCCAAGACGCAAGCTGATTTCACTCGTCTCCAGTGAGAGACCCGGCATTAACGCATTCAACAGGGAAGATTTCCCGACACCGGATTGACCGGAGAAGACACTGATTCGGCCGGCCAGCCGTTTCTTCACCTCTTCGGTCCCGACCCCTTGCAGAGAGCTAGTAATCAGCACTTCGTAACCAATCTCTTCATACTGGCGCTTCACCTGCTCCAGCACATCGTCGGAGGCGTCCACAAGATCCTGCTTCGTCAGACAGATCAATGCCTCCAGGCCCTCATGCTCTATATGTACCAGAAACTTGTCCAGCAGATGCAGGCTCAGATCCGGTTCTTTGACCGAAAACAACAGCACCGCCAAGTCGACGTTCGCGACAGGCGGGCGAATTAATTGGGAAGACCGTGGAAGAATTTCGTCCACGGTCCCTTCCCCATTTTCAGTCAATGAATACATAACGTGATCTCCAACGAGCGGAGAGATGCCTTTCTTTTTGAAAATGCCGCGGGCTCTGCATTGAACCGCTGGGTCCTCCCCGGATATAATGTTGCCATCCTTCATGGGTTTGACATAATAATATCCGCTTAGTGCCTTCACGATCAGTCCCTCTAGCATATAATAGGCCTCACCTTTCTTGTTGAAATTTAGTGTTCTCACGACTTGTTTCTAATCGTTGTCATTACCTTTGCCATTGCCATTGCCGTTTCCATTGCCATTGCCGTTTCCATTGTTCCCGGAGTCCCAATGATAAGCAGCATCATCTTCCTCATTCGAACCTTCCTCGCCATTTCCTTCATCCGGATTAGTGTCCACCGGTACATCAGGTTCAACGGGCGGTTGTTCAAAGGTCGGCTGCGGCACGGTACCGTTCTTGACATCGCTGTAACTTACGCTGTACGTATCCACCTGGCGACCGTCACGGAAGATCATCACGGTTGCATGCTTGTCGGGAGCCAGCAGCAGCTTAACAGGTACCATTTCCGAGGTCGTTATGGTCTTGTTCACGGCTTCCTGGTTTTCTCCCAGCGCATCGGTGAAAACGACCCGTATTTTGCTTTCTTGGCCTTCCACGCTTGGTGAGACCGGTACGCTGTAATTATACTCAAGCGCATCCGAAGGGTAGCCTGAGCTTACGAAGAGCGTGATTTTGGAGCCTGGAACAACCTGTTCATTGGCCTCATGCGGCCACTGCTCTACTACGATGCCCTTCTTCACTTCATAACTGGATCTCTCTTTGATTGCCTCAACCGTAAAGCCATTGGACTCCAATATTTTGACGGCATTCTCCTGCTCTAAGCCAACCACGCCCGGCATTGGGACCAGATTCTTGCCCTCGCTTACCGTTACGTTGATTTCATCCTTATCGGGATCGATTGGTGAACCGGCTTCTGGGCTTTGTTTAAAAATCTTGCCTTCAGGCACATCATCATTTTTCTCAGAAGTTTGCTTAATGGAGGTTTTATTAACTCCGATCTCTTTTAACGCAGCAACAGCCTCATCAAACGTCATCCCATCAAGGCTTGGCATGCTCTTGAGCGGCTTCGCATCCCCAACCGACAATTGAACCGGCGACCCCTTCTTCAGCATGGTCTCAGCTTCCTTGTCCTGGGCAAACACGATGCCTTCGTCCACATTCGGTTTATATTCACGAATGACTTCCTCATTCACCGTCAAGCCTTTGGCCTCAAGCTCGCGGATCGCATCCTCCTCCGTCATACCTACAACTGGCGGCACCTTAACCTCCGGTACCTCCAGCATGTTGTTCACATACATGACAACACCAAACATAAGGCCGAGGAACAGGAGCACCGAACCGATGATGATGGTCGGCTTGACCCATTTTTTCTTCGATTTGCCGGTCGGCTTTGCCTCAAACTCCTCGTCATCCGAGTCGTCGTCATCGTCATGATGATGCTGACTGCTGCGCTGCATCGTTTTGAGCGCTGGCATGACCAGGGTAGAATCGGCATCGTCCTCAAACTCCATCTTCGGTTCGTTCAGTCGCATCGGCATCAAGCACGTCTCAAGATCGTCCATCATCTCTTCCGCGGACTGATAACGCTCCTCCGGGTTTTTGCGCATGGACTTCAGGATGATGTTCTCCACGCTTTGAGGAATGAGCGGGTTTACTTCTCTAGGCTCATCAAATTCCTCCTGGAGATGCTTCAGAGCAACACTAATCGGGCTCTCGCCCAGAAAAGGAAGACGGGCCGTAAGCATTTGATATAACACAATACCAAGGGAGTATAAATCCGATTTCTCGCCCGTAACGACGCCCTTGGCGTGCTCCGGCGAGAAATAATGCACAGAGCCCACAACGGAGCCTGTCTGCGTAATGGTTGTCGACGTGACCGCCCTGGCAATGCCAAAGTCCGTTACTTTGACCCTCCCATTACGGCCAATCAGAATATTATGCGGTTTAATATCCCGGTGAATGATCTGGTTATGATGAGCGTGTCCCAGCGCATCGCAAATCTGGGTAGCAATCCGCACAGCTTCTTCCACCTGCAGCGGTGCCCGTTCTTTTATGATTTCATTCAAGTTCTGTCCTTCGATATATTCCATGACGATGTAATGCACATCTTCCTCTTGGCCCACATCATAGATGCTGACCACGTTGGAATGCGACAACGAAGCCGCTGATTGTGCCTCACGCCGGAAACGGCGGATAAATTCCTCGTCGTGCACAAACTGCTGGCGCAGCACTTTGATCGCTACATTCCGGTTCAGCAAAATATCCTGAGCCTTGTAGACCAGCGCCATGCCACCGCCACCGATGCGTTCTATAATTTTATAACGACCAGCCAATTCATGTCCGATCATGAATCCCACCCCTTTATACGTTGCCCGACAACTTCTTCTTGATGTTCAAACATTGCGACCGTGATGTTGTCCTCACCGCCGGCAAGAAGTGCCAGTTGAAGCAGGCGATCCGCTCTTTCCTCCAGAGGAAGGTCAAGTGAACCGGAAATTTGTCCGATCAGCTCGCGGCTGACCCGGTTGCTGAGCCCGTCGCTGCAGAGCAGCAGCACTTCGCCTTCTCCGATCGTAACCGGTGTAAGCTCAACCGTCACATCCACATCCGTTCCAAGCGCCCGGCTTAATACGTTTTTCCGGGGATGGGTTTCCAGTTGATCTTCCGTAATCTGACCACTCTTAAAAAGCTCATTAACCAATGTGTGATCATCTGTGAGTCGAATCACTTGTCCGGGAACGACTTTGTAAGCCCTGCTGTCCCCGATATGTCCGATATAACCTTCGGAACCCCGCAGCAGCACCGCTACAATCGTCGTGCCCATATTGTGAAGCCGCTCATCAGCCGAGGCTTCCCGATAGATAACAGCATTGGCATGCAATATGGCATCACCAAGCGCAGCCCGAATACTTTCCATGGACATGTCCTCCTCCAAAGAGGACAAATCCTCGGCTACGGTATCTACCGCAAGTCTGCTGGCGGTGTCACCCGCAAGGTGACCTCCCATACCGTCAGCAACCACACCCAAGGTATAGCCATGCTCCAGTGTGCTAACAAATACCGAATCTTCATTAACAGGACGAACGCGCCCCACATGGCTTACATGAACCGTCTTGATCAAATCTTCTCACCTCAACTCCATATGCTTGGCCCGCAGCTGACCGCAAGCGGCAGCGATATCGTGGCCTTGTTCACGACGGATGGTCACATTGACCCCCTTGTCTGCTAACGCACGTTGAAATTTGAAAATATCGTTACGCGATGTGCGAACATATTTCCGTTCCGGCACATGGTTAACCGGAATCAGATTGACGAAGCAGTTCATATCCTTAATGACGTCCGCAAGCTCTTCGGCATGCTCAACCTGATCATTTACGCCGCCGATCAAGGCGTATTCAAACGTAATGCGGCGTCCGGTTTTTGCTTGATAATAACGAAGCGACTCAATCACATCGTCAAACGGGAAACGACGGTTAACAGGCATTAGCTTGGAGCGCAGCTTATCGTTCGGTGCATGAATGGAGATGGCCAGATTGATCTGGGTATCCTCTTCCGTGAATTTATAGATGTTAGGCACAATGCCACTCGTCGAAACGGTAATGTGGCGCTGGCCGATATTCAATCCTTTTTCATGAATCATCGTGCGCAGGAACTTCATGGTCGCTTCATAATTCTCAAACGGTTCGCCTGAGCCCATAATGACGATGCTGCTAACACGTTCTCCCGTTTTATCGAGAATCTTCTGCGCCTGGACCACTTGGGCAACAATCTCGCCGGAGGTCAGATTTCGCTTCAGGCCACCCAGTGTGGATGCGCAGAACGTACATCCGATACGGCAGCCAACCTGCGTTGTAACACAGATGCTGTTGCCGTAGTTGTGCCTCATGATGACGGTCTCGATCGCATGGTCATCATGCAGGCCGAACAGAAACTTGACCGTTCCGTCCTTCGATTCCAGCTTGGTGATTTCCGTCAAGGTAACGAAACTGAATTCCTCCTCCAGCTTGCCCCGAAGCTCCTTGGAAAGATTCGTCATTTCCGCGAAGTCGTTCACCCGCTTCACGTACAGCCAGTCATAAATCTGGGTTCCCCGAAACGCGGGCTCCCCGTTCTCTTGAGCCCATGCTTGAAGCTCTTCCAGTGAATAATCATATATAAAAGGTTTCATTCTCACCACACCTGTCTAATTTAGAGGATGTCCAGCCCGTATACTTCCGAACGCTCCCTATTACATTCATATGCATCTCTTTTTTCATTCTTCCTATTCTAACATAAATAAAAGAGACGGTAAAAGAGGAAAACCCGCCGGCATTGGCGGGATACGACTATAGTCATGGCGGCGGAGCCCTTAAGAGGGACGTCTGCCGAGTCTTGCGATGTAAAAGCCGTCACTATGGTAGTGCTGGGGCAGAATTTGAATCCCGCCTCCCCGCTGAAGCGATTTCCCTTCCAGCCGGCTTAAGTCTCCAAGACCATCTTCCGCGATTCCAAACCCGGAATGGCTATCCAGAAAAGCAGACACAACCCCTTCATTCTCCAGCGGCTCAATCGTGCACGTGCTGTACACCAAAAGCCCTCCGGGACGAAGCAGCGTGGAGACCGACTCCAGCAGCCTCAGCTGCAGCGCCGCTATTTCATGGATGTCCTCCTGTGACTTGCCCCACTTCAGATCGGGCTTGCGGCGGATGACGCCAAGGCCCGAGCACGGAGCATCCAGCAATATTCGGTCAAAAGACGCAGGTTCGAAGCGGTCAACCAAATCCAGCGCGTCCCCGGTCACGATCGAAATGCTATCCAATCCCAAGCGGCCGGCCTGATCCGATATCAGCTTGCCTTTATGAGCATGAATGTCGTTGGCGACAATGCTGCCCTCATCCTTCATCAGCTCGCCCATGTGGGCGCTCTTGCCACCCGGGGCTGCGCAGCAATCCAGCACCCGCATTCCCGGCTCAGGCTTAACAGCTTCAGCGACCAGCATGGAGCTTTCATCCTGGATCGAGATCATTCCATCCCGGTACCAATCCGTCAAGGCCATATTGCCCGCTCCCCTTACGACAATCCCGTAGGGACTAAGCGGCGACGGGGCAGCTTCATAGTTCTGGCTGCTCATTAATTTCAGCATGTCGTCACGGCTGATCATCGTGGTGTTCACTCTCACGCTGACGGCCGGCGGTTCGTTGTTTGCGGCACAGATCGCCTCTGCCGTCTCGATCCCGTACTGGGATATCCAGCGCTCCACCAGCCACAACGGGTGGGAATGCTGCAGGGAGATGCGCTGGGCCGGGGGCATATTCTCTGGGATCGCCAAACTTTCCTTCTGGCGCAGAATATTCCGAAGCACCCCGTTCACCATGCCGGAGATCCCTTGATGCCCGCGGCGCTTCGCCAGATTAACGGCTTCGCTGACAACCGCGTGATCCGGAATCCGATCCAGATATACGACCTGATACAGACTGATGCGAAGCAGTGCTCTTACCCACGGTTGAAGCTTCTGTACCCCTTTGTTGACAAACTTGTCCAAAAAATAATCGAGCGTGTTAAGTCTTGAGATCGTGCCATAGATCAGCTCTGTGGCAAGTCCCGCGTCGCTCTTCGCAAGCGAGGACTTCTGCAGAGCGGAGTTGAGCAGGAGGTTGCTGTACGCCCCCTCCTGCTCAACCTGAGTCAATACGTCCATCGCCAACTCCCGAGGAGAGTCCAGGCGTCCCTTCGGCCTGCGGTTCCCGCTCACGTCAACACCGTCCCGACCGTCAGGCTCGTCCCACGCACGAATTGCGCTGCATCCATTGCCTTTTTGCCGCTGGGCTGAACGGTTAACAGCGTTAGCGTGCCATCACCTGTTTTGACAACAATCCCCTTCTCGTGAAGCTCTAGCACGGTTCCTGGCTGTGCATCGTTAGATAGGGTCTGTGCGCTGTCCGGCTTAGCCGCCGTCCATACTTTGAACACATCCCCATTCCAGAGCGTAAATCCGCCGGAATAAGGAACCAGACCGCGTATTTGATTATAAATTTCGCGGGAAGTGCGAGTCCAGTCGATTCTTTCGTCATCCCGGGTCAGGTTCGGAGCATACGTTGCCTTCGTCTCATCCTGGGGCTCGGCATCCACCTTGCCCTTCACAAGCCGCGGCAGCTCCGATTGCAGCAGCTCCGCGCCGGCTTGGCTCAGCTTCTCAAACATGGTCCCGGCCGTATCGTCATCCTCAATGGGAACCTCGATGCGGGCGATCATGTCGCCCGTGTCGAGCCCCTCCGCCATATACATCAGCGTGATGCCTGTTACGGATTCTCCGTTGATGATACTGCGCTGAATCGGAGCGCCTCCCCGGTAAGCGGGGAGCAGCGAGCCGTGGACATTGAGACAGCCCAGTGACGGCATATCCAGCACCGATTTCGGCAGGATTTGACCATAGGCGGCGGTGACAATCAAATCCGGCTTATACTCAGCCAGCTCGGCCACAGCTTCCGGATTCCGCAGGCGCTGCGGCTGCAGAACAGGAATGCCGTGACGAAGAGCGGCTTCCTTAACCGGCGTTGGGGTCAACACCTTTTTGCGCCCTTGCGGACGGTCAGGCTGCGTAACAACGGCGACAATGGAATAACCTTCGGCTATCAACATTTCAAGACTGGGTACTGCAAAGGCCGGGGTGCCCATAAATACGATATTCATCGGTTCTCCAGCTCTTTTCTCGGCTGTTCCGGAACATACTCATACACCCGGTCAGCGATTTCCGTAAACAGCACTCCGTTCAGATGATCGATTTCATGCTGAAACGCTCGCGCAAGCAGCCCTGTACCTGTAATGACAAGCTCATTGCCTTCGCGGTCAAGCCCCTTAACCGTCACCTTCTCCGCACGGCGCACATCCCCGTTCCATCCTGGAATGCTCAGGCAGCCTTCCGGCCCGAATTGCTCGCCTTCGCTCTCCACGATCTCCGGATTGATCATTTTGATCAAGCCGTGCTCGTCACCGGCGTCGATCACGATCAGACGCTTCAGAATGCCGACCTGCGGCGCAGCCAGTCCGACGCCTTCCGCATCGTACATGGTATCCGCCATATCGTCCAGAAGCTTTTGAACGTTCGGCGTAATTTTGGTAACTTCCTTTGCCTTTTTATGAAGAACCTCATCCGGCTCTTTAACGATAATACGAATCGCCATGTCTATGACACCATCCTTGTGCTTTTCATCATTATATGCTGTATTACATTAACATTTGCGGATCTACGTCAATACTGATCTGGAGCTTGCTGTCCCGCGCCGAATCCTGCAGCTTCTCGGCAACCGAGCGCACCAGCGAGACAGCATCCATCGTTCCCCGCCATTTTATCATACATTGAAATCTGTATCTATTTTTTAGCCGCGGAATAGGGGAGGCTACCGGACCAAGTATATCAAGCGCGCTTGCGTCGAATCGGTCCAGGCTTCCAAACCATCCCCGGCGGTCGGATTCGCTTTTGATGGTAGCAGCAAAATTCTCCGCCATTCTTACCAGCAGCGGCAGCTGTTCATGCGACAGCGTCACCAGGATCAGCCTGCAATACGGCGGATAATGGAGCGCTTTGCGGTGTTTCAGCTCGTCCTTGACGAAGGATAAATAATCATGGCTGCTTGCATGGATAATCGAATAGTGCTCCGGGGTATAGGATTGGATAACCACTTCACCCGGCAGCTGATGGCGGCCTGCTCTTCCGGCAACCTGCGTGAGCAGCTGAAACGTCTTTTCCGCCGCCCGAAAATCCGGCAGGTTCAACGCTGAATCGGCCGTTATGACGCCGACCAGGGTGACATCAGGGAAATCCAGGCCCTTGGCGACCATCTGGGTGCCTAGCAGCACGTCCCCTTTTTTATCCCGAAACTGCTTCAGCAGCTTCTCATGTGAGCCCTTCTCGGTCGTGGTATCCACGTCCATCCGAATGACGCGGATGCCGGGAAACAGCTTGGCCAATTCTTCCTCGACACGCTGTGTGCCAGTCCCGAAATAACGTATATGCTCGCTTCCGCAATCCGGGCAAACCTCCGGCGCTTGGGCGGCATAACCGCAATAGTGGCAGCGCAAATTATTCGATTTCTGATGATAGGTCAGCGAAATGTCGCATTCCGGACAGCCTGCCACATATCCGCAGCTCCGGCACATGACAAACGTGGAGTAGCCCCGCCGATTCAGCAGCAGCACCGTCTGTTCCCCTCGTTCCAGCCTTGCCGAAATCGCGGTGTGCAGAGAGCGGCTGAACATGGAGCGATTTCCTTCACGAAGCTCCTCCCGCATGTCCACGACCTGGACCTCGGGCAGCTTGTTGCCCAGCGCACGGCTCGGCATCTCCAGCAGATGAGGCGCAAAATCATCCTGAGCTTGCGATCTCGCCGCATGGTAACTCTCGAGCGAAGGCGTTGCCGAACCCAGTATGACGGCTGCGCCGGTCAGCTGGGCACGGTGAATCGCAACATCCCGGGCATGGTACTTCGGTGTTTCTTCCTGCTTATAAGAGCCTTCATGCTCTTCATCCATAATGATCAATCCCAAACGGTTAAACGGAGCAAATACCGCCGATCGTGCGCCCACGACAACGGACGCCCGGCCTTCTCTTATTTTCCGCCATTCATCGTAACGCTCTCCATCTGAAAGCCGGCTGTGCATGACAGCCACACGATCGCCGAAACGGGCTTTGAACCGTTCCACCATTTGCGGTGTCAGTGATATTTCGGGCACCAGCACAATCGCTTGACGCTCCTGTTCGAGACATCGCTGAATCGTCTGCAGGTAGATTTCGGTCTTACCGCTGCCCGTCACTCCGTGCAGGAGAAATACGCCATGCTTGCGTTCATCCAGCTTGTGCACGATGCTGCGATACACCGCTTGCTGCTCCGGTGTAAGCGCCAGCGGGGTGCTAGGCGTAAAATGCCGCCCTCGATACGGATCGCGGAACACTTCGATATCCTCAAGGGTAATCAGCCCTTTATCGACCAGGCCCTTCACGGTGCCTGCGGTGACACCCAGCGTCTGGAGCAGATCCTTCTGCGATATCGGCAGAAATGCTTCCATCTCCAAAATATATTGGAGCACTTCCTTCTGACGCTGAGCCTTGGCCGGAAATGAAGCCAGTGCCTGATATGCTTCCTCGCTCGATACGGCAAGCTCTACCGCTTTTATCGTTTTTTTCTGCAGTTTATCCTTGATTTGCTGGAATTCGCTAAGCCGTCCTCGGCTGATTAGCGCTTTAATGATAGCAGCGCCATCCGGAAATGCCCGCGTTAGCTGCTGGAGCGAAACCTCGCCTTTCTGACTGACAAAGCGGATGATCTCCTGCTCCGACTCACTTTCGGGCAGGAGCGCAAATAATCCGTCGGTTTGATCCGTCTGCAGCGTGTCTGAATCGCCAATGGAGATGTACCGCTCCGCCTTCCCTTTCAGCGCCGTAGGCAGCATCGATTGCAGAACCGATATATATCGGCATGCGTAACGCTCCTTCATCCATTCGCCAAGCTCAATCAGCTCAGGCGAAAGCGGCGGCATCACATCGAGGACTTCCTGAATCGGCTTCATTTTGGCCGTATCCATCTCGGGCCGGGGATGCAGAGAGACCACGAATCCCTGGAGCGTACGGTGCCCGAACGGCACCCCGACCCGGCTGCCTACCTCGACCCAGGGCCGAAGTTCCTCAGGAATCAAATAATCAAAAGGCCGGTCCGTATCCTTGGACGGCACGTCCACAATCACTCGTGCCATTTCCATCAGGATGACCTCCCGGATAACCGATCAGCCGCCAGTGTCAACAGCCTCTGGGCCACTTCCTCCTTGGACATCACTGGAAGCTGCAGGACCAGCCCTTCTGCATCAAAGATATGAACGCTGTTCGTATCCGTGCCAAAGCCCGCTCCTGCCTGTGTAACATCGTTAGCAACGATCAGATCGCAATTTTTGCGTTTCAGCTTTTCTCTGGCGAACTGCTCCACTGTATCGGTCTCGGCCGCAAATCCGATTAAGAACTGGGAGGTTTTTTGGCGTCCCAGGCTCTCCAGAATGTCGGTTGTTTTGACAAGATCCAGCGTCATGGTCTCCCCGCGCTTTTTGATCTTAGATGTCGCTGCCTCAGCTGGGCGATAATCGGCAACAGCGGC
Source organism: Paenibacillus sp. MDMC362 (assembly GCF_003269305.1). Taxonomy (NCBI): domain Bacteria; kingdom Bacillati; phylum Bacillota; class Bacilli; order Caryophanales; family Paenibacillaceae; genus Paenibacillus; species Paenibacillus sp. MDMC362. The sequence continues at coordinate 331,445 of NZ_QLYT01000008.1, forward strand.
CGCCTTGACCACGATATCACTATGCTCGAATACGCGTTGCACCGCGTCGTACATATCTTGGGCCGATTCCACTCTTTCCACCTTGATTCCCTCTGGTGGAGCTTCATCGGTATGAGCGGCAATGAGGTGAACATCCGCTCCCAGCTGCTTGGCCGCTTTTGCGATCGCAAATCCCATTTTCCCGGAAGAATCATTCGTTATATACCGGACCGGATCAATGCGCTCAATGGTGCCTCCGGCCGTGACAACCACTTTTTTGCCGTGCAATATGCCTGTGGAGCTGCTTGCTTTCTCCTCATTCGACGCCACAGATTGTGCCCCGCGATCTCGGAAAAACCGTTCAACCACGTCAACAATCGTATCAGGCTCTTCCATCCGTCCCTTTCCGACATATCCGCAAGCCAGAAGCCCCTCTCCGGGTTCAATCATGGACACCCCGCGGGAGACCAGCGTCTCCATATTGGCCATGACGGCCGGGTGCGTGTACATATGCACGTTCATTGCCGGCGAGATCATGACGGGAGCCGTCGTCGCGAGCAGCGTCGTGGTCAGCATGTCATCCGCCAGGCCATGTGCCATCTTGCCGATAACATTGGCTGTGGCCGGAGCGATCAGTACCAAATCGGCCAGGTCGGCCAAGTGGATATGCGAAACGACCGAGGGGTCCCGTTCATCAAAGGTATCGCTATAAACCGGGTTTTTGGTCAGCGTTTGTAGCGTTAATTCCGGAATAAACTGCTTCGCGGATTCCGTCATAATGACATGCACATCCGCTCCCCTCTGGACAAGCCTGCTGCATAAAGTCGCTGCTTTATACGCGGCAATGCCACCTGTAACGCCAAGCACAATGACTTTTCCGTTCAACATGACAATCCCCCGCTTTCCATTGTATAAAGGCTACGTTATCATATCTTCTCAAAAAAATAACAACCTTTCGGTTGTCACATTTTCGCGCGCTAACGCATGTTATTCAAATATTGAAAAAAAAGCCTTAGTCCTGTCCCCGCTCGATTTTCACGTAATCGCCATAGATTTCTTCCAAAGCGACACCGACAAACTTATGGGATTTCGGATGTTTCAACTCGCTGACTCCGCCTTCACGCAGTTGGCGTGCACGGCGGGAAGCCGCAACCACAAGAGAATATTTACTGTCTACTTTATTCATCATTTCATCAATGGATGGATATAACACGGTCGAAGCACCTCTTCTTCTTTTACTTGAAAGTTAGCACCGTCTATGAAATGACAGCTTACTTTCTCACCTTACAATGTTCGGCAATAATGATAGATTGTATTCTCTCACAAGCGAGATTGATTTCATCATTCACTACCGCATAATCATAATGCTGCAGTAAATTGATTTCGTCAACCGCTACGGACATGCGGTGGTCGATGGTCGCTTGACTCTCTGTTCCCCGGCCCTGGATCCGATCCTTCAGTTCATCCAGCGACGGCGGCATCAGAAACACAAAGATGCCCTCGGGAAACTTCTCCTTGACCTTCAGTGCGCCCTGCACTTCGATCTCCAGTATAATATCCTTACCGGAGGCTAAAGTTTCTTCCACAAAATCACGCGGGGTTCCATAATAGTTCCCGACGTATTCCGCATATTCGAGAAGCTGGTCGTTCTCAATCATATCCATGAATTGTTCCCGACTTTTGAAAAAATAGTTCACACCATGTACCTCACCGAGCCGTGGCGAACGCGTCGTTGCCGACACCGAATACACCAGCTCCGGAACCCGGCTGCGAAGTGCCGTACAGACGGTTCCCTTACCCACTCCGGAAGGACCGGACAATACAATCAATAATCCTCTAGACATAGTACTCCTCATCTTATTCGTCGTTGTCGTCATCTTTGCTGGACAGACGGTGAGCCACCGTTTCTGGCTGCACAGCCGATAAAATCACGTGATCGCTATCCGTAATGATAACAGCCCGTGTCCTTCGGCCGTATGTAGCATCAATCAGCATATGACGGTCCCGTGCTTCTTGAATGATCCTCTTGATCGGAGCCGATTCAGGACTCACGATTGAGATGATCCGATTGGCCGATACGATGTTTCCGAAGCCAATATTAATAAGTTTGATTGCCATAGTGCAGTTGCTCCCCCTATACATTTGACTCTTACTTGCCGACGAAGCTGCGGTCATTCCACATTAGCGGCTTGTTCGCGAATCTTCTCCAGTTCCGCTTTCATTTCGACAACACGGTTTACCAGAGTCAGATGATTGGCTTTCGATCCAATCGTATTGACTTCTCTGTTCATTTCCTGAATCAGAAAATCCAGTTTACGGCCTACAGGGCTTTTCTGATGAAGCAGCTCTCTGCATTGTTCCAAATGGCTGTGAAGGCGAATCAACTCCTCGTCCACATTGGAACGTTCAGCAAACAGAGCAACTTCCATTCCGAATATATGTTCATCAACAGCAAGCGACCCGTCATCAAGAGATTCTATGCGCTGTCTCAGACGCTTCCGGTACTCTTCCGGAACTTCAGGAGCAAGTTCGGTCATTTCTCGGTGAAGCTGCTGTAATCGGTCAAGCCTCTGCCCGATATCCTTCACGAGAAAAGAGCCTTCCCTGCTGCGCATCTGGATCAGACCCTCCAGCGCTTGTTCAAGACCTTGAAGAAGCGCATCATTCCATAACTTCTGCTGCGCTTCATCCATGGGAAGTCCGCTCGGACTAACAAGAACATCTGGCAGCGACAAAATATCCCGCACCGCCAGATCTCCATTGATTCCATATGACTTCAAATCCTCGGCTGCCTGTAAATACGCCTGAACCATGGTATGGTTCAGCACGGCACCCTGGGACTCGCCGTTGTTTTCCTTGTTAATATAAACATCAATCCGTCCGCGTCCGATTCGGCTCTGTACCGTCCGTCGAAGTGAATCCTCGAAGCAGGCCCATTCACGGGGCATACGAAAGACGATTTCACAATACCGATGATTGACCGACTTCACTTCGAAAGAGATACTGTAACCTTGAAAATCGACAACGGATTGCCCATATCCGGTCATGCTCAATGACATCGGAATCACATCCATTACACTATTGTAATTGATAATTATTAATGAAACAAGGGGGTCAATCGGCGGCCCGATTTCTCCCAGACATACTCCATTAATTGTACGCTCATTTCATAGAACATAAACGGCGTCATCAAATATATGCCGTTAAAGTGCTCTGTCGCAACATCCAGCAGCTCCTTGCCGATCTTGACACCCATTGCCCGGCCCGCTTCGCCTTCAAGCCCGGCCATGCGGCTGCGGACTTCGTCCGAGAGCTGAATGCCCGGCACCTCGTTATGCAGATACTCCGCGTTCCGTCCGCTTGCCAGCGGCATGATGCCGATAAAGATCGGGATGTCCAGATGTGCCGTCGCTTCCCTCAGCCTAACCATTAACTCGGGATCGTACACGGGCTGCGTCATCACATAATCCGCACCGGAGGCAATCTTCTTCTCCAAGCGAGCAACTGCCTTGTCAAGATGCCTTACATTGGGATTGAACGCTGCGCCGACAACGAATTTGGCCTTCTGCTTCAGCGGCTTTCCGGAAAATGCAATGCCGTCGTTCAGCTGTTTGATCATGCGGATGATTTCAAATGAGGTCATGTCGTAAACCGAGCTGGAGTCCGGCAAATCCCCGAAGCGTGCAGGATCCCCGGTCACCGCAAGCACATGGTCTATGCCGAGCGCATCAAAGCCCATCATATGCGACTGCGTGCCGATCAGGTTTCGGTCACGGCAAGCGATGTGAATCAGCGGTCGCAGCCCGGTTCGTGCTTGTACAAGATGGCCGAGCGCCATGTTGCTCATACGAGTTACGGCCAATGAGTTATCCGCAAGGGTCAGCGCATCGGCTCCCGCTTTTTTCAAAGCTTCCGCGCCTTTCATGAACTTGGTGATATCCAAATCCCTCGGAGGGTCCAGCTCCACGATAACGGTATGCCGCTCCTTCACGATATCGACAATCGTCGGCTCCCCGCTGCGCTCGTAAAATTGCTCTTGGGCCGTCTCGTGAATCACGATCCGGTTGACTTCAGCCTCCTCGACGATCGGAAGCGGCGCAGGCACGTAACCGGACAACGCCGATGAAATTTCAGCAATATGCTCCGGCGTCGTTCCGCAGCACCCGCCGACAATCCGTGCGCCACGATCCGCAAACTCCAGTGCCGTCTTTCCGAAATATTCGGGACTCGCGCCATACCGGTATTCCCCGTCCACATAGTCGGCGATCCCTGCATTCGGATAGACCGAAGCCGGAAGATTCATAATGCCGTTCAAGGTTTCCAGCGCGCGCATGATGCCGTTTGGACCTGTCCGGCAGTTAAAGCCGATCACGTCCGCGCCTTCTTGACTCAGGATGCGGTAAGCATCCGGCATCGTGAAGCCGTCCAGTGTGCGGGCAATATCCTCCACCGCAAACTGGCAGATCACCGGCAAGTCGCTTAACATGCGAGCCTGCGCCAAAGCCAATTGAATTTCATCTACGTCATAGAACGTTTCGAGCAGAATGCCGTCAACGCCTTCCGATATGAGTACCGACAGCTGCTCTTCGAAATAACGCTTGAGCTCGCTCGTGGAAATGTTGCTTCTTTTGCCCGCGCGAATGGAGCCTACCGCACCCACTACATATCCGTTATCGCCAGCGGCTTCACGCGCAATTCTAACGCCTGCGCGGTTAATCTCTCCTACCTTCGCCTCCAAGCCGTATTTGGACAGCTTGTCATGATTGGCAGAGAACGTGTTCGTCTCAATGACCTGCGCACCAGCCTCAACATACTGGCGATGAACGTTCCCGATGACCTCCGGGGAGGTTAGATTCAGTTCTTCATATGAAATGCCCACAGGAAATCCTTTTTGATATAAATAAGTACCCATCGCGCCATCACCGACCAGTACCTGATTCTCCCATGCCTGCCGAAGATTCGGTTTCATCGCGTTTTCCCCTCCACCCGACGTTTATTTTCAACTAATGTATCATAAAACCTCTCTAAAGATAAAGAGACAAAAGGGAGGCCTTCTGAAGGCCTCCCTACCGTGTCCACCCCTACAGGACAAACTTTACAACAACGTTTTTTTTGCTTTTGCAGGTGGGGATTGTCATGGCTGGCGGACCCTCTATCAGGCGAGCGTTCCTGCGTACACGACCTCGGCAGGCCCTGTCATGTACACATGATTGTCGGACTCCTCCCACTCGATGACCAAGTCCCCGCCTTTAAGAGAGATTGTTGCGCTGCGATCTGTCAATCCATTCAGCACCGAGGACACCAATGTTGCGCAGGCGCCGGTGCCGCAGGCCAAGGTCGGCCCTGCTCCGCGCTCCCATACCCGCATATCTACTTGCCCCCGTGAGTTGACCGTCGCAAACTCCACGTTGATCTTTCTCGGGAAGAGCGGGTGCACCTCAAGCTTGGGCCCCCATACGCCGAGATCGAAGTTAATGGCATCGTCCACATAAATGACGCAGTGCGGATTCCCCATGGATACCGCGGTGAAGCGGAATTCCCGGCCGTCCACTTCAATGGGATGATTCACCACCGGATGGAGATCGATCAATGTAGGCACGCTCAGTCCATCCAGAACCGGTTCACCCATATCGACCCGCACGCTGCTTACTTGACCGTCCTGAACCGTAAGGCGCACTTGCTGTACTCCGGCGCCGATGGTTTCAATGGTAATCTCCTCTCGGTCAATATGACCGTGATCATATACATACTTCGCGACACAACGAATGGCGTTGCCGCATTGTTCGGCTTCAGAACCATCTGAGTTCATGATCCGCATCATAAAGTCAGCCTTCGTGGAAGGCAAAATATATACAAGTCCGTCTGCACCGATGCCGAAAAAGCGATTGCACAGCTTCACGGCCTGTTCGGATGCATTGGATGGAAGTTCTTGTTCGCCGTATACGACAACGAAGTCGTTGCCAAGTCCATGCATTTTCGTAAATTCCATCATAAAACCCATCTCCTCTGCAATTGCTATGCTCGTGCTTAGCATATCGCAGAGGGGATGGGCTATCCATTCAATTTATGCCGAAATATTTGCACTCTTCGTCATCATGTTGCGGCGGTTCCGGTTGCGGTTCCGTCTGCCTCCCCACACGCTTCCCGCTCCCATCAGGAAGGTAGGTATGCCGGCGGCCACGAGTGTCAGCGCCCACTCTTTCAAATCCAATGGAACGGTCTTAAAGATCGGCTGAAACGCCTCGATGTACATGACGCCGAGCATCAGCAATACCGAGGACAGCACTGCAAGCACCAACGCTTTGTTCTGAAGCGGATTGCGGTGGAAAATCGAACGGGAGCTGCGGCAGTCAAACACATGGATCAGCTGCGCCATGACGAGTGTGGCAAAGGCAACGGACTGCGCTTTGGCCAACTGGTCCGGATCATTCGGCGCGATGCGAAGCGTAATCCAAAATGCGCCAAGTGTACACAGGCCGATCAATATGCCGCGGCTGATGATTTTCCAACCAAGCCGTCTGGCAAAAATATTTTCCTTGGCTCCGCGCGGCTTGTGCTCCATCAGATCCTTCTCCGGCTGATCCACCCCGAGCGCCATAGCCGGGAGACCATCCGTAACAAGGTTCACCCACAGAATCTGGATCGGAACGAGCGGAAGCGGCAGACCCATCATCATCGCAAAAAACATCGTCAGAATTTCGCCGACGTTGGAAGCCAGCAAATAGCGGATAAACTTGCGAATGTTTTCATAGATGCTCCGCCCCTCCTCAATCGCCGAAACAATCGTGGAGAAGTTATCGTCACTGAGCACCAGCGACGACGCTTCCTTCGTTACGTCTGTACCGGTAATCCCCATGGCTATTCCGATATCCGCCGCTTTAATGGCTGGGGCGTCGTTCACGCCATCCCCCGTCATGGCAACCACATGCCCCTTACGCTGAAGCGACTTCACGATGCGGAGCTTATGCTCAGGGGAGACGCGGGCATACACAAAGGTCTGATCCACTCTCGCATCCAGCTCCTTGTCATCCATCCGGGATAACTCCTGGCCTGATAACGACAGGCCGTTCCTTGGCAGGATGCCCAGCTGGGCTGCGATCGCTTCCGCCGTCGTCCGGTGGTCGCCCGTGATCATGACGGTCTTGATGCCCGCACGGCGGCATGTTGCAATCGCCTCGCGCACTTCACGGCGCGGCGGATCGATCATCCCCGCCAGCCCGACAAAGATAAGCTGGCTCTCGGCCTCTTTCTCCGTTTCCGGCTTATCATAGGAACGCAAATCCCGATAAGCCAAACCAAGCACGCGCAGCGCGTCAGAAGCCATGCCTTCATTGGCGGCAAGCACCTTTTGACGGAGCGTAGCGGTAAGCGGCACAACGTTTCCGTCCCACATGATATAAGTGCATGCATCCAGCAGGACATCCGGGGCGCCTTTCGTGCAGAGCAAGCGCCCGCCCTGATGGCTGACGATGACGGACATCAGCTTTCGCTCCGAATCAAACGGAAACTCCTTGTCTCTCTGATAGATAGAGTTCAGGCTTCCCTTTGTCAATCCCATCTTGTACGATAGCGTCAGCAGCGCTCCTTCCGTCGGATCCCCTTTTAATTCCCAGGCAGCGGCTGCCGGTTCTTCCTTGCTCTTGCGCTTGCTGCGCGTTTCTTCCTGCACGTTCTCATAAATTTCGGCATTGTTGCACAGCCCGCTGATTTGCAGTAATCTGCGCAATCCCTGGTCGGACCGAAGCTCGACGGGTTTGCCCCTATGAAGGACCTGACCCGTCGGGTCATACCCCTGCCCGGTCACTTCCAATGAGCGACCACCCAGCCAAACTTGGGTTACGGTCATTTTATTCTGCGTGAGCGTCCCGGTTTTGTCCGAACAGATTACGGATGCACAGCCCAGCGTCTCCACGGAAGGCAGCTTGCGTACGATCGCTTTGCGCTTAATCATGCGCTGGACGCCGAGGGCGAGCGCGATCGTAACGATGGCCGGAAGCCCTTCGGGGATGGCCGCAACCGCAAGGCTGACTCCAGCGAGGAACATGCCTGCGGCAGGCTGTCCATGCAGAATGCCTGCTACGACAACCAGAATCGTAAGCCCCAGTGAAACGGCGATCAGGATTTTACCCAGCTGTTCGAGGCGATGCTGCAGCGGCGTCTCCTGTGACTCCGTGTTCTGGATCAAATCGGCGATCTTGCCCATCTCCGTATCCATGCCGGTTCGGATGACAACGCCTTTGCCCGTACCGCGGGCCACCATCGTGCCCATAAAGCCGATGTTCTTGCGGTCGCCCAGCGGAACATCCGCATCGCGAATCGGCTCGGCATGTTTGTTCACCGGCAGGGACTCGCCGGTCAAGGCCGACTCCTCGACGCTGCAGCTGTTGATCTCGAGCCAGCGAACATCGGCCGGAATGCGGTCTCCGCTCTCCACGAGCACGACATCGCCAGGTACGAGCTCTCTAGCAGCAACTTGTACCACTTTGCCGTCCCGGATGACCCTGGACGTCGGCGCGGACAGCTGCTTCAAAGCCCGAAGCGACCGTTCTGCCCTGAATTCCTGGACGAAACCGAGGATCCCGTTGATCAGGATGATGGCTACAATCGTTACGGCATCCAGATACTCGCCCAGCAGACCGGATACCAGGGTGGCTCCAAGGAGGACCAGCACCATGAAATCCTTAAATTGATTCAAGAACAGAACAAATGGAGAAATTTTAACGCCCTCGGAGAGCTCATTATAGCCGCTTTTTTTTCGTCTCTCCCCGGCTTCCTCTTCCGTGAGGCCCTGCTCCGAATGCATTTGCAGCACTTGCTGCAACTCATCCGTATCCATCTGATGCCATTGCTTTTGTTCCATGCTTCCTTTCCCTCCCGGTTGTTTTGCTCCGGCGGATGACAGCTTTTCCACCCTTTCTACGTAAATGTATTCGGACAGGTCCTGAATTATCACAGAAGGGGCCTTAAGTTTTTGAGGGAAATATGGCATCATAGAGAAGTACGATAGGAAGGGTAACAGACAGATAGGAGAATGAAGGATGGCATTAGACGGCATTGTCACACGTGCGATCGTGCATGAGCTTCAATCATGCCGGGGCGCACGGATTAATAAAATATATCAACCGAACGATCGGGACATCGTGTTTCATATACGCTCCCAGCAGGGAAACGCCAAGCTGCTGCTATCCGCAAACCCCACGTATCCCAGGGTGCACCTGACGCAGGAGACCTTTCTGAATCCGGCCGAAGCCCCTATGTTTTGCATGATTCTGCGCAAGCATTGCGAGAGCGGCATCATCGAGGACATCCAGCAGGTGGGGATGGAACGAATTATCCATATTACAATCCGGCAGCGTGACGAACTCGGGGATATTTCCTCCAAGAAAATCATCGTCGAGCTCATGGGCAGACACAGCAACATCATTCTGCTCGATCCCGCAAGCGGCACCATTCTGGACGGCATCAACCATGTGACGCCAGCCATCAGCAGCTACCGCGTGGTTATGCCGGGATTCTCCTATACGAATCCGCCGGAGCAGCACAAGCTGAATCCACTCGAAACCTTGCAGGAAGCCTTCCGGGAATCCTGTCTGATGAGCGAGGAGCAGACCGTTCCATGGCTGGTCGGCGCGTTCAGCGGCCTCAGTCCGCTCGCGGCCCAGGAAATTGCCAACCGCGCAGGGGAAGGGAGTCCAGACGGGCTTGAAGGGGAAAAAGATTGCGGAAGTCTGTGGAGCGCATTTGATGAGGTCATGGAACAAGTACGCAACCATCAATATACGCCGGTTACAGGCGTCAATGCCAAAGGAAAGTCGGTGTTCTCCGTCATTCCGCTGACCTTACTGGTGGACGAGACTACAACCTACGAGTCGGTCAGTCGATGCATGGAGGATTATTACGGGGATAAGGCGCAGCGGGATACGGTAAAACAGAAGGTAAGCGACCTCCTCCGATTCCTGCAGAATGAACGGACGAAGAACATCAAGAAGCTGGATAATCTGAACAAGGACTTGGAAGAAGCCGGGGATGCCGACCGGTATCGTATTTTTGGCGAGCTGCTCTTCGCCTCGCTCCACCAGATTCAGAAGGGCGACCGTGAGGTCCAGCTGGTCAACTTCTATGATGAAGAGCAGGCGACCGTCACCATTCCGCTGGATCCGCTCCTGACTCCGTCGGACAATGCGCAGCGCTATTTCAAAAAATATAACAAATACAAGAACAGCCTTGCGGTCATCGACGAACAGTTAATCAAAACCCGCGAAGAGATCAACTATATCGAGAATCTTCTGCAGCAGCTGTCGCATGCTTCCTTGAGCGATATCGATGAAATCCGGGACGAGCTGATCCAACAGGGATATTTAAGAGACCGCAATCGTAAAACGAAGAAAAAAAAGAAAAACGATAAGCCGACGCTGCATGTCTATACTTCATCCGAAGGCATCGAGCTATATGTGGGAAAAAACAATCTCCAAAACGAATACGTAACCAACCGTCTCGCTTCCTCAAATGATACATGGCTGCACACCAAGGATATCCCGGGCTCTCACGTGGTCATCCGAAGCAGCGAGTACGGGGATGCAACGCTGCAGGAAGCGGCACAGCTGGCGGCTTATTACAGTCAGGCCAAAGAATCCAGCAGCGTTCCTGTCGACTACACGCTCATTCGCCATGTGCGCAAACCGAATGGAGCCAAACCCGGGTTTGTCATTTATGACAATCAAAAAACGCTGTTCGTCACACCGGACGAGCAGCGGATCAAGGCGATGCCCAGTTCGGTAAAAAACAATCGTAATTAAGATGTGCAACGAACTCGATATATCGTTAGTTTAACCACAAAACGGGTATCCGAAAGGTCGTATGACCAGCCGGAGTACCCGTTTTTTCTTACTGTCATGCCGCGGTTCTCCTATACGAATCCGCCGGAGCAGCGCAAACTTATTCCGCTCGAAACCCGCGCGGTGTTGTCGATCTTAGCCCCTTGCCCGGGCCTGTTGAAGCTGGTCCAATACCTGGATGGATACCTGGCGGCTGCCGATATCCCCATGGAACACCTGGCCCTGCCTCTCCCCATGGTAATCGGATCCAGCGGTCACAATCAAACCGTATGCCTCGGCCATCTCCAAATACCGCATCTCCTCTGCTGCCCCATGGTCCGAATGATAGACTTCAATCCCCTTGAAAGCAGCCTCTTCCATGACCGCTTTTACCAATGCATCATCGGCGTAGAGTCCAGGGTGCGCAAGCACCGGCACGCCCCCGGCTTCGCGTATCCATTCGCAGGCTTCCTTGGGATGAATCCGCGGCTGCGGCACATAAGCAGCTGCGCCCTGTGCGAGATACCGGTCGAAGGCATCCCTTAGATCGAGGGCATGCCCCTTAAGAACCAGGGCATCCGCAATATGCGGGCGGCCGATGCTCTCATCGGGTTCCAACGGCCGCCCCAAGGCTCCGATCACTTCCTCCATCGTAAGCTCGATGCCAAGCCCTCTCAGCTTTGCCATGATCTTCTCATTGCGCTCCTCCCTCGTACGGCGGAGCTCTGCCAGCCGCTCCAGAAATACGGGGTCCCGGTAATCTATGTAATAACCCAGGACGTGAATATCCGTCCCGCCTGCCATGGTGCTGATTTCTACGCCAGGGACCACGATCATGTTCAGGCGTTCTCCGGCTTGCAGCGCCTCCTCGACACCTGCTACCGTGTCATGGTCCGTTATAGCTAGCGCCCCAAGTCCCCGCTCGAAAGCAAGCTGCACGTTCTCCGAAGGAGTGTTCATCCCGTCCGAAGCCAGGGTATGGGTATGGAGGTCGCAGCCTGTTCGATCCATCGATTTATCCATGACGATCAATCCCCTTTCGTTGTAAGTTCTGGTGTGCTTTATCGCTGATTTTGCTGACGTTCCTTTAAATAGGCCAAAAACGTCATCGCCGACATCGGCAGCAGCGCGGACCGCAATTGAATGGAATAAAAATTCCGTTTAAACGAGGCATCCGCAATATCAATCATTTTGACCAACCCGAGCGCGATTTCATGCTTGACCGTTGAGGTCGACAGCATCGTAATGCCGAGCCCTTCCTCTACCGCCGATTTCACCGCTCCCGTACTCCCAAGCTCCATGACCGTTTGGATGCTTTCGGGATCATACCCCTGCATAAGCAGCACATCCTCCATCACCTTCCGTGTGCCAGACCCCTTCTCGCGAAGCACAAACGGATACTTCAGTACATCCTCCAAATAGATCGCATCTTTCCTTATTGCCAAAGGATGGCCGGAAGGAACGATCAGTTTCAGCTCATCCTCCATGACCGAATCCAGAACCATATCCGGATGCTCCACAGGTGCCTCGATCAACCCAAAATTCAGTTGATGGCCAGCGATTTCTTCGAGAATCTGCGTGGTGTTCATCACTTTCAGCATAATGGATATATCCGGATATTCCCGGCCGAAGGGCCCCAGCAATCGGGGCAGCACGTACTCCCCGATGGTCAGGCTTGCCCCCAGCTGAAGCCTTCCCTGAAGCTTATTAGAGAAAGCCGCCATCGCCGCGTCCGTTTCCTGCGACAGCTCCAGGCTCTTCCTGGCAAAAGGAAGCAGCGTCCTCCCGGCCTCGGACAATTCCATGCGCTTGGTGGAACGTATGAGAAGCTTTGTCCCAAAATACTCCTCGAGCGATTGTACCTGCATCGTCACGGCCGGCTGGCTCATATGAAGCGCCTGGGCAGCAGCGGAAAAACTCCCGCGCTCTGCTACCGTGTAAAAAATATGTAGCTGATGAAAGTTCATAGCATCGCTTCCCCTCCCCTCTAGCTGCCGCTGTTGTATTTATCATTGTAACGGATCGCGGCGGTGCATACAAAAAAGACATCCGCGCTTACGCTCGCATGCCATATGAAAACTCTATCTCTTTATTTACGTTTGCGGCTGTTCTTAATCAGTGTCATGCGACGTGAATGGCGAAGCCATGAGTAATAAGACTTCAGGTCTCGAAGCTCAATGGTTTCTGACATACGTCCCAAAAAAGTTACAATAATCATCCGGTGCAGCGGATTGCCAATCAGATCACGTTCATGCTCCAGCTCCGAGAACTCCGCCACTACAACCAGGTCGTCGTCAATCAGATAGACATCCTGTTCGTTGCGGTAATACGGAACGATCCGGTCCTGCTTCAGGCACTCCCACATCCAAGTCCCGATTTCCTCATGAGACGTGTCGTTACCTTGAACCCGGTCCGTATAACGGCTCTTCGCATGATTGGTAATGACGATGTCGGCGACCTTCTTATCATTTAACGTAATATAAAACGGCTCATAGGTGCTCCACCGCTCAGTCCCTTTGTCGCGCATGGAATATCACTCTCCACCAAATGGGTCTTTGTATCTATGTATATATACCCAACATATTACATCATTCCACTGGCATTCACAAGATTGAAACCTCGCTTCTTGTGAACAATCACCGAAAATTTAGAAATATCTCTAGTTGTATCCTGCACGTTAGGGCGGTGTCGTCCGAATGGAAGGATGGGTTTGATTAAAATGTAAATTGTACCTTACTTATACTATTTTATCAAACAAGATTCCGAATTATGCCAATCTATCGTCATCAATCCTCAATAAACTTTATAAGGCCATGCCTATGCTTCCATTTATGCTTTCCGATAGCTTAAAAAAAGCGGCCCTACGGGGGCCGCTTTACGCTCTTCTCGCTAACTTATGCGATTTGCGTTAGATTCTCGATCTGGCACATCATGCTAAGGTCCGTAAAACTTCGCTTTATCCGGCCCTTTGCTGCTGTACTCCGTCTTAATCTCATTCCGGTAGGAGCGCTCGATCTTACGAACGTAGGACAATCTCCGGATGTTCTTCATTGTTTCCTCGGCGCGGTCAGCATTGACGTACATGACAACATAATGCATGCGGCGTGATATATAGTGCACACTGCCGTATTTCTCCAAATTCCTTGCTGCCTTCACATCGCTGACCCATATAATAAAACCGGTCCGTTCAGCCAACATCCTAAGCTCCTCGCCTCGCTTTCGTCTCTATCTCTAGTCTATGCCAATTATCCGCACGAACAAGCTCCGCCGCTGCCGCACCCCTTCTTGGGAAGAGGATCGTTGCCCGGAACCTTGATGCTTTCCGAAACCGAAAAAGCAATCTTCTCCGACATCGAATGCAGCAGATCGTCCAGATTCTTCTCCGCCTGCTTGAACCGGGCTACAGGTTCGAAAGCCTCAAGCTCCGCTTCCACTGCGGCTACTTCATCCTTGGCCGAATGGTAATTCGGGTGAAAGTGACCGAACCGCTGAGTCTCTTCAAACAGCTCTTTCTTGGACTCAAGCTTCTTGATCAAAGCCTGAATCATAGGATCACCCTCAACTGCCTGCTTCCAATATAGATAATCCGCCACTTCGACGGAAGCATTAATCATGTCGCCTATTTCATAGGCATAGGTGAGCACCTCGGCCATATCGACCGTGTTTATTTCCGATACGCTCATGAACTCATCCCGCTTTTCTATTAGTTTGGCCCACGCTTTGTTCGTGGACTCTTTCATCATAGCATAACGCTCGTATCTTAAGAAGAGGGAATTCATGCGCTTTTACGGAATCACAAGCCGCATTTCCTTCCATTCCCCTTCGCCTAACTGCACCACGGTTTCCGTCATTTCGGAATCCGATTCCGAATCCGGATCGTATAACGCTCCCGAAATTTTCCATGGCTGCCGCTCCAGCTGAAATGGAATAAACTCCATCCGGCTGCCATCGACCGCAATCTCTAGTTTGGCAGACAATTCAAGCGCCTGCTCCATCATTTGTTTGGCCGTCGAACCGTGATAAGAGCGCCAATCCCGTGTCCACATGACGGGAATCCGGTTCAAATCCGGAACGATTGACGTTATATCCGGAAGGCTGTGGTCCAATTCAAGAACAAGCTCGCTGCGCGCAGGGCATATCAAACTGCAGGATGGGCTTTTAGGATAACCCGGCATGGCGTAACGGTTATCTTCTTCATCACTTACCCCGGGTTCCGCACCGGTAAAGCGTAAAAACTCATCTTTACCCGTTCTTTCAGGCTCCTTGGCCCACTGATATAAGGCAGCTTGCACGTTCTCCGGAATTCCCGCCGCAGCATACTCCGTAAAAAATGCCGTGATCGCTTCCAGCCCCATTCCTGCCGTCGCCGCCTGAGCTACCGAATCTCTGGTCAGACGATAGACCGTCATGACGTCATCCAAGATGCGCTCCGTGCACAGGGCAGCCGTAAACTTGGCCGTGTAAGGCACGTCAGGCGGAATCAATATGTCAAAATCCGGCTGGATAAACAGCCCCGAAGACCCGGTGTTGTCCTGGCTGCTTCCACTCAACAAGGACCAGGGATCCATACGCCACCGGAACAGGAATTGACCATCGTGATCCATGCCAAGATCGGTGTAACCGCAGCCGGTCAATAAACGGAGCCATGAAGCTGCGTCCTCCGCGGACAATTCCCTTCCGCCACTAAGCTCCAAGCTCCGGTGCTCCTCGCCGTACGCCAATGTGTGCGGAGCATAGTACCACATCCCGCCGATCCGTGTTGAGTGGCAAATCCGCCATGTGAAATGCTGATATTCGGCTGAACTCGGAACATAGCGTTCCATCATGCGCAACAGAACCAATCGGTCCATCGCTTCGCGCGTGAGTGCAAGCCAATGGCGCAATGCGGTCATGTTCAGTCTAAGCTCCCCTTGCTCCGGGGCGACCAGATCAAACGAAAACAGCAAATCCAATACAACCGCAATATGTGCTGGGTAAACATCAGCGTGATCATATTGAAGTGCGAGCCCCTCAACATCGGATGGCGATAATCCCACCACGCTCCCCAGCTTCTGAATACATTTTTTATGCACAACCCCTTTAGCGGTTACAGCCACACGGTTCTTGGCGACATATACGAGAACGTTGAACATATCGACGGCTATCCCGCTTCTTCCCTCCTGCTGGAGCTTCACGCCAGCAGCGGGAACGTAACCCGCCTCGAGATCGCCAAAGGCCTCCTGGAGAATCTGAAGCTTATGAAAAGGGATGAAATACAGCCTCTCGCCCCAGCCCTTCTTCACCGCTTGAACCCATCGCTGCTGCCTTAAGGATAAAAAGGCGATTTGCACTTCCACGCCGCTCAGGCGCCGAACGCGCAGGGAGCGAAGTTTGTCGTCATCAAATCGCTGCCCGGCAAAACGGCTCCAGATATGATGAAGGACCGAACGCTCCTTCGGTAGAAGCCGATCTAAGCTTACGGCATCCGCCGCGCCCTGCTGTTCCATCATCTCCACGAGGCCTCCTTCCCGTCAGGCATCTGCAGTCGATGCGTGTGCCGCATCGATGCCAGGTCCAGGGAGGCCGGGGGCTTCGCTTGAATCGCGTGATATTCATACCCCTGCTCAATCAGGAACAGCTGGCGCCGGATCGCAAACATCTCCTCCCGGCTCTCCTCCGTAACCAATGCATAGAAATAAGCCCGATTCTCCCCCTGCTTCGGCCGCAGCAAACGTCCGAGACGCTGCGCCTCCTCCTGCCGCGAGCCGTAACTTCCCGAAACCTCGATCGCTACGGAGGCATCAGGCAGGTCAACGGCGAAGTTAGCCACTTTCGAAACGACAAGGACACGGACGGTTCCTTCCCGGAAAGCCTGATACCATTCATTGCGCTGATCCTGCGTCATCTGCCCCGTGATGAGAGGGGCCTGCAGCTCCTCGGCAATGGCATGAAGCTGATCCAGGTATTGCCCTATAATCAGCGTCTGTGCCTCCTTGTGGAAATCCACGAGCTGCCGAATCACGCGGAGCTTGAACGGATTCTCTGCAGCCAGCCGATACTGCTCCCTTTTGCCCGCCGTCTCGCAGGCTGCTCGGATCTCATCCGGCAGCGGCACTTTAATCTCCGTACAGTCCACCGAAGCGATCCAGCCCTGCTCCTCCAGCCTTTTCCACGGCATTTCATATCGTTTGGGGCCGATCAGCGAGAACACGTCATGCTCCCTTCCATCCTCGCGAACCAGGGTGGCGGTCAGTCCAAGCCTGCGGGTCGCTTGAATATCAGCCGTCGCACGGAATACCGGTGCCGGAAGAAGATGGACCTCATCATAGATGATTAAGCCCCAGCGACGTTCATTAAACAGCTTCATATGCTGCTGTTCATCCCCCTTGCCTTGACGGTGGGTCAGGATGTGATAGGTGGCGACCGTTACCGGCCTCACCTCTTTGCGCTGGCCGGAGTATTCACCGATCTCCTCCGCGGACAGCGAGGTTTTCTGCAGCAGCTCGGCGATCCACTGCCTTACAGACGTTGTGTTGGAGGTGAGGATCAGAGTCTCGCACTGCAGATCGCGCATCGCAGCGATGCCAATGACCGTTTTCCCGGCACCGCAAGGCAGGACAAGCACCCCGTTGCCGCCTTCACCGCCGACATCCCTGAAGGATTCGGCAGCCTTCCGCTGGTAGTCGCGGAGCTGAAAGCACTGATCGTTGAATCCGCCGTTCGCCGAGTTTTCAAGACCTCCACTGTCCGATTTTTCTCCACGCCAAAGAATGTTCAGATATTGCCCGTCCATATATCCCGCGTGGTCCAGCACAGGATAGCCGAGCCGGGTCAGCTCCTGCTTCAATAGGCCACGTCGGTCTGAAGGCACTTCTGCTTCCTTCGGCGAAATCAATCGAACGCCGATTTCCTTCAGGGAGCGTTGGGACATCAGCTCCTGCATCATGGCTTCCTCATGACTAGATAGCAGCAATGAACGGTCAAGCGTCGGATGAGGGAGCAGCGACAGCTGTCCGTAACGCCCAACGAGCCGGCGAATCTCTTCGAGCAGAGCTGCCGGCACATCCCATCGTGAGAGCGACTGAAGGCTCGAACAAATCGCCTCAGCCGTCATTCCCACGGCAGCGGCGTTCCATAAAGATAACGGGGTGAGACGATATGTATGAAAAGACGTAGGACTTTTGATCAAATCCGCATACTGGGCCAGCTGTTTGCGTGCGTCCTCAGCATCCGCATGAGCGGTTTCAAGCAATATGGTCCGATCCCGCTGAACGATGCATGGCTTGTTATGCACTCTATTCCCTCCTCGTAACATTGGTCATCTTAAAAAAAAGAAGCCCACATCCATGTCCATGGATCTGAACTTCCCCTATGATCTATAGGATTTCCAAATTACGAGCGTTCATGCGAGATGATTGGGATTTTCTTAAAGTCTAGTCCCCGTTCTGATAGCTCGACACCATCTCGACCAGCAGTTTCGCCCCATAACGCATGGCATCTTCATCAAAGTCGAACATCGGATGGTGATGCGGATAGATTGCCGCCTTATCCGGGTTACCGGCTCCAACGAAAATGAAGCAGCCCGGAATTTCCTTCAAATAGTATGCAAAATCCTCTGCCGGCATCAGTTTGGGTGACACCTTGACCTGATCCGCTTCGAATACCTTAGGGGCCGTTCGGAAGAAGCGAGCGGTTTCGGTCTCATCATTCACCAAGGGCGGATAACCGACGAGATATCGAACGGCTGCTTTCGTGCCGTAGGTTTCCGAAACCGTTCGGGTCATATGCTCGATCCGCTCCCGTATTAGCGTCCGGGTAGGTTCGTCAAAGGTGCGTACCGTTCCCGTGATTCGGCAAGAGGAAGCAATGACGTTTTGCGCCGTTCCGGCTTGCATCGTTCCTACCGTAACCACGGCAGGCTGCAGTGGATCTACCGTGCGGCTTACAATGGTTTGAAGCTGCATGACCAGCGCTGCCCCCGCTACCAGGGCATCGGCTGTCACATGCGGCATACCGCCGTGTCCCCCGCGCCCCGTAATATCAATGAAAAACTCATCCGCAGCAGCCATCAGCGGACCCGGCGCGCTCGCTGCGGTACCTACTGGAAACGGCGTCCATAAGTGGAGACCATAAACAACGTCGGCTCCGTCAAGCGCTCCATCCTTGATCATCTCCACCGCACCGCCGGGGCAGACTTCCTCCGCCGGCTGAAACATGAAACGAATCTCGCCCTGAACTTCTTCCGGGTACGTGCTGTAGTATGCAGCGGCCCCCAGCAGCATGGAGGCATGCCCGTCATGCCCGCAAGCATGCATCACTCCTTGCACCCGCGATTTGTACTCGCAGCTCTTGCCGTCTTCAATCGGCAGCGCATCCATGTCGGAGCGGAGCACAACGGTCTTGCCGGGTTTATTCCCTCTCAGAATTCCTATCACGCCATGACCGCCCACGCCTGTTTTGACCTCCAGACCAAGCTCCTGCAGCCGGGTTGCTATAAATGTCGAAGTTTCCTTCTCCTGGAACGATAGTTCCGGGTGCATATGTAAATGACGTCGCCACTCCACCATCCGTGGATACCATTGTTCCCAAAATGCTTCCTTCATCAAGTTCTATCATCCTTCCCCGCTATATGCGGCTCAATCGATCGCAAGAAATCCGTGAAGCTTGCTCAGCAGCAGCCCGTGCCCAACCATGGCATCCATCCGGCCGCTTTCCTTCATCATGCGATACACATCCCTGAGCGGGACCCACATAGCTCTAACGTCTTCGTCCTCATTTTGATTCGACTCTTGGCTGCCGGACACCTTCAAATCGTCGGTGAAATAAAAATGAACGTTCCGGTTGGCCAGAGAAGCCATCGGATAAGCGCTGCCCATGTAGGACAAGTCCTTGCACAGCACGCCTGCCTCTTCCTCGAGCTCCCGCTTCACGGCAAACTTCCGTTCCTCACCGGGTTTCACCGTTCCGCCGGGAAGCTCCCAAGTGACTTCGTTCACCGCTTCCCGGTGCTGGCATACCAAGAGCAGACACCCTTGATAAACGGCCACAACCGCTGCCGATTCCGGAATCCGGTCGATCACGACAATTTCCTTCTGCCCGTTCTCTTCCACTACATAATAATCCGTGCGGTAAACGACGCGATTCATCGGCCATATCCACCCCTCGCTTGAATTGAAGTCCTATGAATATATAACCACCGGAATGGAAAGCGTACATTTCACAGCGTTTTCACTTGCTTTTATTTTAGCAGAAAAGAAGAATGCCTGTCGTTATCAAAAACTCATCTGGATAAAAGGTCTCAATTGAAGCGTGACGGGCGGTACAGGCTTGCACAAGTTCCTGAAACATACTATCATATTAAAGAACTTTGCAAGGACTATTAAGGGGGTTACGACCACATGATTTTCGAAAATACAGGCTTGGACGGATTGCACAGCGATTTAGCTTACCTCGATGAATGCGCCGAGAAAGTAGGCTTCATTCGTTGGCAGTGGGAATACTACCGCGCTACATATGACTTGAAAATCGAAGATAAAAAAAATCAGGCTGAATACTTCCTGCGCATTAACACCCGCGCTGTTGAAGGCAAGCTCGAAAAACCGGACACCATCCTCAAAATCGAAGCGGTATACCTGGGTAAAGCCACGTTCCCGCACGGACTCGAGTATGAATCCATGGCTCCACAGCCCGTTATGAATGTGGCCACCAAGAAGCTTCAAGAGCTCAAAGCTCTTCTGGAAGCGTAAGGTCGAACATTATGAATACGACCAAACCTCAGCCGAAGAGAGGGACGCCTGATTTTCAACTGCTGATCCTTACCTTGCTGTTAGTGGGATTCGGACTGATCATGGTGTTCAGTTCCAGCTCCAGCTTGGCCGTTTTCAATGAAAAATTCAATAACGATCCGCTGCATTTTACGAAGCGGCAAGTCGCGTTTGCCGTCCTTGGCACATTGGTTATGTTTGTTGCCATGAACATCAACTATAAGAAGTACAAAAAGCTATTCATACCGGTGTTTTTTTTAACCTTGATGCTGCTGATTCTTGTGGTGATCATCGGTTCCGCAACCAATGGAGCCACAAGCTGGTTTAACTTGGGGAAATTCGGCATCCAGCCGACCGAACTGGCCAAAATAGCGACCATTGTCTATCTGGCAGCGTTGATCACCAAAAAAGGGGAACGAATCCGTCAATGGAAGGGCGGTTTCTTCCCCGTACTCATTATTGTAGGGATCGTAGCGGGACTGATCATGCTTCAGCCGGACCTGGGCTCCTGTTTTATCCTCGTGGCTACCAGCGGACTGCTGATCTATGCCGGCGGCGCCAGCCTCAAGCATATCCTCGGATGTATCTCGCTTGTCGCGCTTGGCCTGGTGCTCACACTGGGAGTCGGATCGCTCTTTAACTCCGGCGGAGATCAGGAAGAGGCTTCCAAGAACTATAAGTTGGGCCGGATCGAGGCTTTCATGAACCCGTTCCACGATGAGTCGGACACGGGCTACAATTTGGTTCAATCGCTAATCGCCATCGGCCAGGGCGGAGTCACCGGAGCCGGTTACGGGGAGAGCGTGCAGAAGCTGCATTACCTGCCGAATCCTTATAACGACTTTATCTTTTCGGTCATCGGCGAAGAATTCGGTTTTATCGGAACCGCGACATTCCTCCTGCTCTACTTATATTTTATCCTGCGAGGGATCATCGTTTCGCTTCGGTGCTCGGATCCATTCGGTACCTTGACCGGCGTCGGCATCATGGGACTGATTGCCATCCAGGCCTTCATCAACATCGGCGGGGTGACCAATACCATTCCGATAACGGGCGTTACCCTCCCGTTCATCAGTTATGGCGGATCCTCGCTGCTGGTCATGATGCTAAGTATGGGAATCGTGCTTAGCATATCCAGGGACAGCAACCGGCCGATGAAAGAGGAGCAGGTTAAATCCGTAATTAAAAAAGACTACCGGGCAACCCGGTAGTCTTTTTTTTTCGATTTTTTTCATCATTAGCGGGGCACGATCCCCAATGGTCGTCTTATTTGGCTCGAAGCTGAATATCGTCGATTTCATCGTCTTTAAACGCTACGCCTTCGACCTTTACGTTGACCTCAACCACACGAAGCCCTGTCATGCTCTCGACGGCTTCGCGGACATTTTGTTGAAGCATGCGGCACACTTCATGTATTGGTGTCTCATAGAGCACGATAATCCGCAGATCGATCGCCGCTTCCAACTGACCTACTTCCACGGTAACACCCTTTTGCACATTTTTGCCGCTCAGTCTCTTAGCCCAGCCCTCGGACAGTCCACCGGACATGGCTGCAATACCTGGGGTTTCCAAGGCAGCCAATCCGGCAATTTTCGAGACGACATCATCCGATATTCGAATCAAACCGTTATCCAGTTGAAGTTGTTCCGTCATGCCATATCCTCCTTCACCTCATTATCCGTTATTGTAAATCGTAACGGACCCAAAAAGCAAATGCTCCCTTCAGAAAACAAGGATAATTTTTCGAAAAATTTGGGTATATTGTAGAAAGCGACGCGGGAATCGTCGTTTCCACTCGCAAGAACTCATCAGTACATAAACCATAAGGTAGGTGTCGGTTATGAAAAAATGGCTAAACCCCGCGCTTCTCATCTTCACCTTTTTACTTAGCGCGCTGGGACACTTTGCGAACTGGAACTTCACGCTCCAATTCATTTTGTCTTCGATCGCGGTTATTTTTGTCGCCGGTTTTCTAGGCAAAGCAACCGAAAGCGTTGCGCATTACGCGGGTCAACGACTCGGGGGATTCCTCAACGCCACCTTCGGTAACGCGGCAGAGCTGATCATCGCCATCCTGCTGATCAAGGAAGGCTTGTACGATATGGTGAAGGCAAGCATCACCGGCTCCATTATCGGCAACTTGCTGCTTGTCCTCGGGCTCAGCCTGTTTGCCGGGGGCCTCAAGTTTAAAATCCAAAAATACAATGTGACGCTGGCAGGCCTGAACGGATCCCTGATGACGCTGGCCATTATCGCGCTGTTCATCCCCGCGGTCTTTCTGAATACCCACTCCATTACGGAGAGCGAGACCAAGACGCTCAGCCTCATCGTGGCGGGAATTCTTATCGTGTCCTACATCGCATGGCTTGGATTCTCAATGATTACCCACAAAAACTATTTGGCGGACGTCAGCGACGATCACGACCAGGATGCGCTGCCGCACGAGCACGGCCCCACCTGGTCCAAGAAACGCTCGATTCTGTATCTTGTCGTCGCCACCGTCATGGTCGCGTTTGTCAGCGAATGGCTTGTCGGGGTCCTTGAGCCTATCAGTCACGAGTATGGCCTCAGCGAGTTGTTTATCGGGGCCTTCCTGGTAGCGATTATCGGTAACGCCGCAGAGCACAGTGCAGCCATCATGCTGGCGATGAAGAACAAAATCGGCGCTGCCGTTGAAATTGCCGTTGGCAGCAGCCTGCAGATCGCCCTGTTCGTTGCTCCCGTGCTTGTGTTTATCAGCTTCTTTCTCGGAGATACGATGGATCTCGTGTTCACCACGCTGGAGCTGGTCGCCATCGGCGTCGCCGTATTCATTGCCAGATCCATTACGCAGGACGGTGCTTCCAACTGGTATGAAGGCCTTCTGCTGCTCGCCGTATACGTCATACTGGGCGTCTCGTTCTTCCTCGTCTAAGCGTAGGAAACGGTCCGCCCGCACAGCTGCATTCATCGTACGCGATGCCATCTCATCCACAAGAAAAAAAACGCATGCCGCCTGAGTGCGACATGCGTTTCTCTATGTATGCGCCTGTACGAGTACAGGCTATTTGGATTGATTCATGGCTTCGTACAGGACCGCTAGATTGCGTTCAAGCTTGCTGATCAGCTGCTTTCCCGTACTTTCCGGAAGAAGCCCGGCCCGCACCGCGAAATCAACCTCTTTTGAAAAACCGTACATTTGGGTATCCAGCACTTCCTCATAGAGAGGGCAATAACGGGTCGCCAGATTCTCCATCTGTACTTCAATAAGCTTTAGGATTTTATCTGCATCTTCATGAAGAAGACTGATCGCTTTGAGATTCAGCTGTTCCTGTAAATCAGATGAAGTCATGATCTTCCCCCCTATGTCAAAAATCACAGCACAGTTACTATCTTTAATATTAGTCGAAATCGTTTCTCAATACAAGGACCTGAACAAAATAGACCCTTTCTCTACGAAAAAACACCCTTCCATTCTATGGAAGGGTGTTTTTGGCGACTGTTATTCAGCCACAACGGATACATTCAAACCATGTTTGGTGAATACGTCGATCATTGCTTTTTTAGCTGCATCAGCATCAGGTCCATGTACATGCAGTTCATAGCTTTGGCTGTTGACAAGCGTTGTGAACAGACCCAAGATGCTCTTAACATCAATGTACTTGTTCTCCGCCTGTAAAACGATGGAGGATGAGAACTGGCTGGCGGTTTGCGAAATTTCTACGATCGATTGATTGTTATTGGACATACGAATCCCTCCGTAACTTTAGGATCTGAATAAAGCTCATCACTGCACCTTCATGATACATTGAATCCGTTTTCTTATGCAACATTTTTTCCAATCTATTTAAGATTTTCCGGATTTAACGCTGCCAGTTCTGGAATTACAAATATACCATCCTTGCGAATCAGACGGTCGTCAAAGTAGATTTCCCCGCCGCCGTACTCCGGACGCTGGATCAACACGAGATCCCAGTGAATCGAGGAACGATTGCCGTTGTCTGTTACATCATATGCTTGACCTGGCGTAAAATGCAGGCTTCCGGCGATTTTCTCGTCAAACAGAATATCTTTCATCGGTGTCAAAATGTACGGGTTGAATCCGATCGCAAACTCGCCGATATATCTTGCACCTTCGTCCGCATCCAGGATCTCGTTCAGCCGCTTGGTGTCGCTGCCTGTTGCTTCGACGATTTTTCCGTTTTCAAAGCGGAACTTAATATTTTCGAAGGTGACGCCATTGTAAAGAGTCGGTGTATTGTAAGCGATCGTTCCGTTAACCGAATCACGAACAGGCGCTGTGTATACCTCGCCATCCGGAATGTTTTTCTGGCCGGAGCATTTCTCCGCGCCAATGTTCTTGATCGAGAAGCTGAGGTCCGTTCCCGGTCCCACGATGCGAACCTTGTCGGTATTCCTCATCAGCTCGGCCAAAGGATCCTGCGCGCGGTCCATTTTGGAGTAGTCCAGATTGCACACATCGAAGTAGAAATCCTCAAACGCCTCCGTGCTGGTGTTGGCAAGCTGCGCCATGCTGGCGTTCGGATAGCGGAGAACCACCCATTTCGTACGCTTGACACGCTCTTCGCTATGTACGGGATGCGAGTAAAGTGCATTGTACAGCTTCATGTTTTCCTCAGGCACGTCAGCCATATCGTTGACGTTCTCGCCTGCGCGGATACCGATGTAACAATCCATTTTCTTCATGCGCTCAAGATCCAGCTCAGCCCACAGCTCAAGCTGCTCCCTGTTTGCGTTCTTCAGCATTGCCCGTTGAACCGTGCGGTCTGTCAATTGCACGAACGGGCGGCCGCCTTGATTCGAAACCTCCTCAATGATGGCATTCAGCAGATCGCGCTCCGATCCGATCATTTCAATGAGCACATTTTCGCCTGGCTGCATATCTACCGAATAGTTCACGAGACTTTGAGCCAGTTTTTGAATTCTGGGATCACGCATATGTCATATCCTCCTTATGATTACTGTTCCCCTACATATGAATTGAACAGCGGTAAATTTATAAATTATTGTAGCATGCAAACAACACGAAGTCAGCGTTCATCGTTAAAAAAATTTTAATGGCTACTCCTTCAATAACCGGTAAATGTAACATCGGACAGCAGCGTTTCCGTGCGGGTTCTGCCCTGCTCGTCAACAAAAAACAACGTTCGTTCCATAGTCAGTTTGGTAGGAAGCTGTTTTTTGTTGTTAATCGTTACATGAGAGACCGAAACGGCATCCGCCTTGCTGAGCATGTTCTTCATTTCATTATAGTCTCGCTCCCAGACGGCCTTCAGTCGTTTACGAACCTTAGGATCTTCACTGTACAGCGGATCCCCTTTGCGATCGATCCGCGCAGCCAGCGCCTTCATCTGCTCATCCAGCGATCCATAGACCATATTGGCTGCCGCTTCGGGCGACAGCTCGATGCGCAGCACCTTAGTTCCTCTAGCCGCCCCCAGTTCCTGGGTCACCGTCTTCTCCGAATTTCCGATATACTCCAGCAGTTCCAGCGGATTCAAGCGGGTGATCCACATTTCTTCGGCATGTTCCGATGACAGCGTGCTCCACTTGCCTTCTTTGCGCTTCAGTGCCACAGTGAGTCCATCCGATTTATATACCGAATCCGCTGATACCTTATCCTTCCGTATTGTTGTGCCTTTGTTTCTTGATGATAGTGTCAAATCCGTATGATGCTGCAGATGGCCTTCAAATGCCAAGCTTTGCTGAAACGGTCCATTTTCTCCGGTCCGAATGGCCGCTTCTCCCCGAAAAGAGAAATTATCAACGCCCGACAGCCCCGACAGGGCACGGTTAAACGACTCTTCGGCAGACAACTGCTCCTGCCAGGCACATCCGGTTAAGCAAAAGACGAACAAAACCATCCCGATGATGCTCGGTGATCTTCTCATTCTCATAATCATCAGCCCCTCGTTGATCTTGCTCTTAGGCTATCCGCGGCCCCTTACATTATGCAGATTACAGAAAAAACCCTGCAGCCACTAAATAGCTGCAGGGTGTTTAATCCAGTCCGATTTCAGCTTCCGCCCTCTCCACGACAATCCGGTTGCGGCCGCCATTCTTCGCTTCGTAAAGGGCCATATCCGCTCGATAGAAGAGAGATTCTACGCTGATCTTGTCATTGGTCCAGTTCCATTCGGAAATTCCGCAGGACACCGTTACACGGGGATCGGTCTCTTCCGATACCCTTATGCGAATCCGTTCGGCGACCTGAACCGCCTGTTGAATGCCGAGTCCCGGCAAATACACGGCAAGCTCTTCACCGCCCCAGCGGGCTGGAATATCGCTGTGCCGAATCGTTGTCTTCACGATGCTGCTGACCTGCTTCAGAATTTTGTCCCCCCGCTGGTGACCGAACGTATCATTGACCTGCTTGAATTCATCAATATCCACAACGATGAGGGAACCGCAAAAATCACGGTTCTGATATTCATGGATCATTTCGTCAAGATAATGTCTCGCATACAGTTCAGTCAGCATATCCCGGTTAGCCATTCTCCTCACTTCCGCATGCAGAAAAGCATTGCCGATAGCCAGCCCTATATGGCTTGTCAGAGCTTGAAGCAGCCGATAGCTGTCATAGGAAAAATAATGCGGCTTCGCATGGGTGAGAAGGACAACGCCTCGTACCTCACCGTTTACGGTTAGCGGAGTAGCAATCATCGAGCTGGAATGAGTGCTCTCCATCAGCCTGGATTCCGCCGGACGCTCTTCGTGATAGTCTGACAGGATGAGGGGCTCCTTCGAGTGATAGACTAGGCCGCCCAAACCATAATCCTTCTCAAAGACCTCCTTGGCAAGCCACTCGGCGTTGCAGGATACCACTTCAAGACCGCCAAGCTCCTCGTTATAAATTAAAATGCAGCAGTAATCGGCTTGAAGAATCTTTAGCAGCTCATGGTTGGCAAATTGAAATATTTCCGCCAAATGAAGGCTTTTGTTCAACCGCTGTGTCAGTTCATTAATCATACGGAGCTCATGAATCATCAGATTGGACTGCTCGTACAATTTGGCATTCTCAAACGCGGTACCCGCAGCGTCGGCCATCATCCCAAGCAGCTCCAGATCCATATCGGGCAGCTCGGACTTGTCCACTTCCACATGGAGCACGCCATATACGCCCTGCTTCCCTCCCATGGGAATGCCGATTTCCACGATCGAGTCGGATTCCTCATGTTCATGAATCGTGAGGGTCCCCTCCATAAATGTCCGGACATAAACCTCTTTCTGCCAATGATGGAGCAGCAGAGGACGTACCAGCGGATGTCCGCTCTCATGGTCCTGAGACATAAACAATTCGACTTTGGCCTTGGGATACAACGCCAGGACACTGTCGATAGCCTCCACCAGCACGCTGTCCACATCAATCTGGACATGCATCCGTTTGACATACTGAAACATGATGGAACGCCTGTGCACCTCACGCTCAGCTTGGGTGTGGACTTTCTCCAGATCATCAGCAAACACGTATTCCAGCTTCCGATAGAAGCAGGAACGAAACAATAAGGCATACGTTTCTGTCAGCATAAGTGATTGTTCCGGCTCCATTGCCTGGGAGGAAACACTGACCATCACCGCAAATACATCACCATGAATGCGTGTGTAGAGGGGGACAGCGCACAGCACGCTTCCCTCAAACGAACCCTTTCCCGTTCCTTGGGCCGCTTTCTTGGAGTTCAAAACAAGCGATAATGTCTCATCTTCAGTTACATTAAGGTATTCCGTTATTTCGGAAGCCCCCGTCAGCCAAGCTCCCTCATGAGAAAGAAGGGCCCAGCTGAATTTCTTCATCGCCTGTGTGCCTGCGCTTTCTCTTAGCCACTCCAGATAGCTGTCTGTTATGAGAGGCTGAATATAAGGGAAATCATGATGTGTAATATCCAAGCTCTGAAGCCAAAAGCAAGGCCCGTTTCCAGGAATTGGCCCGGTATCATGAAACATAACTGCAGAACCGGGAGAGCTTTCGCACACTTTCCGTTGATCTTCTGACATATTGGGCGCTCCTTTGCACCATTATAAAAGGCCTATCCAAGACTGGCGTTCCGATTCATAATGTAAGGATCCATTTGGCTGCCGCATGAATGGCGGCAACCAGCTGTTCAACATGTTGGGAGGGTGTTGATAATCACCAGATAGATGTTACAAAATGTAACTAGATAAATGAGACTACTTAATCCAATATCATCTTACTCTTTTCTACCCATTTTTGCATTATAATTTATGCGTTTTTCACAATATTTTTAGGTCCATGGACCTATCGACAAAATTAGACAAAAACCAAGTTATAGTAAGTTGCAGGTTGAACTTGACTTTATATCATTACTTCATATAATATTTATTGTTGAGTAAGAATGCAATGCATTCCATGAATTTGGGCGGGTTGTGTCACCCTCACGTTATTTGTTACTGACAGGACAGCGGCTGAACTTTCCTGGCAGATCTTCCGGCGATTTCGGTAGAGCAAACAAATACGGCGCAAATAGAGCCCTAATGAAACTTTAATTAAAAAGGAGTCTATATAACATGGCACGTTACACCGGTCCTAAATTTAAATTAAGCCGTCGTCTGGGAATCTCCCTGAGCGGTACAGGTAAAGAATTGGCTAAACGCCCTTTCCCTCCAGGTCAGCATGGTCCTAACCAACGGAGAAAAGTAAGCAACTATGGTATGCAGCTTCAAGAAAAACAAAAGTTGCGTCATATGTACGGCTTGGGCGAGAAGCAATTTAAAACCCTGTTCAACAAAGCAACTGGCATGAAAGGTATTGCCGGTGAGAACTTTATGTTCCTGCTTGAGAGCCGTCTGGACAACCTGGTTTACCGTCTTGGCTTCAGCAACTCCCGTGCGGGTGCTCGCCAATTGGTAGCTCACGGTCACGTGACTGTGAACGGCAAGAAAGTCGATATCGCTTCTTACGCTGTAAGCACTGGCGATGTAATCGGTCTTCGTGAAAGAAGCCGCAGCCTCTCCTCCATCAAGGAAGCTTTGGCTAACCGTGTACATCTTCCAGCTTACCTCGAGTTTGATGAAGCGGCAATGGAAGGGAAATACATCCGTCTTCCAGAACGTTCCGAACTTTCCCAAGATATCGATGAGAAACAAATCGTCGAATTCTACAACCGTTAAGATTAACTCGGAACCCCAAAACCCTGAAGGCCTCGGCCTTCAGGGTTTTTTGCTGTCTAATTGATCCTCCCCAGATTCAATAAGCTTAAGAAAGCTTCAGTTTGGCAAATTTACGCCTGCCCAGTTGAACCACATCCCCATCCCGAGGAACGATCTCACCGTACATGTCGCTGCATTTCACTCCGTTCCATTTTACGGCCCCCTGCTGGATGCTCCGTCTGGCTTCCCCATTAGAAGCGGCAAAACCGAGCAGTGTCAGCAGATGGATAAGCTTCATCTTTCCTTCCTGCAATTCTCCTTCGGGTATCATGTAAACCTCAATGTCTTCAGGAAATGCCTTCTGCTGGAATACGGCCACAAAATGCTGCTGTGCAGCATCCGCAGCCTCCCGCCCATGATACATGCGAACGAGTCTGTGCCCCAAGCTCATCTTGGCATCCCGGGGATGGACGATTCCGTCCGTAAGCCCCTTCTCCAATCTGGCTACCTCCTCACTTGCCATATCCGTGGCCAAGCTGAAGTATTTGAGCATGAGCTCATCCGGAACGGACATGGACTTACCGTACATCTCATTCGGCTCTTCGTCGATACCGATGTAATTGCCCAAGCTCTTACTCATCTTCTGTACGCCGTCAAGCCCTTCAATCAGCGGCATCGTGATTGCAACCTGAGGCTCTGAGCCATACTCTTTCTGCAGGGTGCGTCCCATCAGCAAGTTGAACTTCTGATCCGTCCCTCCAAGCTCGACATCGGTCTTAAGCGCCACAGAATCCATCCCCTGCATCAACGGGTAAAAAAATTCATGGATGCTGATCGGAAGCCCGCTCTGATAACGTTTTGTAAAATCATCGCGCTCAAGCATCCGTGCCACAGTTACCTTGGCCGATAAGCTGACCACATCGGCAAAAGTCATCGGCGCAAGCCACTCGGCGTTGAAATACACCTTCGTTTTTTCAGGATCCAATACCTTGTAAATTTGTTTTTTGTACGTTTCCGCATGGCGTCTAACATCTTCTTCCGACAGCTGCTTACGCGTTTCGGATTTGCCTGTCGGATCTCCGATTCTGCCGGTAAAGTCCCCAATGATGAGCTGTACTTCATGTCCGAGTTCCTGGAACTGACGCAGCTTCTGCAGCACGACGGTATGCCCGACGTGAAGATCCGGCGCTGACGGGTCCATTCCCAGCTTCACGCGCAGCGGCTCGCCGGTTACAACCGATTTCATGACCTTCTGCCTCATCGCTTCTTCCGGGATGATCTCCACCGTTCCACGGGAGATCACCTCCATCTGCCGTTCCACCTCTTGCAGCTGAACGTTCGAAATAACATCCCATTCCATGTTGCCGCACGCCTCCTTCTATTTATGAACGCAAAAAAGCTCCTACTCATCCCAAGGGACGAGTAGGAGCGCTCGCGTTACCACCCTAATTAAAATCCGTTACCTCAGGAACGGATTCTCACTTCATTGCCATAACGGGTGTCATCCCGGAACCGGACTACTGTAACAGCCGCACAGATGTACGGTTCTTATTCCCCCGGTCAGCTCCGGACGGTAATTCGAAGGGGCTCGTTATCGGTTTGCACCACCCACCGACTCTCTGGAAACGAAAGGCTCCGCCTTCTACTGGGGTCCTTCAAAGCTTTTCACGATATGAACTTTGCATTATTTGTATCACATGCTTCCCGAAAAAGTCAATCTTCCTCAAAAAAGGACACGCTATATAGGGACACATGATTCAAAACCTTCGATTTATGCTATAATAGGTGCGTTAAAAGGAGGAGTATACATTCATGGTTGAGGAGAAAAAACAAGAGCCTGAAAAACAGAAGAAACCGCGTAAACGGTCCTTTCTGCGGGTGCTCGGATCCGTCATCGGATGGCTCTTTGTGGTGGGTCTGATGGGCGTTTTGTTCGCCGGAGGAGCCGTAGCAGGCTACGTGACCTCTATTGTTGAGAATGAGCCGGTAAGATCCAGAGCTCTCATCGAGAATACGGTGAACGACAATGCCATAACGGGCTTCGCCTACTTCGCGGATGGCTCACCGATCGGGCAGCTTAGAACCGAAGAAGACAGACGACCTGTGGAATTCAAGGATATTCCCCAGCTTGTTAAGGATGCCGTCGTATCCATAGAAGATAACCGTTTTTATACACATAAGGGTGTTGACATAAAAGGTACCGCTCGCGCCGTAAAAGAACGCGTGCTGAACGAACCGGTTCAAACCGGCGGCAGCACGTTGACGCAACAGCTGGCCAGGCTCACTTTTTTAAGTCGCGACAAAACCGACAACCGCAAGGTAAAAGAAATGCTGCTTGCCATGCGGATGGAACGCTTTTTGAGTAAAGACCAAATTTTAACAGCCTACTTGAACAAGGTTCCTTACGGCAACGGTTCCAGCGGATATCAATTGTTCGGGATCAAGGCTGCGGCAAGAGGTATATTTAACATTAACAATCTGAATGACCTGAACGTAGCTCAGGCTGCATATTTGGCAGGTCTTCCGCAGCTTCCGTCCTCTTACTCCGCCTTCAACGGCAAGGGGGAATTTGACGAGAAAGCATTCAACCGGGCGGTAAACCGCCAGCACCGCGTGCTGGCAAGCATGCTGGAAGAAGGCAAAATAACGCAAGCCGAATATGAAGAGGCCAAGGCATTCGATATCAAAAAATCGCTTGCTCCTCGGACGCAGAAGGCCTATGTGACTTATCCTTATCTCATGATGGAAGTAGAACGCCAAGCATCGAATATCCTGATGCAGCTCGGCGAGGAAGCGGAAGAGAACGCAAAAGGCACGCAAGCGAACTCCGATCTGATGGATGCTTCCCGGGCCCAGCTCAGCACCGGCGGTTACCGTGTTTACACCACGATCGACCGGACATTATACAAGACCATGCGGTCCATCGCGGAGGATGACAGCAACTACTTGCCTGACAGCCAGGAAAAAGGAATGGAGCAGACCGCCGCGATGATGATCGACAACAAAACCGGCGCCATTCTCGGCATGATTGAGGGCAGGGATTTTAACACAGAACAAATGAACTATGCTACGCAAATGAAACGACAACCCGGATCTGCCATGAAACCTATTGCCGCGTATTTACCGGCACTCGATTCGGGAGGGATTCAACCTGCCAGCGTGGTTGACGATTCACCGATCATCTTAAAGGACTACAGCAAAGTGTTCCATATTCCCAAAAACTCATATACCGGGTACAGAGGATTGATGACGGCACGACAGGCATTGAACGATTCGACCAATACGGTGGCCCTCAAACTGTTTAACAACACGGTCGGAATCGAGAAGGCTTGGGAGTTTTCCAAGAAGCTGGGTATCACTACCCTGGAGGAAGACGATTATAATGCTTCAACAGGTGTACTCGGCGGGCTTCATTACGGAGTAACAGTAGAAGAACTCACCAATGCATACAGTTCCATCGGAAATCAAGGCAAATTCACGGATGCCTTCATGATTGAGAAAATCGTGGATTCCAAAGGTAATATTGTCTATAAACACGAAGTAAAACCGGAGCAAGTATTCTCCGAGCAGACAGCGTATCTCATGACGGATATGCTCCGTACCGTCATCACGAACGGAACAGGCAGCAAGGTCAGAGACACGTACAAGAAATTCAATGAGATTCCGGTCGTTGGTAAAACCGGATCTACCCAGAACTACGGGGATGTCTGGTTCATGGGATACTCGCCTGATGTGACGCTTGGCGTATGGGTCGGATACAAAGAACAAAAGAATACGCTCGTTGGAGACCAACGCAAGCACGCCCAAGCCATTTGGGCAAGAATCATGAACGAAGCAACCGAAGTCAAGCCGGATCTGTTCCCAACCAAAACGTTTGAGAAGCCTGAAGGCATAACCTCCAAAACGGTTTCGGCGTACAGCGGCAAACTGCCGACCGCCTTAACGGACAGATTCGTAACAGACCTGTTTAATGTGAAGTTTGTGCCTACCGAAAGCGATGATGGCATCGCCAAAGCGAAATATATCACCTATCGGGGTGTAAATTACATTCCACAGAAAGCAACGCCTCTGGATATGTTGAGAGAACAAATCGTCATCAAGCGTGAGAAGCCCATTGACGAGCTGATTATAGAGCTGCAGAACGCCCTGAAGGTCATGAAAGGTGAAAAGAGATCACTGGAATCTTATCTGCCGCAGGACGCGAAGAAAGGGATGCCAAGCAGGCTCGACCCTAGAACGGATGATGGCAAAGCCCCTACTCCACCGAAAAACGTACATTATTCGATGGGCAGCGGCTCAATCAGCTTTAATGCCAGTGGATCTCCTGATGTTGTCGGGTACCGGCTCTTTAAGTCCGTTAACGGAAGTCCATATACACATCAAGGGCAGGTCGTGCTTGGCGACGAGAGCCTTGTCTTCTCGGGACTTGGAGCCGACGGAATGTTTACTTCCTATTACGTTGTCGCCGTGGACGTAGCCGGCAAAGTGTCTGAGCCAAGCGCCATTGTGGGCGGCACAGCGCCTGGATTCGAAGTTCCGGACGACAACGAAGCGAATCCCGATGACGACATCGCTATTCCTGATGACAGCGTGACTGAGGGAGATCCCGATATCGACCTGGAACTTGAGAATGAAGGTGCTACTACCGTACCGTCTGCACCTGGTGAGCCGACCCTCGTAGCTACCCCTGAGGGCTTTCAGGCCACCTGGAGCGGCAATGCTCCAGAGGAAGAGGTTATGGTCTACAACATCTACATCAGTCCAAATAGTGACGGCAATTACCAGATTCTTGGCTCAAGTAAGAGTACGGAGTTCTATTACTCCTCCGGCAACCCAATCGGCGGTACCTTTAGAATAACTGCCGTAAATCCAATCGGTGAATCTCCTGCTTCACCAGCCGTATATTTTGAGAAAAAATAGATTGAACTATATAAAAAGCCAGCCCCTCTACAGAGATCATGTGTTGGAGGGGCTGGCTTTATTTTTGCATAAACAGAAACTTCTAGTTTAGTTCACTCTTTTTGGTAGAAAGAAAAAACGCCTATCTCAAAAAAAACTGACAATGAAAATGGGGGTCACCATCTTCATTGTCAGCCCTGTCTTGATTACGCCTTTAATCTTCAATCGTGGACAGATCGCCTGTCGGGAGATCCAGCTCCCACGCTTTCAGTACACGGCGCATGATCTTACCGGAGCGCGTCTTCGGAAGTTTATCCTTAAACTCAATTTCGCGAGGCGCGGCATGAGCGGAGAGTCCTTCCTTCACAAATCGGTAGATTTCATCCTTGAGCTCCTGAGTAGGTGTATATCCCTCACGTAAGGAGATAAAGGCTTTAATAATCTCGCCACGGGTTACATCAGGCTTACCGATCACGCCTGCTTCAGCAACAGCCGGATGCTCAACCAGCTTGCTCTCAACTTCGAACGGTCCGATTCGCTCACCGGACGAATTAATCACATCGTCGATTCTGCCCTGGAACCAGAAGTACCCTTCTTCATCCATGTATGCCGAATCACCAGAAATATACCAGCCCGGAATTCGGAAGTATTCTTCGTACTTCGCCTCGTTATTCCAAATTTTTCTCATCATGGACGGCCAAGGTGTCTTGATTGCCAAATTCCCCATCGTGTACGGAGCCACTTCTTTCCCCTGATCGTCCAGGATAGCCGCTGTAATACCCGGCACCGGGCGCCCCATGGATCCTGGCTTGATCGCCATGCCCGGGTAATTACAGATCAACTGTCCGCCAGTCTCTGTCATCCACCACGTATCATGGATACGCTGCTTGTAAGCCTTGTGTCCCCAACGCACCACCTCGGGATTAAGAGGCTCGCCAACGGATAAAATATGCCGCACATGGCTCAAATCATATTGGTCGATAAGCTCGGAGCCGGCACCCATTAACATGCGGAAGGCGGTTGGAGCGCTGTACCATACCGTTACCTTATTGTTCACCAAAGTGCTGTACCAATCCTGCGGGCTGAACCGGCCTCCGCGAATGACATTGGTAACCCCGTTCAACCACGGTGCAAAAATACCGTAGGACGTACCGGTAACCCAGCCCGGGTCCGCCGTGCACCAATATATATCATCTTCCCTTAAATCCAAAACAACCTTACCCGTATAATAATGCTGAATCATGGCATTCTGCACGTGATACACGCCCTTCGGTTTCCCGGTAGAGCCTGACGTATAGTGCATGATCAAACCATCTTCCCGTTCAAGCCATTCAATCTCCAGCTCACTTGATGCAGCTTCAACTTCCTCGTGGTAGCTTACTAGTCTCGGGTCCTCTTCTTCCATCTCGCCCACGACAAAAATATGCTTCAGTTCAGGCAACTCGTCACGCTTCACGCGTGACAACAGTGCAGGCGTCGTAATCAGAGCAACCGCTCCACTGTCCTCCAGACGGTCCTTTACAGCCGTCTCCATAAACGCCTCGAACAATGGGCCGACCACGGCGCCTACCTTCAGAATGCCCAGCAAACCGGCGTAGAGCTCTGGGCCGCGCGGCATAAAGATAAATACCCGATCACCTTTGCCAACGCCATATTTACGGAGCACGTTACCGAACTTGTCGGATTTTTCTTTCAACTGCGCGTAAGTAATAGATTCCTCACGATTGGCGTCACTATACAAGAGAGCTACCTTATCTCCGCGTCCCTCTGCCACATGACGATCTATAGCTTCATAGGCCATATTCACTTTGCCCGTCTCATACCAAGTAAAATGTCTCTCGATTTCGTCCCATGAAAACTCGGAGCGTGCCTGCTCGTAACTCTTCATATTGGAATGTGAAACTTCACTTGGCAATATTTCGCTATGCGTTTGATTCATGATTACATCCTCCTCATTCTCAAATCGGTCACCTCATAGTGGACAGCGCTTACAAAATGATTGAATGAAACATACATTTTACACATTGCGGTGGGTCGTCACGTTGTCGCAGTCATCGAGTCATTAACCCCTGAATTCGCAAGGAAACATATCGTTAAGTACGACATAAATGTGAAGATTTTATGTCGAAAAGATTATATCATAGCTCTCGTTTACCTGTCATTGCTTTTCATTTTTTTATTTTTTTGCTATAAGTAGGGTATGGAATTGAAAGGAGCGCAACGGATGGAACACTGCAAGGTATACCAGTCTCATGTTTTGTTCCCTGAAGACCGCCGCCTGATCATCGAAGGACCTGTACCTCCCGAGCAACTATCCGAGCTAACCATGCACCCTGATCTCAAGGCTTTTCGTCGTCCTGCGGAGCAGCATGAGGCATTGGTGGAAATTGCAGGCCTGCCCGAAGGCAGAATCATCATCACGAGAGACCAAGATATGATCGTTGGATATGTAACGTTTCATCACCCGGATGAGCAGGAACGCTGGTCTGAGGGCAATATGGAAGATTTGATTGAACTTGGTGCCATCGAAGTAGCGAAAGATTACCGTTCTCTGGGACTTGGGCAGCAGATGATAAAGACTGCATTTGAAGAAGAACAGATGGAGCGTTACATCGTGTTTACGACCGAGTACTATTGGCATTGGGATCTTAAAGGTAGCGGCCTTAACGTATGGGATTACCGCAAAATGATGGAACGGTTAATGAAAATCGTAGATATGGAGTGGTACGCAACCGACGATCCGGAAATCTGCTCCCATCCTGCGAACTGTCTCATGGTCAGAATCGGGCGGCACGTACCGCTTTCATCACAAGAACAATTCGATCGTATCCGTTTCAGACAGCGGTTTATGTATTAAGTTGATACCCAATAAATAAACAACAAGCTCCCCAAGGGCTTATCCTCGGGGAGTTTGTTCATCTGTAGAGGTGCATACTGGAATGTATGCCTACCGCTTACACAAAGTCTTTTTTACTAGAGTTTGCCCAGCATGTAGTTCACAATTTCGTGTGAACGCTTGGAAGCTTTCACGGTAAACTCAGGAAAATTGACATGGGCAGAACCGTCAGCCTTATCCGACATGGATCTGATCACCACATAAGGCACACGGTTCATATAACATACCTGGGCAACGGCAGAACCTTCCATTTCCGCGCAAACCCCGTTCAGATCCTCATAAAGCGTCCGTACTGTATCACGGTTGGCAATGAACTGGTCGCCCGACAGAACCTTTCCGATGACGTAATGATTCGCCGCCTGCTCTTTGCACGCTTCCTCTGCCAGCTCGATCAACGAGGGATCAGCAGGAAAATCAGACACTGCCTGATACGGAATCACGCCGCGCGCAAAGCCAAGCGGAGTCACGTCCATATCGTGCTGCATGCAGGAGGAAGAAATGACGATATCGCCAATGTTCAGCTCCGGATGCAGCGCGCCCGCCACGCCGGTAAACAATATTTTGGAAACGCCATAGGTATCAATCAAGATTTGCGTGGTAACCGCCGCATTCACCTTACCCACTCCGCTCTTGCATACAACGACGCTCTTGCCATGAATCGTTCCTGAAGCATATGTAACCCCTGAACGGACTGCCGTTTCTTTATTCTCCAGTTGACTGAGCAGCATTTCCACTTCTTCGTCCATGGCCCCGATTAGGCCGATAACTTGTGTTGTCATACTGATATCCCTCCTGAATTCAAAAACACAAATAATCCCACCAGAAAAAAGCCCCTTAAAACCAGGAGCTTTCTTCAGATCAATCGATGTCTAAATTGCTTTTATTCACACTTCTTACTCGTTCACATGACTAACCGAAAGACGAAGAATCGTTTCATGCGGCAAAATCACGCGAGGATTCTCCACATTCTCCTTCTTCATCAGCTTGGTAAGCAAGCGCATAGCTACGGCTCCCAAATCATACATTGGTTGAGCTACCGTTGTCAGCTGTGGACGAACCATCGAAGCCATCCGAATATTATCTACGCTGATAATGGAGAAATCATCCGGCACTTTGTAGCCTTCGTCCTGAATGCTATGAATAGCGCCAATTGCCATCTCATCGGTAGCAGCAAAAATAGCTGTCGGTTTCTTCTTAAGCCCCAGGAAGTATTTCATCGCTTCGACGCCGGACTCATAGCGATAGTTACCAATACGCACCAGATCCTCTTGATACTCGATGCCGGCAGTTTCCAGCGCCTTCTTGTATCCTTGGAAACGTGCATAACCGTTCGCCGGATCCTGAAGCGTGCCGCTGATCATGGCAATTTCACGGTGTCCGTGCCGGATCAGCGTGTTTACCGCATCAAACGCAGCCTGTTCATGATCAATGTCAACGGAAGGATAAGAACCTCTCTCGTCACTTGTCGCACAAAGAACAATCGGCACAGCCGATGTCTGGAACGCCTGGATATGCTCGTCCGTCACCGTTCCACCCATAAACAACAAACCGTCGACTTGCTTCTCAAGCAATGTGTTGATGACACGGATTTCTTTTTCCTTACGTTTGTCGGCATTACACAAAATTATATTATAGTGGTACATGTTAGCAATATCCTCAATACCACGGGCAATCTCCGCAAAGATCGAGTTCGAAATGTCAGGGATCACAACGCCGACGGTTGTGGTCTTCTTGCTGGCCAGACCTCTGGCTACCGCATTCGGACGATACCCTAAACGTTCAATCGCTTCGTATACTTTTTTCCGGGTCTGAGGCTTAACGTTCGGGTTATTGTTTACAACCCGTGATACCGTCGCCATGGAAACGCCTGCTTCGCGCGCAACATCGTAAATGGTTACCGTCAAATTCCTTCTCTCCATTGCCAATAGATTTTCATTCGTTCAATACCAATTGAATTTATGATACGACAAATTACTGCTTTGTGCAACGACACGGCATTAGATGCCGTCCAATTGAGCCTTCAGCGCTTCAGCCGTAATATGGGAATGGGATGTATGCCAGACTGGCGCTCCTTCTTTTACAAGAATAACTTGTGGCGATTCGTGCTCTATGCTTAGAGTTTCCGCAGCTTGACTCGATACCGGACGGTCGGCAATGACATCGATCCATACATAGTCGATCCGCTCGTTCGGCTGGTCCTCCAGGTAAGCTTGCACTTCCTTATAGGCTCCGGCACTAATTGGGCATCTGGTACTATGTTTGAACAACAGCAAGGGCCTCTGCTCCGAAAATTCAAGGGTGCTGCGCAACTCTTCTATAGTAGTCATTTTCGTCAACGCCGCCATAGGATATACATTCCCTTCATTGTATTGAAGTTCCTATCCTCTATCCTAACAAAAAGTGCGTGAAAAATCCAACAACCGCGAAAATTTTCTGAAAATTATCTTGCATAATTTCCCGAATTTTCAGGAACGAGGGATTTAATCGTGCTTAACTGCTCGAGCCGTCCCTCAATTTGTCTCATCCAGTCACCATCGCCCAGGTTCTGGGCATAACGAAATAGATCCAACAGCATGTTGATCCGCT
Organism: Paenibacillus sp. MDMC362; assembly: GCF_003269305.1. Classification (NCBI taxonomy): domain Bacteria; kingdom Bacillati; phylum Bacillota; class Bacilli; order Caryophanales; family Paenibacillaceae; genus Paenibacillus; species Paenibacillus sp. MDMC362. The sequence goes on from NZ_QLYT01000008.1 coordinate 371,467, forward strand.
CGTCAAAAACTTCCATGCAGCGTGTCTGCCATTCTACCGACGAATCATCGTCGTATGTACGGAACACTTCTCGAAGTACGTATGCAGACTCATTAACATCTGCGAACGAAACGTGTATTCGTTCGGTCCCATTGCTAATCGATGCGAGATAGCGAAGTAAATCCGGTTTAATAAGAGGCAGAAGCTCATACTTCTTGCAAGCCTGACAGGCATAAACAGGAACATGATATATTCGAGTCCTTCTTTCATGAATCAGCTTTCTTAATTCCAACTTCATCCATTGTCCACAGTTGCAGGTTTTGAACATAATGCCCACCCCAAATCCTATCGCGTAATCTAATCCCAACAGCCTATGTCACAAATCTGTCACCTAAACTAGTTCTATTCGACTATCATACCAAAGAATCCTGCTAATTTGTGATAATGCTTTATTTACCAGATATGTTTCCAAATGTTTGTTCTTTGAGTCGTTCCTATGAAACTGCCCCCCATATTTGTTACAATAAGTACAGTCATACGGATACATGAGGAAATCTGCGAGAAAGGGGTTATAACAATCATGAGATTGGCTGGAAAAAAAGTAATAGCGCTTGTAGACGAAGAATTTGAGGATCTGGAACTTTGGTATCCCGTTTACCGGGTCCGTGAGGAAGGGGCGGAAGTCCATCTTGCCGGGTTGGAAAAAGGAAAAACTTACATGGGCAAATATGGGGTTCCCGCTCAAGCCGAGTATTCATTTGAAGAGCTGAACAGCAAGGATTATGATGGAATTCTCGTTCCGGGCGGCTGGGCGCCGGACAAGCTGCGGCGTTATGATAAAGTGCTGCAACTGGTCCAAGAAATGAATGCGGACAAAAAACCGATCGGACAAATCTGCCACGCCGGATGGGTACTTATCTCCGCCAAAATCCTGGATGGAATTACGGTTACCTCCACACCGGGAATCCGGGACGATATGGAAAATGCCGGTGCAATCTGGAAGGATGAACCGGTCGTGACCGACGGTCATATTATTTCCGCCCGCCGTCCACCGGATCTGCCGCCGTACGGCCAAGCCTTTTGCGATGCTCTGGCACAGCAAGGCTAAAAGCTCCCCTGCACCACACAAAAACAGCTGCTCGTTTCACCAAGCAGGACTCCTGGTGAGATAGGCAGCTGTTTTTGATATGGGCATAGATTAGCTTGTCCACTCAAAAAAGAAACATGAAAATTGTTGCGTCATCCTTCTTCTTGGAGTTGGTTTTTTAAGAGGCCGTGCTGTCCGTACCGTTAGTTCCGTTCAGATAACTGCTGCGTTCGGCAAACGCGCTGAGACGCTCTTCGACAGCGGAGCTGGTACGCAATTTGAAGCAAGCCGCTGCCTCCCCCTTCGCTTCTGCCGCATTGGTATTCAAGATGCGATGCTTCACGCGAAGCAAGGATTGCGGCGACATGCTTAGATCCTTAACGCCAAGCTCCAGCCATATCGGAATCGCCCGCTCGTCCCCGGCCATTTCTCCGCACACGCTGACCGGTATGCCTGCCGCATGCGCAGCCTCCACCGTCGTCCGAAGCATGCGCAAGACCGCAGGATGAAATGGATGGTACATATGCGCGATCTGCTCGTTCATCCGATCTACTGCCAGCACATACTGAACCAGATCGTTCGTCCCGATGCTGAAGAAATCGGCTTCCTCTGCCAACATATCCGAGATGGTAACTGCCGCGGGCACCTCAATCATGATGCCGACCTTAATGTTGGGGTCGTAGGCGATGCCGCGTTGGTCCAAATCGGCCATCGCGCGCCGCAGGACGGCATTAGCCTGCTTGACTTCCTCTATCGAGGATATCATCGGATACATGATTTTGACGTTGCCAAAAGCGCTGGCCCTCAGAATGGCGGACAATTGGGTCTGGAACGGCTCTGTGCGATCCAGGCTGATACGGATGGCGCGATAACCCAGGAAAGGGTTCTCTTCTTCCGGCAGCCCGAAATAATCCAGCTGTTTATCACCGCCGATGTCCAGCGTACGGATCACCACTGAAGACTCACCTGCGTTCTCGGCAACCAGTTTATACACTTCAAACTGCTCTTCTTCCGAAGGAAAGTTGTGGCGATCCATATATAAAAATTCCGTCCGGAACAATCCGACTCCCTGCGCGCCGTTCTTCAGCGCAATCTCCATTTCTTTAACGGAGTTCATATTCGCGGCCAGATTAAAATATGTTCCATCCTTCGTCACCGCGTCAACGGTTGCCAGGAGCTGGAGCTGCTCTTTCTTTTTCCGTTGCTGCTCGCGGATCCCTTCGTAACGCTCTACAACCAGCGTGTCGGGCTCTAAATACAGCAAGCCTTCATCCCCATCCACAACCAGATGCTGTCCGGTCTGGATCGGATGATCCAGCTTGTTCTCAATCCCGGATACAAGCGGTATGCCAAGAGCGCGGGCCATAATCGCCGAGTGAGAGGTCTTGCCACCCGTCATCGTCACGATGCCAAGAACGTGGGAAGGGTTAAGGTGCACAAGCTGAGACGGAGAAAGTTCCTTCGCAACCAAAATATAAGGCTGCGTGTCAGCCGGAAGCTTGACTTCCGGAGCACCTAGAAGATGCTTGAGCAGCCGATTGCCAACATCCTTAATATCCAGCGCCCGCTCCTTCATATACTCGTCGTCCAGCAAATCGAACATGGATACGAAATGATCGATTGCCTCTTTAACCGCCACTTCGGCAGCCTTGTACTGGCGCTCGATGATCCCTTGAATTTCGTTCATGAATACGGGATCCTCCAGTATAGCCAGATGCGCATCAAAGATCTGAGACTCCTCGTGCCCCACCATTTCCTTGAATTCGTTCTTGATATATTCAATTTCATTCTTGGAGGTTCGTATGCCTTCATATAAGCGCTCGAACTCTTTGGCTAAATCGACAGCATCCATTTCGGAATCCGGAAGGTCCAGCTCCCAATGCGGCAGTACGAAAGCCTTACCGATCGCTATGCCTGTTGCTGCGCCAATGCCTTGTATCATGATTCTCTACCCCCAGCATTACTCTCATTTAATACGACGGACATGACAGATGACTGTCCTCTCTTAACGGACTTGAATGGAGCAAAGCTCCAAGATCTTACTTTATCAGGATTGGTGATCACCATCGGTGTGGCCAGTGATGCGGCATGTGTCTTTAAATACGCCAGATCGAACTTGACCAGCAGTTGCCCCGGCTCAACGGTATCCCCTTCGCTTACCACAGCTGAAAACGGTCCTTTCAGTTGAGAGGTATCGATCCCGATATGAATCAACACTTCGAGTCCATCCGGCGTTGAAATGCCAATGGCATGCATCGTCGGATAGACATGCATCACGGTTCCGTATACCGGGGATACAAGTTCCCCTTTTTCCGGAATGAACGCCACGCCGTTGCCGACAAGCTTGGCGGCAAAAATATCATCCGGCACTTCGTCGATCGGAAGCATGCGTCCCTGTACGGGCGCACTGAACAGTACGCGCGGTAAATCTTGCTGCATCAGCTTATTTATCTCTTCGCGGATGAGCTCAGAATACGTCCCGAATACCACCTGGACATTACCGCCGCCCAGCTTGATGATACCGGCAGAACCGAGCAATTTCAGTGCGTCTGAATCAATCTGGCGCTCATTGTATACGGTCAGTCGAAGACGCGTCATGCAGGATTGGACCTGAACGATGTTGTCTTTCCCACCAAGCGCCTCCAGTATAAGCGGTGCCTGATAGGGGATGTCTCCTGCCCGGCCTTCCAGCGCCGAACCTTCTTCACGCCCGGGTGTAGGGATTTCGAAGGTGCGAATGGCCCAGCGGAACAGAAAATAGTATACGATGCCGTATACGGCCCCGATCGGTATGATGATCCAGGCGTTCTGCGACAAGTGAAAATTAAGGACATAATCAATAAATCCGGCCGAATATGAAAACCCGTGATGGATATCAAACGCATAGGTAAGCACCATCGCGAACCCGGCCATCAGGGCGTGGAGCACATACAGATAAGGAGACGCGAATAAGAATGCGAATTCAATCTGCTCCGATACCCCTGTCAAAAAACAGACAAGCGCGGACCGCATAAACGTTTTTTTCACCTTCGGCTTCAAATCTTCCCGTGCCTCTTGAATAATGGCAAATGCAATCGCCGGCAGGGCAAACATCATAATCGGGAATAACCCGGCCATGAAGTCGCCCGCTGTCGGATCACCCGCGAAGAATCGGGGCAGATCTCCCTGAACGACGGTACCGTCTTCCGTCTCGTACGAGCCCAGCTGAAACCAATAGACGTTATTCAACAAGTGATGCAAACCAAATGCCGTCAATACCCTGTACAAAATTCCGTAGAGAAATAATCCGAATGCCCCCATATGTACGGTCAGGTCATAAAATGCATCTAAGCCGCGCTGTACCATGGGAGCCGTTCCCAGCATGATCCATGCAAATATCGTGGAAAACAGTCCCATAAACAAAAGCACGAATCGGGAGCCCCCAAAAAACTGTATAGCTTCAGGAAGCTTAATATGTTTGAATCGGTTATAAACATAACCGGACATTACCCCAAAAATAATACCAATCAAGGTCGAAGGCTGTACACTCCCGTCCCCGAGACGGGATATAACCTGATCGTAAATGAACATGCCAGCCAGAGCGGCAAGCCCTGCGGGTCCTCCCTGGTTCGAGAGCCCCCATGCGACACCGATGGCAAATAAATACGGCATGTAATAAAACACGCCGTGCCCCGCTGCCTGGGCAATCTCGCCCAAGGTTCCGAAGCCCCACGCCGACCATGGCAGACTCCCCACGCTAAGCAGGAGAGCTGCCGCCGGAAGCGCCATTGTAGGGAGCATAACTGCTCTGCCCAGCTGTTGTAATGATCCCAACCAATTCAAGGCGAGCCCTCCTTTCTATCCTTGATGGTAAGCGCTGCGCCTGTTTTTGTCAAAAAGAAATCAGGGTAAATGCCACATAGAAAAGCAAGCCTCATGAGCAGTGCCCCGGCAGGCCCGGATCGTGTCCAGTCTGCCAGCAGCCGTTTCAACATAAGGCTTGCTCCTAATTCCAATTCACCAACTCAAATCTTAACGCCCGCCCAAAGCGATGGAATCCTCCACCTTAATGCATCGGTCCATGATGGCAATCATGCCGCTCTTCTCCGCGATGGCCGCCGCTTCTTCACTGATAATTCCCTGCTGAAGCCAGAGAACCTTGGCTCCAATCTCGGCAGCTTCCCGCGCCACATCGGCACAATATTCACTGCGTCTGAACACATTGACGATATGGATCGGCTCCGGAATGTCCTTCAGGGATGGATAACTCTTCTCCCCCAGTATTTCTGTTGCACCAGGGTTAACCGGGATAATCCGATATCCGCGCATTTGCATCGCAGCAGAAACCATATGGGAAGTACGATCCGGCCGGTCGGACAGACCGACAACGGCGATATTACCTGCGTTACGCAGTATATCCGCGATTTCTTCGCGGGTAGGATTCTCGAATGCCATGCTTCATGACCACCTTTCCATTCGTAATAGACCAGCCGCTTGGCTATTCCTTTATTTTACCCATTCTACATGGGCTCCAAGCGCCTTCATGTGATCAAAATATTGCGGGTACGACTTGGCCACATGATGCGCATCCTTAATCCGGATCGGCTGATGTGCGCGAAGTCCGACCACGGTCAGGGCCATAATGACCCGATGATCATAATGGGCATTGATCTCCACACCGCCCTCGACGCCTTCCGGACGCCCGTGAACGATGATCTCGGCTTGGCGTTCTTCAACGTTGGCTCCGGCTTTGCGCAATTCGTTCAAATAGTCTGTAATCCGGTCGCATTCCTTATAGCGGAGATTCTCCACATTGTAGAATCGGGAGGTTCCTTCCGCAAACACAGCTGCCGCTACCATCGCAAGCACCGCATCCGTCGCTGCATCTCCGTCAAATTCCAAAGCCTTCAGGGTTCGGTTGCCCTGGACATGGACATTTCCGTCCTTGTGCGTGAGGGGAACCTCCATCATCCGAAGGACATCAATAATAGCCCGTTCGCCCTGCTTGCTGTCCTCTGACAAATTGCGGATGGTTACATCCGACTGCGTGACCGCAGCCGCCGCCAGGACGGCAGCTGAGCCCGGATAATCGCCTTGAACCGTATAGGTCTTCGCTTCGTAGGATTGACCGCCAGGAACCCGGAAGAATGTATAATCGTCCGCCGCGTGAATCGTAATGCCCGCTTGCTCCAGCACTTCCAGGGTCTGACCGATAACGACCTTGGATTTTAAATCTCCGGTAACGGTAATCTCGCTGTCCTCGGCAAGCAGTGGCGTTAAGAACAACAATGCGCTTAAGTACTGCGAGCTCACTTCCCCAGATACGGTGAGCTTTCCGCCTTTCGGCTGACCGCCACGAATCGTGATCGGCAGTTTGCCTTCGTTATGCTCCACTTCCACGCCCAATTGACCAAGCGTCTCAATGAGATCATCATGAGGACGTTTGCCCAGTGATTCCGGATAGGTATTGACGAAGGTAACCTCTTTGGACAACGCCGTGACGCCCATCAGGAAGCGCAAAACGGCGCCGGCGTTACCAACGTTCAGTTCCTTCACATCCCGCGGCGATTTGCCAAAGCCCGTAATTACCGCCTTCTCCTCGTCCTCCTCGATCACGGCCCCGAGATCCCGGATACAGCGTCTCATGGCGTCGCTATCCTCGCTATGAGCTGGGTAATAGATCGTGCTCGTTCCTTCGGCAAGTGCAGCTACCAGCAAGTAACGTGTTGTATAGTTCTTGGAGGATAAAGCTCCAATCTCTCCGTTTAATATAGGCGTAGGCTTGACGATTACATCCATCGTATGTATCTCTCCTTGTATATATTAGGTTATGATAAACCAACCTTGAAATCTCCCTTAGTATAAATTGACAGGGAAAGAACCGCTTGGTTATCATAGTGCATATGAACTGAAATTCAGATCGTTACGATCTTAATCATTTATTTTCAGAAAAGAGGTCTATATGATGAAACCGATCCCTCAAATGGAAACATCGGAGCTTAGAAGCCGGCTTCAAAACGGCGAAAATGTGTACATGATTGATGTCCGCGAGGACGAGGAAGTTGCAGCCGGCATGATCAGCGGTGCCAAGCATATTCCTATGGGCGAGATTCCGAATCGTCTGGACGAAATTCCGCGCGATCAGGAGGTCGTCTTCATCTGCCGCAGCGGTGGTCGCAGTCAACATGTATGCGAATTTTTGAATCACCAGGGCTTGACTAATGTAATCAACATGAAGGGCGGCATGCTTCAGTGGCATGACGATGAAGAATAGACAAGCCATGAAGAAGGTGCGGGATGATCGTGATCCCGCCTTTTTTGCATGATCCGACCCAAGTACAATCTACAGACGCACCTTAGAAACTGATTTATGATCATTGCCTCAAGGCCGTTCGCTGACCATCTTAGCCGCGGTAATGCGTTAAAATGTCAGTCGCTACTTCCCCTGCGGATCGGCCAACCGTATCCACTACGACATCCGCAAACAGGTATTTGTCCTTTCGTTCATCCAGGATACGCCGAACTCGATCTTCGACATCCCCCGCTAGCAGCGGACGATTGGCATCCCCTCGTACCCGGTCAACAATGCTGGAAGCATCCGCTGTAAGAGCAACGACCCAGCCACCACGTTTCATTTCTTCACAATTCTCGGAACGAAGCACGGCTCCTCCGCCGGACGCTACGACTATGCCTTTCCGTTGTAAAACGCTGCGCAGTGCAACAGATTCTGCCTCACGAAAATACGGCTCTCCATCCGCTTCAAACATCTCGGAAATCGTTCTGCCTTCCATCCTCTCAATTTCCGCATCCAGATCGATCAGGGTGTAGCCGAGCGTGTCTGCCAGGAGACGCCCTACGGTTGACTTGCCCGTACCCATCATCCCGATCAGAATGATGTTCCTACCTAACTTATCCAATTTGACACCCCATTTGCTGCTTCACTGTAAAGGTTGCTCATATCATACCACAGCCCCAAATCTTTCGACAATGGACCTGACTCTCTAAATTGTTCTTAGAGCCCCCCCAAAGTAAAGCTCCAATATTATCGAGTCTATCTGGTTCGCTATTGTCATATACTAATTACAAGAATACAAGATTAGAAGGAAGGAGTGAATATAGTTATGTCTTTTAATCCAACCGGTCTCTCATCCGCTGCCAAGCGCATCCGCCGGATTCTCGACCCAGCCTACCCGCTATGCCGCGAAGATGTGATCTGGGTGCTTCATTTTGTCCAAAAAAAAGTGGCTCTGAAGGATCCTGCACTGCTGGATCTTTCAAAGCCACGTTTGCTGCAAAATTTCAACAGTTACTGCGAAGCCGCGCTGCTCTTGCTCGGAAGCGGAAACCACATCCATACAAAGAACCACGACATCCGCACCTGTCTCTTAGAAGCCATGCACGGACTTCCTGAGCTGGCGGAGGCGCACTCCCCTTCTCAAGCCCGCACGGTTGAATCTCTGATCTCTCGAAAGCAGAATTAATCCATCCAGGGAGGATGGTATTCATACTGCTAGAAAAAGCAGATTTAATCCATCCAGTTATAGTGGAAGGTTCCTTCTTTGTCCACGCGTTTAAACGTGTGAGCCCCAAAGTAGTCACGCTGAGCCTGCAGCAGGTTCGCCGGCAGGTTTGCGGTGCGATAGCTATCGTAGTATGCAAGTGCGCTGGAGAACCCAGGAACCGGGATGCCCAAGGATACCGCGGAAGCAACAACCTTACGCCATGCATCTTGATAGGATTCAATAATATCGGTAAAGAATGGATCCAGCAGCAGGTTCTTCAGCTCAGGATTGTTCTCATAAGCATCCGTGATGTTCTGTAGGAAACGGGAACGGATAATGCAGCCGCCGCGCCAAATTTTAGCGAGGTTGCCGTATTGCAGGTTCCAGCCGTACTCATCGGATGCCACGCGAAGCTGGGCAAAGCCTTGAGCATAAGATACGATTTTGCTTGCAAACAGCGCTTTGCGCACATTTTCAATGAATTCGGCCTTGTCGCCGTCAAATGCAGCTGCTTTTGGACCATTCAGGATTTTGCTTGCTGCCACACGCTCTTCTTTCATTGCGGACAAGAAACGGGAGAATACGGATTCGGTGATCATGGACAGCGGCACGCCCAGATCCAGGGAGCTTTGGCTTGTCCATTTACCTGTTCCTTTTTGACCCGCCGTATCCAGAATTACATCAACCATCGGCTTGCCGGTTTCTTCGTCATATTTGGAGAAAATGTCAGCCGTAATCTCGATCAGGTAGCTATCAAGTTCACCTTGGTTCCACTCTGTGAAAATTCCATGCAGATCCTTCGCATCAAGGCCGAGTACGTCCTTCAGCAATTGGTAAGCTTCGCAAATAAGCTGCATATCGCCATACTCGATACCGTTGTGAACCATTTTTACATAATGGCCGGCACCGTCTGGTCCGATATATGTACAGCAAGGCTCTTCGTTAACTTTAGCGGAAATAGCCGTCAAAATAGGCTCAACCAGCTTGTAGGCACTTTCTTGTCCGCCAGGCATGATCGATGGACCTTTCAATGCGCCTTCTTCGCCGCCGGAAACCCCAGCACCGATAAAGTTAAAGCCTTTTTCAGCCAGTTCTTTGCTGCGGCGCTGTGTATCAGGGAAATAAGCGTTACCGCCGTCGATGATGATATCGCCTTTGTCCAAATGTGGAATCAGCTGTTCAATCGTAGCATCCGTAGCTTGTCCCGCTTGTACCATGATCAGGATTTTACGAGGAGTTTCAAGGGAATCCACGAATTCTTCGATCGAGAACGTCCCCTTCACTTGCTTGCCTTCGGTTTCCTTCAGCATATCTTCCGTTTTTTGCGGAGAGCGGTTATATACGGAAACGGTGAAGCCTTTGCTTTCGATGTTCAGGGCCAGGTTTTTTCCCATTACAGCAAGGCCAATCACACCGATTTGTTGTTTTGACATCTGGTTCTCCATCCTTTGCTCCAATATATTTTTAAACAACCCATCCCTATCCGAGATGATTTGCAATAATCTTATATTAACGTTTTTCATTTGACAAGTGAACCCCTGTCACAAAATCAGAACACGCGCGAAAACACCCCTTCTGTTTCGGAGTGTTGTTCGTGCTTTAAACTTGTATCCGGGTTGAAGTCATTACCACTCCAGCCTCATCAGCTCCAAGGAAAGCTCACGGAGTCTTTGCTTGCAAGCCGAAATTTTGTCTTCGTCCCCCTCTTGCAGCGCCGCATGGAGCTTCTCAAGCTCATCATCGGTTTCCAGCCTCGACAGCAGCAATCGCTGTTCCCCTACATCCGATTCAAACAGCCGCAGCATTTCCTGCTCCGTCATCGGCGTCCCCTTCTGAAACAGCACCCGCTGCCGGTAACCGGATATTTCCACGAGCCTTATGACCTCTCCGAACAAAATATTCTCGATCAAAATTTGCCTGTCCTTGAAACGTTTGACGACAGCATGGCCACGGGTATTCTCGATCAATTTCTCCATCCACTCCGCGAGTTTGGGATCACGAATCATATAATCGCCTACCAGTTTAAAACCGCTTCCTGTTCGTTGAAACCGCAGCTTTACCAGCTTGCGACCTGTTCGGATTGAAATGACAAACTGCGTATCATTCTCGCTCCAATAAAGCGAATATCCTTCCTGGATCAATTCCTTGATTAGGTCCTGGATATGCCGGCGATCAAACCGGAGCTCCAGGTTGCAATACTCCACTTCCTCGCTCTTATTCACGGCACTCCCTCCTCCGGTTTACTACCGATCATTAAACGGCGGTGAAGATTTCCCCCATAGCTGCTTTTGATGTTGTCTTATCTATATCTTATACTCCATCTTATGTAACGGTAACTTGGTTTATTGACTATTTTTAACCCACATGAACATACGGTGAAGCTTTTCTGGGCAATGCGTGATGTCCATTCGCCTTATGGTATAATAAGTTATCCAAAAACCGAGTTTAGTAACGATATCATCAACAACAGGGAGGCCATCACATCCATGACGGTTACCGGATTTACAGATCAAGATTTCGACGTATTCTCCGTTCCCGGGCTTGAAGCCCGTATGGAGGTTCTCATTGAACGGGTAAGACCCAAGCTGGAGGCGTTAGGGGCTGAGTTGGCACCTTATGTATCGGCATTGGCTGGGGAAGAAATGTTTGTGCATGTGGCGAAGCATGCAAGACGCACTGTCAATCCTCCCATTGACACCTGGGTCGCTTGGGCTGCCAGCAAACGCGGCTACAAAGCACTGCCTCATTTTGAGGTGGGCATGTTCGGAACCCATCTGTTTATCATTTTCGCGATTATTTACGAAAGTCCCAACAAGACCGTGTTTGCCGGCAACCTGGAAGCCAAGCTGAAGAAAACAGCGAAGGCACTGCCTAAAAACTTTTACTGGTCCATGGATCACATGAACCCGTCGGGCACCCCTCACCAGGATATGAGCGAGGAGGATTTCACGCGCCTGATTGAGAAGCTGAAGCAGGTGAAAAAGGCTGAGGTCATGTGCGGACTGCGCATCCCGCGCGAGGAAGCCGTCAAGCTTGAAGGGGACAAGCTGGTGCAAAAAGTGCAGGAGACGTTTGAGACGCTGCTGCCGCTTTATAAAATGGCGTTTTAATGAGCATGATATATGGATGTAAAGGGCTGCTGTTGCAGCTCTTTTTTTAAGATTATAGAATTTATGAATTTTCAGCGAAGCTGAACAATTCTATAATCGCAAGAAAAACTTCCTTTAACCGCGGTCTGTCTTCTGAGAAAGTACGTCGATAGACGTTTTTTTATGGATGATATTTTAATGAAGGAACGATGAAAATCTTCGTTGCTCCTTCTTAATATGTCTAAAGTTTGAAGCGCTGCGGGACAAAGCAAAAAAAGCCGTTTAATCTCCTTGCATTCCCCCCCTATTTTGCTATACTCAATTTTGTTTATATAAAAACAGAAATCAACAAATCATAACAAAATAAACATAAGGAAAGGTTGTGACAACGTCCATGGACCACAGTCGTACACCGCTCTTCACCGCACTTAAAGAACATGCGGCCAAAAACCCCGTGCAATTTCACATTCCGGGACATAAGAAGGGCCTCGGCACCGACGCCGAATTTCGGGAATTTATAGGGGATAACGCCTTTTCTATAGATTTGATTAATATTGCGCCGCTGGATGATTTGCATCAGCCTACAGGCGTCATCGAGGAAGCCCAAAAGCTGGCCGCCGACGCATTCGGTGCCGATCACACCTACTTCAGTGTTCAAGGAACAAGCGGAGCGATCATGACCATGATCATGTCGGTATGTTCGCCTGGCGATAAAATCATCGTACCGCGCAACGTCCATAAATCCGTGCTTTCCGCCATCATTTTCACCGGGGCCAAGCCTGTATTCGTATCGCCTGCCCAGGATTCCAACGTGGGAATCGATCACGGAATCACCATCAGCTCGGTACGAAAAGCGTTAAAACGCCACCCTGACGCCAAAGCCGTACTGGTCATTAATCCGACATACTTCGGAGTAAGCGCCAATCTGAAGGAAATCGTGGATTTGGCTCACAGCTACAATGTGCCCGTTCTCGTGGATGAGGCGCACGGTGTATTGATCCATTTTCATGAAGAGCTCCCGATGTCGGCCATGGAAGCCGGAGCCGATATGGCTGCGACCAGCGTCCACAAACTCGGCGGCTCGATGACGCAGAGTTCCGTACTGAACGTGAATACCAAGAATGGATACATCAATCCTTATCGCGTGCAGACGATTATCAGCATGCTGACCACCACCTCAACCTCTTACATCCTGCTGGCATCGCTTGATACTTCACGCCGCAGTTTGGCGCTGCATGGACGCGAAATGGCTGCAAGGACGATTGAGTTGGCGCAGTATGCACGTCATGAAGTCAATAAAATCGAAGGTTTGTACAGCTTCGGTAAAGAAATATTAGGCGGGGAAGCGACGTACTCCTATGATCCAACCAAATTGACGATTCATGTGCGCCACCTCGGCATTACGGGATATGAAACCGAGAATTGGCTGCGGGATCACTACAATATTGAGGTGGAGCTCAGTGATATGTACAATATTCTGTGCCTCATCACACCGGGGGACAATCGGGAAACCATCGATATTTTGCTGACGGCGCTCCGCGAGCTTTCGAATCAATACATGCATGTAAATGAGATTAACGAGCTGGTTGTGAAAACTCCGGAAATTCCGCAGTTGTCGCTGATTCCCCGCGATGCGTTTTACGGAGATACGGAGGTTGTGCCTTTCAAGGAATCGGCAGGACGCATTATTGCCGAATTCATCTATGTCTACCCGCCAGGGATTCCGATCCTGCTTCCGGGCGAAGTCATTTCCCAGGAAAACATCGATTACATTATCGATCATGTCGAAGTGGGCCTTCCGGTTAAAGGCCCCGAGGACCGCAGCATCCAAAATGTTAAAGTCATCGTGGAAACGGATCCTATATTCTAAAGTGACTGCTGTAAATACAATAAACCCGGTGCGAATGGTTCGCACCGGGTTTATTGTATTGGATTCTTATTCCTGGTTTGCAGCAGCGACCAGTTCGTTGTAAACCGCCTCTACTTCATTCCATTCTTCTTCGTCTTCAATATTGTAAAGAACCATTTCCTCGTTCTCTTCTTCCATACGTAGAATGACGCCGTCCGCTTCCGGATTTTCGCGTTCAAGCAAAAGCGCGTAAAGTTTCTCGCCGACATCAAATGTCTCCACAAGAACCATCTCTACTTCTTTTCCTTCTTCATCCGTCAATGTCAGCACAAACTCTTCATGTTCGTGGTCGTGGTCATGATCGTGACCGCAGCCGCAAGCATCTCCGTGTTCATGTTTGTGTTCACTCATTGAAAAAACCTCACTTCGGTTAAATTATCATACTTTCGTATCGTATCACGGATAGCTTCTTCAGGTCAATTTCTGCCAAGTGCCTAAGGATCCTTCAATTTAGGGCAGTAATCACTTTCTCCGCAACTTTCACAAAACCGTCATCCGATTTGACTTTTACATAAAAGCCCACCGAGTATTTTCCCGCCGTTTTGAAATCATAGGTGAAATCATAGGTTCGGAACCAGAAGTTATCCTTGCGGTCCTTCACTTCCTGGGATTGGATGTCCTTGATATTGCCCGAAGGATCCTCAATCGCTACTTTCACGGAATGGATATCGTTGCTTAAGCTGTCAACCTGGCTAAAAACATTGAATTTCAGCTTCCCCTTGTTCACGTTGCCGAATACAGTATCTCCTTTAAACAGAAAAATATGCACGTTCGGTTTAATGATTTGAACTTGTCCATTTGCGGGGTTCCAATCCACAGCCCCGTCAAACTCCCGAACCGGCACATAGGTTTTGCCATCAATTAAATATCCGCCATCCTTCAATTCATGACCGTTCAGCCAGACACGGACACGCTCATTCACGGAATCAGCGAACAAAAGGGTGCTGCCACCCATTAAAGAGAGCACTAGCATACATGCCATCACTTTTTTCCACTTCATAATAATCAATTCCCTCCATTGGCTCATCTTGTTGTTATATGTGTATACTACATGTCAAAAAACAAGTTGCGGACAATTTTGCACTTTGTGGTAAAATTTTTTTCCTCATGCGTTAAGGTTAGGTCCTATCCCGAATTATACTGCATTTCGGCCCCGATTCGATCATATAATCCGTGTAAATCAACGTGAAATTCGTTAAAATATACATTAGCATACGGGGACTACACATCATATCATCAGGAGGTTTCATCCATTGACACTGACATTGCAAATGCTTGGCACCGGCAGTGCGTTTGCCAAGAACTACTATAACAATAACGCACTGATCCACGACGGAAATTTCACACTTCTCATCGACTGCGGCATCACGGCTCCTCTGGCGCTTCATCAGCTGAATAAGACCTTTAACGATATGGATGCCGTGCTTATCACTCACATTCATGCCGACCATGTAGGCGGGCTTGAGGAACTGGCTTTTATTATGAAAATGAAATACAACCGTAAGCTTCCACTCTATATTGCCGAGACGCTGGTGGAACCGATATGGGAGCACACCCTCAAAGGCGGTTTATATCAACAGGGACATATCTCCTCCCTGCATGATGTATTTGACGTACACCCTCTGAAACCGGGAGTGAAGACCAGTATTTCATCCGGCATCTCGGTAGAACTGATTCATACGCAGCATATTCCCGGCAAGGACAGCTATTCGCTTTATTTGAATGATCGGATATTTTACAGTGCTGACATGGTATTCGATCCTATACTACTCAACCAATTGGTGAACGAGCGGGATTGTGAAGTGATTCTGCATGAGTGTCAGCTGCAAGGCCCCGGCGAGGTTCATACGACGCTGGATGAGCTGCTTAGCCTGCCACAAGAAATTCAGGAGCGCACCTATCTCATGCATTACAGCGACGAGGTCGA
Source organism: Paenibacillus sp. MDMC362 (assembly GCF_003269305.1). NCBI lineage: Bacteria > Bacillati > Bacillota > Bacilli > Caryophanales > Paenibacillaceae > Paenibacillus > Paenibacillus sp. MDMC362. Next base: position 386,939 of record NZ_QLYT01000008.1, read on the forward strand.
AGCTTTCATTGGCAAGACCGGCATCATGGAATTTGTGGAGCAGCAGCGGGTATACGAATTGTAGTTCAGTATAGATGAATAGTTTATGAGGTTTCCCGGGAACACTAATGCCGGGAGGCGATTCATATGGATAATACACAACAAGAAGTCGTAGGCGTCCGTAAAAACGGAGATGGCGACATCATCGAACTTAAGCTGGATAACGGCAGTGTCGTTGACTACAAGACAGCACAACAAATGGCCAAGAATAAAGAAATCAAAAACCTGAACGTGTTCCGCGGCCGTGACGGTGACGAACATCTTCGCTCCAATGCGGATGGCGATCCCAGCAACAACCTGGACAATTTGCCAAACTTTTAAATTCAAGATTAAAAAGACCTCGAGTATCGACTATCGACTCGGGGTCTTTTCTTTTTAAACAGTGCGGATCATTGGCACCATATATGATAAGAAGACTACAGTTCCTTTTTCATGCGAACATGGGGAATGCCAGCATCATCAAACGGCTCGTCCGAGATCGTCTCATACCCCAGCTTGCGATAAAATGCCTCCGCTTGTACCTGCGCATCCAGCACGGAATACTGCAGTTTCAATTCACGTGCCTGCGCTTCCAATGCCATCATCAGCACGCGGCCAATCCCTTTGGAACGGAAGGGCTTACGAACCGCAATTCGCTGCATTTTAGCTGAATCTTTATTGTAATAGGTGATACGTCCGGTTGCCGCGTACTGTCCCTCCGATTTGATCAGGACATGAAACGCATCGGATTCCAGTCGATCGTACTCATCAATCTCCAGGTCAATCGGCACTTTCTGTTCAAGCACAAAGACATCTTTCCGGATATCCAGCGCCTGCTGCAATTGCTCTTCGGTTGATACATTTATGATTTCTGCTGCCATTTCAACACCTCTTTATGTAGAATCAATTCTAGTGATATCGCAGATCGAGATATTATACAAAATAATCGTTTTCCTGTATAGTATAAGCTAACGTTTTCTTGAAAGGAGCATGGCCTTTATGGGCATGGGAGCCACGATATTTTGGGCTGTTATCATCTCAGCCGTTATCATCTACCCTATCTTTTGGGCGATTAAAAAAGGTTATTCCCGCAAATGGGATGAAGAATAGCATCGGCCGTTTACAGCAAACCGCCAGCCTGCCAGCCGACGGTTTGCTCCGCTCGTTGTTCGAGCAATGAATACAGACAATTCTTACGACATATCTGTTACGGATCGTTGCTGGACCCCTTTATGGTTGGAGATCACGTAATGTGTCCACCGAATCCATCGGCGATTCCGGCTCCAGTGCCCCGCTTCCCTGCTTGGAATACACGTCCTGATCTACAGAACGGCCGTAAACATCGAGCATTACGGGCGCTGCTGATCCATGGAGCGGCCCCAGCTGCACCGACGTTCTCTCCGGGATACTGCAACCGCTGCCCAGTACAGTTACCCCCAGCAACGAGAGCACCAGCCCGGCTTGCTTGAAATGATGGGTTTTCCCACCGGCCATGACATTCACGCTCCTCACTGGCATAATCATGCTGTAATTAGTCTGAACCGGAATGTGATTTTTTATAACGAGAAAACCATTGACAGTCGCATTGTCTGCTGGTAATATATGAATTACCTTTTTAAATATTTCATGATCTGTTAGCTCAGCTGGGAGAGCACTATCTTGACAGGGTAGGGGTCAGTGGTTCGAGCCCACTACAGATCATAACCGAGAGCCCTTGTGTAGCAAGGGCTCTTTTCAATTTCTTCTTTAGTTTAGCTTTCAGAATTTCATCCTTCGGGGACGAATTGGGGGGACAAAGCCAGGCCATGGATCCTGAAGCGCCTGATCGTTGATCGAGATTCTCTGGGATTTCCGTCCCCGATCAGGAAACTTGCGTTCCCCTTCCTCTCTCGAGCCTCCAAGACAGGATATTGTTCTCATTGAATACTCGGGGTTTCCCCGTCTCCAGGCACGTTGCGCGGATCCGCTGATCCCGAATACTGTGAATCTGTATTTTGCGCTGGGTGATGTTCCCTTTCCGGTCTTCATAAATGATTTCTATAATTTGCTCCAGGTATTTCTCAAACATGATGCAATCACCTCTGACAAGAACGTTTGTTTGTATTATATGCGAACATTCGTTCTTTTATCAATGTCAATTTTACCCTGGCTGCACTTCATATAACTCGCAAAACACAAGTTTCGAAGATCAACGACACCATTCCAGGCTTGGTTCCACTTATCCATATAAAAAAATCGGTACCCAGAAAGGTACCGAAAACCATAACCTACATATTCATCTTTATTTATACCATAATCTTTAAGTACCCAGTCCCCTTACGAAGGATCAAGACTTACTTTAACAGTTCTTCCGGCGTCTCCCCGCTATAAACAAAAACGGGACTTGCAGTATTAACTACGAAAACAGCTACCAACGTCAAAGCAGATGCGATAAACGAAAACAACCGATGTCTAATCCTATGGATCCATAACATGAGCTCGTCCTCCTTTCCAGCGTAGTAAACTGATAGCTTGGACCAAAAATATGACAGCCAATGTTGGGGACTGAAGTCCAAAATTAAACATAACGATGAAACAGCTAAGCAAGCGGAGTTTTATGTAATGCTTCCTCGGTATACGGGACTGCTTCTCAATTCGGCTGGGAGCGAACATCATCACGAGCAACAGGCTGAGTACATTGATAATGAGCACACCTATGGCATCAATATCCACAAAAGATATCAGGGTGAATAATGCTGTAGTGAATGCAATACAGCCGGCCCCCGTCTTAAGGTGATACCCTCCTGAAAATTGCCGTAGTACCGCAAAACCTGTCAAGGCAATAACCGCCTGCTTCATGTTACCCGTAAATATAGAGATAAGCAGCGTGAAGACAACAATCAACAATACATTTAAAATGATGGCAATCGCATGTTTCAAAACAGCAATTGAGGACTTATGGTCGGGTACCTGGCGTTTGATCCTCTCCGCTATCCGTTTTGATAATCCTTCTATGATCATAAGATTCCCGCTCCTCTGTATTGATGGCATAATACAAGAAGATTCCAAATGTTATTCCAAAGAAGAGAAGGTGCAGCCATAAACGATTAAGGTAAAATAGAATCGCAATTAATATCAACACCACGATAATCAAAGTGATCAATAGAACATGTTCAAATTTAATGCGCAGATTTTCCAGATTGTACTTAAACCCGATACCAAACCTGTACATAATCCAGGATATCAATAGTCCTGTCGCACCTGAGAGGATTTGAAGAATATAACCGTTGGCATGATCGGTCTGAACGGAGTCGATCGATCCGAATATCGTTGTCAGATATGCCGTTTGAATTAACGCATAAAACATATACCCCAGAATGGTGCAGATCGCCGACCAGATAACCGGGATCTTAATAATGGCTGAGAATAAGAAAACGAAGATTAGCACGGTAATGAGAGGAGCTAGAAAATCCAATTGAAGTTCGTTGCGCATGATGAAACTTTGTAAGTTGGCAAGGATCATGACCATCAACGCCTGCCATATGTACTCTGTCGTCTTGAATCTAAGCAATGTCATGATTAGTGAATAAATAGCCAGTGTTTCAAATGTTGAAAACACCATAAACCAAATAATTTCCATTCAAAGATTTCCTCCCTACACCATAAGAAATGGTTAAAATGTGTACTACGCCACTTCCCGATTTATCCTGATTACACTGATGGTTATAACGTCTATAAACAAACGATATACCGACAGACCCTCAGTTTCTATCGAGTCGTCTTAAATGATGCATGTTCTTGAGGTCAATTCCGATGGCGCCTGCCACTTCTTATATGTCTGGAAACTGTGATGGAAAATGCAAAAACATTAGTCGTTTATGTCTCCGGCTTGGCCCAAGAATTCTAAAAAAAGAGCAGCTTAGAACTTCTTATACGCCAAAACGAATTAAATCGCTGCAACGTTCAATCCATATACCAAACGAAAATCAAGCATTAGTTATCAAGAATCCACGACTTACGAAAATGACCAAGCCAGAATAAACTCGGTTCCTACTATATTAACATCCTGACATCATCTAAGTTGATTATATAAGGCCTGGAAGGCATAACAACAGGTAATTAAATACATAAGTGGGGGGAACCATCATGGATCTATGAAGTGAAGAGTGAAATAGGAAGTTAACTTGCTATATTTCTATTATATACGAACTTACGTTCCTATTCAACCGTATATGTTTTTGTGTATATTGTAACTGAATAACCGCCTTATAAGGAGAATAACCATTTCGAAACAAGACTTACGGGAAACCTATAATTTGGAAGCACCCGGGCCTCCATCCATGCTATCCGGGTGGAGCGAAGGAGACTGGGGAATTAGCCTTGACCCTTCCTCTCTGCCCGACCTAATTCACATAACTGTGCACCCGCTATGGTTCTTTACACGGCAGCTGGTTCATATTTTATCCTCTTAGCGTAATTCGCTTCATCTTCCCCTGCTCCTCCTGTTATACCCCGATTCACTTATACAGCTTGGTCCATGCCAAACCATTCGCAACGAGCAGCGTGAGGATATATGCTAACCTGCCATAGGGAATCGTGCTGCTTGCGAAATGCAAACCCCATAATCCGCCAACTACAATAAAGAATAGCAGCACCCACCAGCCGTCTTTCTGCTGCGCCATATTAAACGCCTGTGAGAACGGCGGAGTGCGCAGAATTGCCTTGGCTGATAAAGGAATCAGCACCAAGCCGGTAAGGAATACGATGAGAACATCCGGAATAATCCGGCTTCCGAACAGAATCAGGAATATGACCGCATTCACAGTGAAAAGCGGCAGGAACATTTTGACCGCAAAAGCCTTTAACGCCCCTTGGTATAATGGATTCATGCCTGGCATCGGGGCTGCGCCAAACAACCAGAAGGCTTTGGGCTTGCCGGAGAATCTCAGCATCATAACGACCGTAACAATCATAATGAGCATCGTGTGCAGTACATAGTACGACGATCCCTGGCTGATTTCGGCCAATGAGGAGTTGCGGATTGTGGAGACAAAAAATAAATAAGGCAGTAACACGGACAATCCGAGTGTTGGATACACTTTAAGCTTAAATTCTCTCTCATTCTTCAGCATGCTGGCAGATAATCGGAAACAAGCCTGCTCCGTGCGCGACCGGCAAACCAATTTGGACAGGAATCTGTCCAATCGCCCGCGCTCCCGCCCTTTTCCCGCTTCGCTCTGAGCCAGCTTCTCCAGATGCCGCTCAAAAGAAGGAATATAACGGACATAAACGATCATAAGCACAATCGGTACCAATACAGCCAGCAACGAGAGAACGGTCAGCCAACCGCTTCCCTCGCCAAACATCCACTCATACGGAGCCGCAAACCACACCGGCGGAAGCAGAATCTGCCACCAGGCCGGCGTAAATACCAAATTGAAATCAATCAGATCAAAGGAACGGATCACAAACTGATAGCCGATGGCCAGCGCGGCGGAAAGTCCAATCTGTACATAATTGATCAGATCCTTCAGTTTCTCTCCATCCCAATACTTAAGCAGCAACAGATAAACCAAGGAGGTGCTCACCAGAATGAGCATATTCATCAGAATTAACTCCAGGATATTTATCAGAAAGAACAGCACGCCATGCTTAAACAATCCCACGACCAGTGATCCTGTTGAGAGCGCCCCGGTCAGCATCAGCAAGTAAATTCCTGCATGAATCGATCTCGCCAACCCGACCGTACGACCGTCGATCGGCTTCGTCATCAAAATGCTGCGGTCGCGCACATCAAGCAGCACGGAAGAGAAATCTGAAATCATGGAGCTCATGATCAAGAACATTAGGATCCCAGACAGGATGCTCATCGGCATTAAATATTCCGGATTGCTCCAGAACACAAACGGCGTCAGGACAAGGCCGATTAAGCCGTACAGCCAGAGGGAGCTGACAAACAGGTTCTTGTCCTGCTCTTCTTCTTTCCTCCTGTTCCTTGAAGATAATATGACAGGTGCACGCCTCGAATCCATCAGCAATTTGACATGGAGGATCCTGCGCAGGGTTGCATAGTCGACACCCATTCTCGAAATAATTCCCTGAAATCGATCCAGTATCTTCAGCATACGAAACGATGATTCCGATCCCCCCATATCAACTTCCCTCCCGAACGATCGATACGAACCGTTCCGCAATACGGGCATGGTCATGGAACCCCGTCAGCTGATTAAACACTTCTTCCAGGGAACCCTCATGAGTATGCTGTTGTAATTCTTTGAACGTTCCGTCCGCCACTACCCGGCTGTCAGCAAGCAGGATGATCCGGCTGCTGATTTTCTCAACGACGTCCATAATATGTGAGGAATAAAAAATCGTCTTGCCCTGGGCCGAGAGTTGGGCCAATACTTCCTTTACCACCATCACGCTGTTCGCATCCAGCCCGCTTAAGGGCTCATCCAGAAACAATAGATCAGGGTCATGCAGCAGGCTCGAGATCAGCAGCACCTTTTGCCGCATTCCTTTTGAAAACGTAGCGATCCGGGAGTGATAGGCCTTTTCCATGTTAAAACATTCCATCAATTGCTTCGCTTTATAATCCGCTGCATCATATGTAAGTCCGTACAACTCGCCTATAAAAGTCAAATACTCGGCAGCCGTTAACTGATCGTACAATTCGGCCACCTCGGGGACATATCCGATTCTCCGTTTATAATCGATATTCCCATCGGAAATATCCTGACCGAATATGCGGACTGTCCCCGTGTACCCCTCAACCAGCCCGAGCATGATCTTGACCGTCGTGCTCTTCCCCGCTCCGTTCGGACCGATATATCCAATCATCTCGCCGCGGCGTACCTCCAAGTCGTACCGTTCAGCACATAACGATTATCATATTTCATGCGCAGGTCTTGAATCCATAACACTTCATTTTCGGACATGATATGATTCTCCATTCCCTCATTGACTTCACATACCTACCTTATTATGGAAGTAGGGGAAAATCAACCTTTTGACGCATACTCGCTCTGCAATATCCCCATATGCACAATGTCATGCCAAACGCCATTCCGGTACAAGCTCTGCCTAGAGCTGCCTTCGTGGACAAATCCGATTTGTTCATACAGCTTGATCGCTTTATGGTTGAAGGAAAATACTCGCAAGCTTACCCTGTGCAGATTCAGTTCCAAAAAAGCATAATCGAGCAAAAGCGTCATCGCTTCAAAGCCGTACCCTTTGCCCCAAGAAGTCTTTTCGCCAATGTCGATGATGCACTCCGCATTCCGGTTCTTGGGATCGATATGAATCAATGACATGATGCCGATCGGTCTGCCGGTATCCTTCAACAGGATCAGATAGCTCTTCGAGGAGGAAGATCCCAGGATCACATGCTGGACGAAGTCCTTTGTTTCCTCCAGTTGGTAAGAATCCAGGCAAGGACTGGTGGATTGCATCACTTCAAGATCATTACGCCAGGTATGATAAAGCTCCGCGTCATTCATCGTCATTTTTCGACAGGTTAATCTAGCAGAATTAAATAGCATCAAAAAGCACCCTTTCCATAATTATGTTTCTATTGATATCGGATCTAACATTGCGCTAAGAGATTGGATGAACGTTTCCAGCTGCTCTGGCACGCAGGTCGCCGTCGGTCCGAGCTGGAAGGTATCCAGCATGAGTCCATTCAGAAACGAGATCATATACCGCGCGATGGATTCCGGTTCCAATCGGGGCCGAAACTCCCCTTGCTCCTGACCTTTCCGAATGACCCGTCCCACGGCCTCAACAGTCAGTTGATATCGTTCGGTTATATAAGGATAATCCTTTCTGGCATGAACATAAGAGGAAGACAGGAAAAATTCCGCCCTGGCCAATACAAGCGAATGCTGAATTAGCGATAAATCGCCCTGCTGTTTCTGAACCCAGTCCATCAACTGATTCCATATCGGATATAAGCCTCTTGAAGAAATCCCCTCCTCTCCTTAATATTCCTCTTTGAAAACAACTTGTTCTATTTTTCCGCTTATGCACATTTCCGTCAACATTCGCGAATAGCTGCATATATATGGGGGAGAACGAAAAGAGGTGATCGGACATCATTAAGGGCATCAGCCGCATACTGATCTTCACCTTACTGCTGGTTTTCTTTTTCCCCGTCGTATCCCATGGCGCTTCCGGACAGAAGCTGGACAGTAAGTACAGCAAGTACGTGCAGTTTATCGTGATTGATAAATCCACCAACAATCTGACGTATTATGAAAAAGGCAAGGTCATTAAATCGTTTCCCGTCGCTACAGGCAAGAAGCCCTCCTATACCCCAGAAGGCCTGTTCAAAATCCACGAAAAAGTGAAAAACAGACCTTACTACAAGGAAGGCATCAAGGGAGGAGACCCGCGCAATCCGCTAGGGGACCGCTGGCTCGGCATTAATGTGAAAGTAAACGGCAGAGTCAGCTACGCGTACGCCATTCACGGAAACAACAACGCCAACTCAATCGGAAAGTACGTGTCGGCAGGTTGTATCCGGATGCATAATAAAGACGTGCGCTGGCTCTACGACAAAGTGAAAATGAATACCCCCGTCCTCATCCAAAAATAAAAGCGCAAAAAAGCCAAACACATTCATGTGTCTGGCTTTTTTAAAATTTGGCGTTTACGATCCATACTCCGCTCCGAATTCAATAATATTGCGGTCTGGATCCAGCACGAAAATCTGGGCAAAGCCGGCAACGCTGTCGGGATTATCCACATACTCGACGTTCATTCGGTCCAGCCATTCCTTCGTCTCGCGGTAGCTTTTCACCCAGATGGAGAAATGCCCGTCCGTCGTATCGATTCCGCGCTCCCGCAGCGTATCACTGACGGGATGCTCCAGCAGATGAAGCTGCTGGTCTCCGAAGCATACCAGACACCCTTGGAGGCAAACGGCGGTCGCGGCAGCTCGTGAAACCTCAGCACCTCCGAGTAAAACACCTTCGCTGTCTCCAAATTTCGTACGGCCAAGCTGACATGGTGCAGTCTTTCAAATTGAATCATGATTCACACCCACTCATATACGGAATCCATCATCATTCATATTGTCTGACAGCTTTATAATATTGCCCATCCATTTCAACCAAGATCACCTTGTCAGCAGGGGCCCCAGCCAACTGATGGATGGCCGTTCCAATAGGTAAACTGCTATCCCCATCTTCCAACCGTACTCCCTCTGGAGCACGATGATCCGCAACGTCCGCATGATCGATTTCGCGGCTCACTTCTCCCAGCTTGGTTCCGGCTTTAAAAGAAGGAAGCACGGCATGCTTCAATACTTTGTAAGAGCTTCCACCATTCCATACAACAAATCCCTCGCTCCATTGCACAGGCTTACTATTTGCTGCTTTTTCCTCAGATTGTATTTGTTCCGAAGAGCCAGTAGTTACATGAGCCTCACTCTTCTCCACGGCTGCTGTGGAATTCAAAGTCATCGAAACGACCATTGCAGTGACAATCATCATAAAGTATTTCATTTCAAGACTCTCCTTCCAATTCTTTGAATAAAGGTATGTAACCATCTTGTATAGGATAACTTATACATTATATTTGAATCAACCATCTAAAGGGGGAGTTAACCATGGACATCCATTCGGAGGAATATAAAATTGCCTCACTCAACGGGAATGAAGGTACCTTGAAAGCGATTGAAGACGCTGAGACCAAAATTGCCGAGCTAACTGGCAAAGATATCACCCTGATTGCTTACGAGAAAGACCAAACCCAAGAGAAGAATCAATAATCAAGCCGAGTAAAATAAAGAGCTGCCCTCCAACCGTCCATTGAGGCCTAGGGAGAGCAGCTTTTTCATTTCATTATGCAAGACAGCAAGGCCCGATCCCTGTAACTCGGGATCGGGCTTTGCCGGACCGGGATGTCATATTCCCAGCGGTATCTAATAAATGCTTACTTGACCGAAACTTTAACGCCGAGTGTTACGATTTCGTGAGGCTTAACCGGCAGCGTGAAGCTTGCTTGATCATCAAAGCTTTGAACCGCTCCCTCTACTTCCAGAATAGAGCTCTTATAAACGCCCTGGGAAGGTAGAGAAGATTTCAGCTTCAGCTCTGTATCCGTGCCCGCCATATTGAACCAGCGCAGCATCAGATCCCCGGTCTTCGGATTCACTTTCAGGGAAGAGAACGCCAGTTCTTCATGGCTCCATTCAAGCGGTGCGGAAGTCGATGCGACGGAACCAGCATGGACTCCAGTCTGTGCAACCGTCCATGGGATTTGGAACTGGTAAGCCTCAGCGTATGCTGATTTCATGCCGTCTCCCTGATGCGGAATGACCTCCATACGTACGGTATGAACGCCGATGCACTGAGCCTCAGGTGTTGGGAAGTACCCCCAATCACCGAGCTCGCCTACGGAACGAAGCAATGTAACGGCGATGGTATTCCGGCCGTCACGCAGGACTTCATATTCATTCAATCCCTGGTTAGCTACCGTCAACCCTGCGGTGGCCGTCGTAACGTCAACGAAAGCCTGTTGGTGAGCCGTATAGCTTGGGTTCTCCCATTCGGCAGCAGGTTCGTTATCCCGGGTTGCCACTTCAAACATGGAATCCACGTTATGGGACGATGCCTGCAGATCCGTTGGGAACAATGCACGCACCCGATGATCCTTCGCCTGATTATCCATCGTCGCTTCAATCTCCACGCCTTTGCCGCTGCGGTTCAGACTGACCACGGTACGAATGCGCATGGGCACCATCTCGCTCGATCTTTGCGCTTTGCGGTTTGGATAATATACAAGTTCATGCTGCTCTTCATCCAGCTTGCTGTCGGCCATAGCCGGAATGGACCAGTTATGAACGATTTCAATGGATGCGCGGTAAGGCGTATCTTCCAGAACCGAAATTTGGGCGGTTTGGCCTTTCGTGGTCAATGCCGCTTCGCCATCCGGCTGTTTGTACATATATTCGTTACCGATATCTCCGGTATTTTCATAAACGGCCAGATCGCGGTAGACTTGTCCGTTCTTTTTATCCGTCAAGGCGAAGGAACCGTCCCCTTGGATCTCAACCTTGATCAGCTCATTCTCCATTACATTGGCATTGCTGATTAAGGATTCAACCTCGGCAGGCTTCACTTCACTCTTCACCCAAGCATAAGCAGTCAATCCCATTGCAGGAATTGCGCTTGCCTCGAAGGTGAGTCTCACACGACGGCACATATACGGCTGGCGGAAACGGTCGTCCGGCAGATCGTATCCGAACTGAAGACCCAGATCCTCAACGGTACAAGGTACAGCTTGTCCTTGAGCGTTAACCAGCACGCGGCCGGACAAGTCGATTTCCTTCATCCGGCGGCTGGTTTCCTCCAAAGAGTAACCTTCCCGGAAATAGAGCCGTTTCGCGTCCAGCTCGATGCTGACCGTACCGCTGCGGCTCCAACCCGTCGTATTGAATACAACAAGCGGCAGCGGATCGGATCCCCACTGCTCGAAGGCGCTCGTGTCAACGGCATCTGCAATGACGCGAACACTGTCGTCCACGATATTTTCAGCCACATGTGCGCTTTTCTCAAAGCGGGTAACCATTTCACGGTGAACTTCGTCCACGCTGCAGCCGCAAATGCTGTCATGCGGATGGTTCTGCATCAGCGTCTTCCATGCGTAGGTGAACAGATGATGCGGATACTCCTTGCCCAGCAGGCTGGCGTAGGAAGCAAGCGGTTCGGCCACTTTTTCGAGTAAGGTCTGGCCGCGCTGGTTCATCTGCTTCAGGTACACGCGTGCCGAAGCGGTATTCACGAGCGTTCCCCATCCATCGGTACGCTGACTGCGCAGCTCTCCTTTGACGGAGGAAAGATCCCGTGGCAGCTTCTCCCGAACGGCTTTCAGGTAATCGTCAAAATTGGAATGAATAAACTCCGTATCCGGATACAGCTTCTTCGCTGTACGGATGCCTTCCGGAAGATCAGTCTGTATCGGCTGATGGTCACACCCGTTCATGTAAAGCAGCTCAGGCGTGGAAGCAAACTTCTCGGCATCCGCCAGCTTGCGGTCCCAGAATGCCTTCGCTTCCGCTTCATCAACGGGAACCTCGTTACCGTTACTGTACCAGTTGGCAAACAGGATGCCCAGCACCTTGGAGCCGTCCGGACCTTCCCACATCAGCTCTGAGAATGAAGACTCATAACCGCTGTCGGAGACGGTATTGTTAAAGCCCGTTGGCTTCACGCCCCTGCCGAAGAAGGCATTATCGATGCCGGACTGCAGCATCAACTGCGGTATTTGGCCTGTAAGTCCAAATGTATCGGGGAAATATCCGATTTTGGAAACTGTACCGTATCGCTCGGCATCCTGGTGTCCGATCTGCATATTTCTCACGTTAGCTTCACTGCTTGTCAGGTAGGCATCCTGCAGAATGTACCATGGACCGATCATAATGCGACCATCCGCGATCAGCTTCTCAAGCTGCTCTTTCTTCTCGGGTCTCACCTGCAAATAGTCCTCGATAATAATCGTCTGGCCATCAAGGAAAAAGCTGCGGTACTCCGAGTCCTTCTCCATCGTCTCAAGCAAGCTGTCCATGAGCTCGATCAACCGCACATGGTGCTTTTCATACGGTAAATACCACTCGCGGTCCCAGTGAGTATGCGAAATTATATGTGCTTTTCTGGATTGATCCATCGTTGCTTAGTCCCCCTTATGTTAGCCCTTCGATACCGTGATTTCGACCTCATCCGGACGGTACACCGATAACAGGTCACCGCTCGCATCTACTGCAAACAAGACCGAACGATCCGCTTCCAGCACGAATGAATAATTGAGGCCTGTGGAAGGATCCTTTACCTCAACGTTCGTGTCCCACGATTGCTCCGAGCCGAATACGAAGAGAGCTCCTTCTTCAAACGTTACCTTGCGTCCGTATACGCCGGAATGTTCTCCGCCTTGATTCCAGATCAGTCCAGTGTCGGCAGCGGACAGCTCCAATGCATACCGATATAAAGCCGAAATGGTGTCGATTCGATCATTCAATTCTACGGGAAGCGGGCTCCAGAGAAGACGCCCTGCTCCAAGCTTCACGTCTACAATAGAGTCGCCGGCCACATCGGCCGGTTTCGCCCCGCTGCCTGCCGGAATTTCTTTGCTCAGCTCGGCAATCTTCCGATGGCCATACGATGCAGACCATGTACGATCCCCAATGCGCAAGCTCTCTTCCCGGCGCACATTCGCCAGCTTCCGCTCGCCCAGCTCCTTTGTCATTCGATCGACCTGATGCCAATATGCATCCAGACCGATAGGACCTGTCAGAAGCAGCGTAGCTCCTGTTTCCTTCACGATATCCATCAACTCGGCAAACGCCTGATCATCTACATTGTGCGCGCTCGGCAGAATGATGAACTTCACCGGATGGTTGCGCAGCGAGCTTAAATCATACTCCCCGACAGCGCGGAATGGCACGTTCAGCTCGTAAGCAAGCGCGCGCGTCGCCTTGGTCGTTGCTTCAAAAGCGAGCTTACGGTTCGAGAAATCGTTCGAATAAGGGAAGATAACGGCAGTCTCTTCCAGCTTCCGGCCTTTAAACATATCCCGGATGCCTTCCATGAAAGCACCGAAATCATACGACACATCCGCTTCCGGTTTCTCCGTGCCGTCAGCGCGGACAGCTCCGATATGCGATTCATTGGCATTGTCCATGTAGAAATTCGTGTTCCAGATCCAATGAATGGCTCCGGCGCCTCCCGTGGAGAAGGCGTAAGCATACTTGCGCTCCAGCAGATTCCGCAGCTCGGCTTCGGTTCGCTTCGCCCGGCCATCCGGTGTCTCCACGTACATGATGCCCGTTTCCTGAATCAGGTTCGGTTTATCCGGCGTTTTGGCAAAGATGCCGTCCCAGATCAAATAGTCGTTGAACCACCAGGAGTGGACCGTCGTATAGTCTACGGCTTCGGCATAGAAGAACGGAGATGGACGCTGTGCGCCAAGCGCCTCGTCCTGTCCAACGGTTACCATATGATCTGGGCATACTTCTTTAATATCGTTATATAATTCCTTGGCCCAGCGGTTATGCATGTCCATGGAGAACAGTACGTAATCAAGCCATTGTGTGCCTTTTTTCCCTTGATGCATATCTTGAACGTCAAAATTGATGACTTGTGGCTCCGGCGGAACCACGGAGTCAAAACCAGGCAGCTGATCGGCTGTCATATTCCAGCGTTCCTGCAGACGCTCAATCGAACCATGGCGCTTCTTCAGCCAGTCGATATAAGCTTGTTTCTCGAATGGATCCCTCGCGGAACGCGGTCCGTCCGAGAAAATCTGCGGCGGATCGAACATGGAAGGCTCGTTAATCAGATCCCAGTCCACATTCTTCGTATTTTTATGTCTGCTAATGATGGAACGTATGAAACGCTTCTGCGCCTCCACACTTCGCGGATCGAGGTAAGGATTTTGACCTTCCCAAGTCTCCGGTGTGAAGGAGAAGAACGTGAATGTCACCTGCAAATCATGCTTCTTCGCCGTTAACAGGAAGGCGTCAATCGAACGCAAAACCTCTTCAGATGCATGACCGTCCACCTGCATAATATTGCGGTATGCGGTCCAGATCCCGGTACGAATCCAGTTGATGCCCGCATTACGCATCTGTGCCATATCGCGGTCCCATACATCCGTGTTCGGAAGGAACAGAAACTTACGCGCTACATCGGAGGTCATGTAAGTCATCCCGACAACAGGCAGCGGGCGGCCATCCTTGATGAAGTAATCCCGATTGCAGGTTACAGGCGTTCCCGCCTGCAAAAGCTCGGAATCTGTTCCCCAGAACCCTTGTCTCAGCCGGCGGATTTCTCCATCCGGTCCTTCAGCTTCACATACGACCCGATAGGATCCCGGCTTGATATTCAGCATAACCGGAATACGCTGCACATGAAATTGTCCAGTCACATCCACCGTCTCGGAATGATGCCATGATAAGGATTCATCTTGGTCGTGCTTGACGGAGATGCGGAATGTCCAGCTCTGCGGCTCTTGTACGGGTAAGCCCCGGCCAAGACGTTGTGCCTGCAGGGTCAGAATCGCGCGTTCGCCGGACTCGTAGGCCGCATAATTCGGCTTGATCCACAGCTCGGTGATGCCCTTTGCGCAGAATGCCGCCCAGCGCCGTACCTCATCTCCTCCATCCTGTTCCCAGAAAGAGGCTGTGAGAGGCTGATTCACAAACATCCAGCGTCCGCCCAAGAAAGGTCCGCCGACGTTTTCCCACAGAACCGCAGGAGCCGCGACTTCTCTTCCCTTCGCCGTGGTCCCCTTAAGGAGCGGATATATCCGTGTATCCATCGGCCCGGCCGATCCCATCTGATGCGGCAGGTCACTGCTTTTGGTGACATGCGGAACCAGGTTCCACGTATCGCGGACGGATAACCGCTCACGGCAGCTTTCCATAACCGGAATAACGTCACTTGCAGTCAAATGGTCGACGCGCCCGCTGTCCACTGGCAGCACTTCATGAATATGGAGCTGCTGGTGGTATGCCGTTTGTTCATGCTCTACCACCCAATCTCCATCCTCCATCCGGACAGGGCGTTTGAAGGGGGCACCGCCTACGCTGACGAGACCGCCGCCATTTCTCAGAAAGTCCAGGATCGCTCTCCAGGCGCTTTTCGGGAAGTAAGGCGCATGCAAATTGACAATGCTTGAGCCCTGTCCACCTGCAGATTCCAGCGCTTCAGCCAAATCCTCAGCACGGCACACGACGTCGAATGCATGCAGGGCCGCCGCGCTAGCCGGCAAACCGGCAGCTTCTGCTGCCGGAAAGGACGGATCGTAGAATACAATCAGACGCCCGCTCATAGAATCCCTGCTTTCATCGCCTGATACACCAATTGCGAGAAGAGGCTGTTGGACCAAGCAAACCAAGATCTAGTAAAGACTTTTGGATCGTCGGCATGGAAGCCTTCATGCATAAAGCCGGTATCGGCATCGGTCGCTTCCAGCAGCGCAATCATCTCCAGCTTCTCTTCGGCCGTCTGTGCCGTAATTCCCTGCATGGACAAGGCCATATGCCAGATGTAATCTGGCGGTGTATGCGGACTGCCGATTCCTTTGGCAACGGCGCCCTCGTAGTAGAAAGGGTTCTCTTTACTGAGCGCAAAACGTCTGGTGTTTTGATAGATCGGATCATCTGCTGAGCAATATCCCAGATAAGGGATGGACATGAGTCCAGGGGTTCCCGCATCATCCATCAAGCAGTAATTCCCGTAACCGTCTGTTTCATAGGCGTAGATCGGTCCAAACTCCGGATGGCGGTAGATGCCGTACAACTGAATCCCGTGATCCACATCAGCTTCGAGTCGTTTCAGCTCATCGAGCAGCTTCATATCCCGGAATACCCATTCCGCGAATTCCTGCATTTGACGCAGGGCGACAACGGCGAACATGTTGCCCGGAATATTGTAGTGGAAGTCGCAAGCGTCATCGCTTGAACGGAAGCCGGACCAGATCATGCCCGTATAATTCACCGGCATGCCGAGCCCGTGATTGCGCAAGGAATCCGTTGGAATGCCGTTATCCCGCGTGAAACGGTAAGGCGATTTCTCGAAATGATGCTGCTCGGTTTTGAACAGCTCGATGATCTTGATCATAGCCGACTTGAAGTTGGCGTCGAACACATCCGTAAGTCCGGTTTCCTTCCAATACAGGTAGCCCAAGCGAACGGAGAAGCATAGCGAATCAATCTCAAACTTGCGCTCCCATACCCATGGGGACATCTCGGTTTCGTCGGTTGTGTTCCAATGCCAGTCATTCGCCGATTCATTAAAGGCGTTGGCATAAGGATCGATATGAATATATTGAAAATGGCGTTTGATCAATCCGCTTAAAATCCGCTGCAGCTGCGGATCATTCTTCGCAAACGGAATGTAATGGATCACCTGTTCTACCGAATCACGCAGCCACATGGCCGGAATATCACCGGTAATTACAAATGTCGTGCCATCCTCCATCAGTTTGGTTGTTGTCTCCAGTGTGTTCGGGAACGTGTTTTTGAACAGCTGAAGCAGCTTTGGACGGTGCGCAAGCTTTTCTTCAGCCTCTTGCAGAACCGCCTGAATCGATTGCGGCAGCTCAAGCTCCGGCATTGGTATTTTGGGGAGTCTGAATTGTTCCATGGTTGTTCTGGCTCCTTTGATTAAGTATGATGTGTAGTCAATTTGATGGTTTTGATCTCATACGGCAAGAATTGAAGGGTTAACCTTCCTTCCGCAGGATCCAGTAGTTCGAGTTCTTCTTCCAAGGCGTTGGATACATGGACGCTTTCATAAGGATAAGGCCAGCTCAGTACTGCTTCGTCTCGGCCCCCCGCCGATTCATACATCCGAAGGATATACCCTGAACCGTCTTCTGCTGGTTTAACGGTATCCAGGATCACATGATCGCTCTCAAACGGAATAAACGAATGAACAGAAGCCCGAAGCCCCTTGTTCGAGCTTGTTCTTACGTATGGAAGCTCATGATTGAGCTCGGCAGCTTTACGGACGATCCCGGCACTTCTCCAGTCTCCTTCATGCGGGTACAAGGAATACGTGAACTCATGCTCACCCAAGTCTGCCGTGACATCGGGCCACTTCGGCGCGCGCAGCAGGGACAACCGGATGGTGCTATCCTGAATGTCATACCCGTACTTGCAGTCGTTGATGAGGCTGACGCCGTATCCATGCTCCGACACATCGGCGAAACGGTGGCCGCAGACTTCATATTGCGCCTGCTCCCAGCTTGTATTGCGATGGGTCGGTCTCTCGATGGTTCCGAATGGAATCTCATAAGTAGCCTTATCGGCAACGACTCCGATCGGGAAGCCGACTTTCAGCAGTTTATGTGATTCATTCCAACTGACAATCGTCTTGAAGTCGATCCGCCGGTCATGATGATAAAAAATCATGTCCTGCACGATCTCCGAGTTATGGATGCGCCAGCGGAAACGCAGCACATCCTGTACCTCACCCGCATGCACCAGCTTCTTCTCGATCAGCTCCGCCTCTCCGGCTAATTGCTCCTCGTAACGGGTGTCGATATCCCATGCGTCCCACAGCGTCGGACGGTCATGGAAGAAGTGGAAGCGGTTCGCGGCTTCGCCCGGCTTGACCACTTCCCGATGAGCCTCTTTATCCCACAGGCTCGTGATTTCGCCGCGCTCATTAAAGCTGACCTTATAATGATCCGTTTCCCAGGAATCTGCGAACATTGTAGTAGAATTCTCCGCCACCGCCTGGTTTCCTGCTGACGGCTTCAACCAAATGGTCTTGTATCCCAATGCTGGGATGCCTTGAACATGAACATTCAAACGGTGAGTGGTTTTACCGTTCTCTTCGGTTTGAGCATCGTAATGCAGCAGCACTCCATCCGAATCATACGGCGCGAGGTCCTGCGCTCCTTCAATCGAAATGACCGCATCTCGGCTCCATCCAAGTCCGTTGAAGATGACATACGGAATGCCTTCCCCTTCTGTATCGGCCTGATCCGCCAATACCTGAAGTCCAAGACGGAGACTATGATTTCCTTTTTCGAATACCTCTGCGTATTCCTTCTCGGAGGTGACGTAAGACTCCGTAATGGCAGAGCCCGGGATAATGTCATGAAATTGATTCAGCAAAATCAACTTCCATCCGTCATGCAGCTCGCTCATAATCGCCTGCCGCTTCTCGTTGTTCATCGACGAAAAGGCCATCGAATTCCAGAGCTCCGCCTCGCGGTACAGAATTTCCGCCTTCCGGTTATGACGCTTGTTCCGCGCATGCGTTGTATAAGTGCCGCGATGAAGCTCAAGATACAAATCCCCGCGCCATTTCGGCAGCTTCGGCTGTGTTTCCTCGATCCCGCCGAAAAACTCGGCAGCCGTACTGTACTTGCTGGCCGGTTGCCCCACCATAAGCCCGGCACGGTCGATATACTCCAACATTTCGCGGGTTACGCCGCCTCCGCCGTCACCGTGTCCATACAGCAGCATCTGCTCCGGATGAACGGATCTTTGGCGATATGACTGCCAATGCTCGTGAACATCTTTTGGCAGCGTGTTCTCGTTCACGCCATGATTGAGATAGGATAACATCGGGGTTCCATCGATCCCGACCCAATGGAACAGATCGTAAGGGAACACATTCGTATCGTTCCAGCCAAGTTTTGTTGTCATGAAATAACGAATGCCGCCATGCTTCAGGATCTGAGGCAGCGATGCACAATAACCAAACGTATCCGGCAGCCACTCTATATGAGACGTCAGACCAAACTCTTCTTGATAGAAGCGCTGCCCGTACAGCATTTGACGCATGAGGGACTCCCCGCTCGGAATGTTCAGGTCCGGTTCGACCCACATCCCGCCGACCAGCTCCCAGCGTCCTTCCTTGATTCTGGCCTTCACTCTCTCGTACAGCTCAGGATCGTGATCCTTCAGGAACTGGTACAGCAAAGGCTGGCTTTGCGCATATTTAAATTCGGGATATTCATTCATTAGAGCATCCATGGTAGAGAAGGTCCGGCTTGTTTTTCGCACGGTTTCCCGGACGGGCCACAGCCAGGCGATGTCGATATGCGATTGGCCTACCATATGCTCGGTGCCTTCGGCATGGCCGCCAATGGCAGTTACCGCCTGTTTCAGATCACCCTCAATCCCGGTTACGTGAGCGCCATCCCGGATGGCTGCGTCATCCAAGCTGACAAAGCGGTCCATCGCCCGATACAGCGCCTCCATTAAGCGAATTCGCCGCATATCGCTATCCGGCAACAGGATAAGCGAATCGCGGATCACGGTCGCGGTGTACATCAGACTCTGAACGGACACGTTCACGTTGACTAGCAAGCTTTGCACCCTAGTAATCGGAGGCTGAATGACAGCCTGCTGATTCAGCGGGTCTACCGGCTCCGGAATCGGATCGTACAACTCGATCTCAAGCTCCATGTTCATGCCGGTGCGTTTCGGATCAAGCTTGACGAAAGTATGATTGCGGTCCAAGCCCTGATAAGATACTCCGTTTATGCGCAGCAATCCCTCGCCCCCGGAGTGAAACACAAGTCCGATCGCTCCGTCCACCCAGTGGGTGGGCAATTCAAGGTTCCTCCGAAAGAAATAGGTTGTTCCCTGCGTGCTCGGAAACCTGTTGAAGTCATGCCCCTCTGTATAAGGAGCCGTATCCTCATACACGCCCGGAACCATGTAAGTCGTTCGGGTTATGTCCCACTCTCTAAGCTCCGTCGACTCCAGCCACTGCCGCTCCGACAGTTCGCGTATAAAGCGTCGAATACGTTCCATTGATTAATCCTCCTGTACGGTCAGATCTGCACTAAGCGTATCGTTCACATGCCTGCCTAGCATAACACGGAACAGCCCGGATTCAACCACCTGCCGGTAATCTTGACCGATATATTGAAGCTGTTCCGGACCGATCGTGAATTCCACCTTCCGCCGCTCTCCGGGCTGCAGAGAGATTTTGCGGAAGCCCTTCAGCTCACGGGCCGGTCTCGTATATTTGCTGGCCGCATCGCTCACATACAATTGTACAACCTCGGACCCTTCCCGGTCTCCACTATTTGTAACATTCACAGAGACAACGGCGGATTCGCCTGTTCCGATCACTTCTGGTGTAACTTGAATATCCGAATAACGGAATTCGGTATAGCTAAGCCCGTATCCAAACGGATAACGCGGCTGGGAATTCTCTTCGAGGTAACGCTTACCGCGCGACCGCTTGCCGTTATAATAAACCGGCAGCTGACCGACATGCTTCGGTATCGACATCGTCAGCTTGCCGGACGGATTCACGTCCCCGAACAAAATGTCCGCTACCGCATGTCCGCCTTCCTGCCCAGGATACCATGCTTCCAGAATCGCATCGGCATGCTCGTCGATCCACGGCTCCGCGATCGGCCGGCCGTTGATATACACAACGATCATCCGCTTGCCTAGCTTATAGATCTCCTGGGCCAATTCCAATTGAACGCCGGATAGCTGCAGCGTCATCCGGTCAATGCCTTCGCCGCAATCCATGTCGCTTAAAGCATCGTCCGTGACCTTCGAAGCCCCTGTCCGCAAATCGATCGTGCCTTCGCCGAAATCGCGGGCACTGGAACCGCCCAGCACCATGACCACGGTATCGGCCTGATCCGCGCAAGCTAACGCGAATTCAAAACCTTCCCTGGAGTCATCCTTAATGCGACAGCCCGGTGCATACAATACACGATTCGCCTCATCACCCAGTTTCGCGCGCATTCCATCAAGGACGGTGGTCACGCTTGCAGGCGGCTGAGGAGACGTATAATCGCCAAGCTGATTGTAGCCCTGATCGGCGTTAGGTCCAATGACGGCAATCACGCCGCTTTCTTTGGATAACGGCAGCGCCTTGCTTTCATTCTTGAGCAGAACGATGCCTTCCGCAGCAAGCTGTCTGGCAAGATCCACATGATGCTGGCTGCCAATAACCTCCTCGGCTACCTGAGGATCCACGTACGGATTCTCGAATAGTCCGAGCTTGAATTTCAAGGTCAATACGCGGCGCACGGCCTCATCCAATACGGCAACTTCAAGCTTGTTTAACTCGATCGCGTTCAGGAGATGCTTGCCAAACATCTCGCCTGACATCTCCATATCGATGCCGGCACGAAGTGCCTGAACAGCGGCATCCATTCCGTCTTCAGCGGTGTCATGGCCGCTGGCCAGCATATCAATCGCACCGCAGTCGGTGATGACCATGCCGTCAAAGCCCCACTCCTTGCGGAGAATGCCGTCAAGCAGCTCGGTGTTGACGGTGCACGGCACGCCGTCTATCTCGTTATAAGCCGGCATAACGGATGCAGCTCCTGCCTCCACCGCCTTCTTGAACGGAAGCATATCCACTTCCATCAATTCACGTGTTCCCATATGCACGGGTCCCGCATTTCTCCCGCCTTCTGAGCTGCCATAACCCACAAAATGCTTCAACGTCGCCGCAACACTGCTCGGGCTGTCCAATGAATCACCTTGAAGGCCTTCCACCGATGCAACCGCATATTCGCTGATCAGGTATGGATCTTCGCCAAAGCATTCCTCGGTACGACCCCATCTTGGGTCGCGCACGACGTCGAGAACCGGGGAATACGTGACGGCACCGCCTTGGCTGCGCGTTTCGAGCGCCACGGCACGGCACATATCCCGGTATAAATCCACGTTCCATGTGCTCCCGATGGACAGCGGCACCGGAAAGACCGTGCCGCCGATGGCCATATGCCCATGCGAGCATTCCTCCCCGATCAGAATCGGAATGCCCAGACGCGATTCCTCAATGGCGTAGCGCTGGATGTAGTTGACGGCTTCTGCTCCTTCACGCGGAGAAAGACCGGTCTCAAGTGTTACACCGGTCCATGGATCGGCGCGAAGGGTCCCGTAAAGGGATCCGACGCCGCCATTTTTCACTTGCTCTTTAAATGAATCCGTTAATGAAATCCGGCCTTCATTTACTTCATAGGTCTTCCAGCCGAACGGCTGGATCAGCTGCCCAACCTTTTCCTTCAGGTTCATCAGGCCAAGAAGATGTTCAACTCTTTCCGTAATGGGTTTACTGGAATCTTTATAAGTCATCTCATACCCTCCGGTACATGAAGAATTTATTCTTTAACCGCGCCGATGGTCAGACCTTGAATGAAATAGCGCTGGAAGAACGGATAAGCCAGAATAATCGGCCCGGTTGCCAGAACGACCATCGCCATCCGCGACGTATCCTGCGGCATGCTCTGCAGAGCGGCCATGCTTAGGGATGAATTCTGAGAGTTCTGCAGGATGAACTGCATGCTGGTCTCAATCCGCATGAGCATGGATTGCAGCGGAACGAGGTTCGGATCATCAATGTAGAGCAATGCGTTGAACCAGTCATTCCAGTAACCCAAGGTGCTGAACAACCCGATGGTTGCCAGACCCGGCAGGGATAGCGGCAATACCAGCTTGTAGAAGATTTTAAACTCGCTTGCACCGTCAATTTTGCCGGATTCAATGATAGCATCCGGAACGCTGGTGCTGTAGAACGTACGAAGAATCATGATATAAAAGGCGTTGAGCGCCAATGGCAGGATCAAAGCCCAGATGGAATCTTTCAGCCCGAGCAATTGCGTTGCAACGATATAAGTCGGTACAAGTCCCCCGTTAAACAGCATCGTGAAAAATGCAAAGAACGCGAAGAAGTTCCGATATCTGAAACCCTTGCGAGAGATTGCATAGGCATACAAGGAGATAATGAACAAGCTGATCAACGTCCCCACTACCGTTACAAAGATCGTAACGCCATAGGACCGAAGAAGCGTATCGCCTGTCTGGAATACATATTTGTAAGCTTCAAGACTCCACTTCTCCGGCCAAATTTGGTAACCGTTGCGGGCCAGTGATCCTTCATCTGTAAATGAAATGATCATGACGAACAGGAACGGAAATACACATAAGAACGAGAAAATACCGGCAATCAGGTTGAATACGACATTCCACCCGGATGAAAGCTGATGGAAATCTTTCATCTTGCTTTTAGATTTGAACACATCACATACCCCCTTCTTGGTAGATTGATCGATTAGAACAATGCATTATCCTTGTCATATTTACGAACGATATAGTTCGATACCATAACCAGAATAAATCCGACTACCGACTGGTACAGACCCGCAGCGGTACTCATTCCGATCTCGCCCGTTGTCTTCAAACCACGGTATACATAGGTATCAATGACGTTCGTTACGGAATACAAGGTTCCCGAATCCCTTGGCACTTGATAGAAGAGACCAAAGTCAGCGTAGAAGATTTTACCGATCGCAAGAAGAGTCAAAATGGTCATCAGCGGTTTCAGCATCGGAAGCGTAATGGCTTTAATCTGCTGCCACTTGTTTGCTCCGTCAATCATGGCTGCTTCATACAAGGATTTGTCGATCCCCATAATCGCCGCCAGATAAACGACGCTGTTATAACCAACGGATTTCCACAAACTGATTAACGTCAGGAATATCGGCCAATACTTGGCCTCGGAATACCATTGAACCGGCTCCATGCCGAACCAGCCCAGAATCTGATTCAGCATCCCTTTATCCATGCTCAGGAAACTGAATGCGAAGTAACCTACGATAACCCAGGACAGGAAATACGGCAGGAACATACCGGTTTGATAGACTTTCGCCAATTTCTTGTTCACGATTTCAGACAAAACGATAGCCAGTGCTACGGATAGAATGAGACCTAGAATAATGAACACGAAATTATATAGAACGGTGTTGCGCGTAATGATGTAAGCATCGTTGGTACTGAACAGGAACTTAAAGTTCTGGAATCCTACCCATTCACTATTAACGATACTTGCCCAGAACCCGTCACGGCTAAAGCGGTATTCCTTAAATGCAATAATGGTCCCGAACATGGGCAAATATGAGAATAAAAGAAACCATAAGGTCCCCGGCAAAACCATGAACAGCATGGCCTTATTCGTCATAATATTTTTGAAAAACTGTCCGATCGCTCTCACGCTTACCCCTCCTCGTGATGTGCATGAAATGAACAAAAGAAGGGCGGGTGAACATCCGCCGCCCCGTCCTTGTTCATGCCGCAGCGGTACTGCTGTCCCTTAGGACAGGCAGGCCGCTTCATGCATTGTTATTACTTGCTTGCTTTCCAAGCATCAATTTGGCTTTGTGCTTCAGCGATGATCTTGTCCAGACCAGCAGCTTTCAGCTTTTCATTCGCTTTTGGCAGGAATTCCTCAGGATTCACGGTACCTGTCATCAGCGGCGCCCAGAACTCTTCTTTTACGTTATTGACTGCTGCGAGCTCTGTGGATACTTTGGTTGGATCGAAGTTGAAACCGAGAAGCGGAGCAGGCTGGCCAGACTCGTTAAACTTCTTGAACTCTTCCCATTTGTTCTCAGGATCCTCAGGGTTCAAGTAGGTCAGCATGACATTACCAAGCGCGAAGGTAGGCATGTCGTAGTTTTTCGATTCTGGCAAGTTTTCCATTACGTTCTCGCTAAGCTTTTTGTAGTGCACGCCTTCGATACCGGAGTCAACCAGGTTGCGAAGATATACGTCAGTGTTCAGGAGATTCAAGAACTCCATAGCTTTCTCAGGGTATTTCGAGTTAGCGGAAATTGCTTGCATCGAACCCATTACCGACCAGTTGAAGATCGTTGCGTCGCCAGCCGGAGTGGATACAACCGGATAGCCGTAGCTTTGGCTCCACAGATTGTCTGCGAACGGCTGCGTTGCCGCACGATCCGCGAACCAGTTGCCGGATGTCATCAAATCCTGCGTCGAAGTTGTTGTCGCTGCTTCCGGGGAAATGTATCCCGCTTTGTAGTACTTGTTCATCAATTTAAGCATGTCCATCGTTTCCGGCATTTCGAGGAAGTTCACAACTTTCAACTCTTCCTTGTCATCCAGGTAAACGGCCATTGGCATTTTTTCGATGATGTAGTCAAACGGAAGCAATGGTCCGAAGTCTTTGCTGATAGCCAAAGGAACGACATTCGGTTCTTTTTCCTTAATCGTTTTCAGCAGTGGCTCCAAGCTTTCCATCGATCTCACGTTCGAAATATCGAGGTTGTATTTATCAAGCAGCGTTTTGTTAAAGCGCCATGCTTCTTGAGCAGGAAGCTCTTTGTTTGCCGGAATTGCATAGTTGTGACCATCAACCTTGGAACCTTCCAGGAACGCAGGGTCAATGGCGTCTTTAATGCCTTTTCCATGGCTTTCGATCAGCTCGTCCAATTCCATGAATGCGCCTTTACGTGCATTTTGCACATAGTCAAACGCCCAGGAGCTGGTGAACAGGATATCCATCGGTTCGCCGGATGCTGCCATGACTTGCATCTTCTGGTTGTAATCACCGAAGTCGATCATTTTCATGTCAACGGTTACACCAATCTTCTCAGCAGTGTATTTATTGATTTCTTCCTCTACCTTGTCAACATCCTTTTGAGGTGTTCCGATGGTGTACCAGATCAGCTCAACCGGTTTCTCGGCAGTTCCCCCACCGTTTCCTGCACTCTCTTCTTTGTTGCCTCCGCATGCCGACAACAGCATGGATGCAGACAATAGCAGCGTTAGCGGCAGGAGCCATTTCTTTTTCGATTTACTCATGTTTATCCTCCCTTTTGAATCCTTTGTGTCTCTACACTTATAAGGTTATCCCATGAAAGCAGTTTCACATAGGCGAAAAATTAAAGGTATTATGGTGAAAATAAAGAAAAAAACTCTGATTAAATTAATCAGAGCATTCCTCGAAAATCCCTCGGCGATACGCCGACGAATTTTTTGAACTGTTTATAGAAATAACCGGTTTCCCAATAACCTACATTTTTTGCGATATCCTGCACTTTCGTCGAAGTGTTTCGGAGCAGTTCCTTGGCTCGTTCAATCCGGTATCGGTTAATATACTCCGTAAAGTTCTCACCTGTCTCTTTATGGAACAGATGCCCCAGGTAGACGGGATGAATATGATATTGGGCGCCTAACGCCTTCAGTGACAAATCCTCGTTATAATGATGCTGGATATGATGCAGAATCTGCTGGATGACAGGGCTCTTCACGTCATTGTTGAGCGAATCGACCAGTCCGCCAACCCCTTCCTTCACGGCCGTAATCAGATCGTCGATCGATACGGAATCCATAATATCGGTCATTGTATTTTTCACAAAATCAGGGGCAGCCGTGTATTGGATATCGTTCAGCTCCAGCTTCAGTCGAATGACCATCTCGACCGCGATGCTCTTGAGAGTCGTTGGGATCATCCCCTGCGAATGGCGAAGCCGATCAAAATCACTGTCAATCAAGTCAAACAGCACCTGTTTGTCCCTTCCGGCGATGCCTTTGGCATATTCGGGCCACTGTACGGAATAGGATTCCGCCGCTTCTCCCTTCTTGGCTTGAACATCCACATAATCCACATAGGAGGGCTGCTCCAGAACGAGATAGTATTCCTGTGCCTCCTTGGCGTGAAGATAACTGTCCTTATAATTACCGCCAAGGCTTTCCACGCTGCCAAGCGAGATGGACAACTCTTCTTCATAGCAATACTCGCGCACCTGCTGCAGGAGCCGGATGGCTCTCGCTTTTTCCGTGTCCGGATCTTTCATCATAAAAATCACCACGTGATCGCCGTCGTTATCCCGGAAATACAGCACACCCGGCTCCTGGTCCATTAATTGATACAGACAGCTCTCCAGCGGCGTGAAATCCGCTCTCAGGATAGACGCCATGACGTAAGGCAAATTCAGATTCAGCCCCAGAAGGGTCGCCCGCTCCTCCAGCTCCTCCGGCTCAATCCGGTCCGTGATCCAGCGATACAGGATATTGCTCCGCAAAATGTTAATGTCGTACTCGTCCAGTCTCATTTCCCTTCTGGATTTGTTCATTTTATCCGTTGTGCTGGCAATCGTTTCTTCCAGCTCTTTCAGATTGATCGGCTTGAGCAAATAGTTCTCGATCCCCAGACGCATGCCTTCCTTCAAATAAGCAAAATCGTCGAAACCGCTCAGGATGATCACCTTCAGATTACGGTTTAATTTACGCGCGCCCTCAATCAATTCAAGTCCCGTCATGACAGGCATCGATATATCCGTAATGAGAATATCAACCGGAATGACCGCCATCTTCTCCAGCGCCTTGCGCCCATTCTCCGCATGACCGACCACCTCGATGCCATACTTCGACCAATCCACGACGTCATATAATCCCTCTATAATGAACGGCTCATCGTCCACGATAAACACTTTATACATCGTTATTCAGCTTCCCTTCTGCCACCGGAAATTTGACTGTCACCGTCGTACCGTTACCCGGCTCACTCTGGATGTCCATTCCGTACGAACTTCCAAACGTCAGCTTTAACCGCTCATTCACACTCCGCAAACCAAACGATTCTTCACTCGACTCGGCCATCTCCAGCCGGGATTTGATCTCCTCAAGCTGCTCCGGCTCGATCCCTTTCCCGTTATCCTTGATCTCGATAATGACATCACCATCCTGCTGTGCCGCGTTTATCGTCAGCCAGTTATCATCCTGGTCGCTGCGCAGCCCATGAACGATGTAATTCTCAATCAGTGGCTGCAGTGACATTTTCATCATCGGCACATGCTTGATTTGTTCCTCACAGTTCATTTTGTAAATATACTTGTCCTTATAGCGAATGCGAAACAGTTCCAGATAGAGCCTGCACGCCTCCAGCTCATCCTTCAGCGTATAGTGGGACTTGTGCTGAACGATATTCTTGAACAGCATCGATAAGCTGTAGATCATATCGCCAACATCCTGCGCCCCTTGCGAGAGAGCTCTCATTCGAATCACTTCGAGCGTATTATAAAGGAAATGCGGATTAATTCTGGCTTGCAATGCAGACAGCTCCGCGTTCTTCTGGTTAATTTCCGCCTTGTACACCTTGTCGATATACCGGGAAAGCTCGTCCAGCATTTCATTAAAGCTGCCCGCAATTTGCCCCAGCTGATCATCCTTGGTATCCTGCATCCGCGCCACGAACTCTCCCTTCTCAACCTTACGCATAAAACGGATAATGTTATCTGTCCGCTTGGAGTAATTCACGATCATCAGCGAAGGAATGGACACAGCAATCACGATGCACAGCAGGGCAGCAATCATGATGGTGCTCTGCACGCCATGGAAAGATTCAGCAATCTCACGTTTAGGCGTAATGCCAACCACCGTATAACCTGCCTGATTGTGCGCTGCCGTTGTAATATACGATTCTTCGTCGAGGTTCACGGTTTCTTTGGAATTCAGCAGCCGGTCGGCATAAGGATATTTCTCGCCGTAATATTTGCCAGAGGAATCAAACATCACGCGGCCATCGCCGGATAAAACCATTACGGATCCCTTCAAATGATCTTTGCCACTGTTCAGGACGACATCCAGTGCTTCCGTTCGATATAAAATAACCAGCTGCCCCAGATTCTTGTAGGTGGCCATATCATTAATCGGGCTCCGAATCGAAAATAACGGTAGGGTCACGTCTCCGGCCAGCTTACGCACCCATAGATTCGGCAATGTGACACTCTGGCTTTCAAGCGCCATCACGTCGGGGATGTAAGAGTGCGTGGCATTCGCCTGATAGAGCCTCGTCATGCTGCCCTGCTTGTAAACATACACATACTGCTTTTCGGCACTGTACAGCATAATATTCTCGATATCCGGATCATCGTCCAGCCTCTGCTTAAAGTAAGCGACCACGCTGTCTGAATTGGACTGCCCGCCGCCCGCAATCCGGTTCATTCGCTTGGCCATGTACTCATTAAACGAGTTCATGAGGAAATAGGAAGTGTCAATGCCTAGAGAGGTGTTGCGATACAGTTCATTCACATAAGACTGCGCATTCTCATATTTTTGATTCACGTGCCGTTCCACCCGCTCAACCGCGCTTCGCTGAATGTCCAATTCACTGCGAACGGCTGATTGAAACAAGAAATAATACATAAGAAAAGATAAGGTGACAATGGTAACCACCGCAATCAGGGAGATTAACAGCAGCATCTTGGTAAACATATTATTTTTGATATATTTGTGATAAAACCTAGCAGGAGACATCGGTTTCCCCTTCCTGATGCAAACGTTGTTACTGCGTAGCATATTAAATATAACATCGGCCGACCGTCATCATTGGATGAAATTTCTACCAAGTTATGAAGGTGTAATTTGCCTATTTTAGGTTAATTTAGGGTCCTGCATTCCCCCTGGTTCATAGCATGAATCAGGAAGGAGAGGGTTTACAATGCCCCAATACCGCATTATTGTCGATTTATCCGATTATCAGCTGCACCTGCTGGATGGCAACATCGTGGTACGTACGTTCCCGGTTGCCATCGGCAAAATGGCTACGCAGACGCCGCCAGGCAATTACACCATCATCAACAAGCAGCCGAATCCCGGGGGACCGTTCGGAGCCTATTGGTTAGGGTTGTCCAAACCCCATTACGGCATCCATGGCACGAACGACCCTTCATCCATCGGCCGCCCCGTTTCCCTTGGATGTATTCGGATGTACAACGAGGATGTGACGGAGCTGGCTTCCCTCGTGCCCATCCATACCCGGGTCACCATACGAAACTGATAACATAAACTGGTGATTTCAAATCCCTCCAATTGGTTAAATACAAATGTTACATAGTACCTATGTATTTACTAATCGTTGTATGGAGGGATTGCCCATGATGCAGAGCAAATATTTCAGGACATGCTTTGGCATAATCGCACTGCTCTTGATCATTTATCTCGGTTCCGAAATCAGCTTTTTGTTCCGGCCAATCGTCTCCATGTTCAATATGCTGATCGTTCCCGTCGCGATGGCCGGCTTCTTCTATTATTTGCTCAGGCCGATCGTGGACTACCTGGAGCGTCGCAAAATCAAACGATCCATTGGCGTCCTGATGCTGTATTTCGTATTTGCCGGTCTCTGCGCCATCTTCGGCATTGTGGTGTGGCCGACTCTGCGCGAACAGATCGAAAACTTTATCAGCAATACCCCATTTCTGGTAGAGGGCGTGCAGGAACAGATTGACCAGCTGCAGCAGAATCGATTCTGGTCACGCTATATACCAACGGAATCCGAGCTGTCCACCTCACTGACGGAGTATATGAATCGGATCATTACCTGGATCAGCAACTCCATCAACAACCTGATTACCGTTGTATCGAGCGTTGTCGTTATTATTGCTACGATTCCGATCATTCTGTACTACATGCTGAAGGAAGGCGGCAAGCTTCCGCCCAGGCTGCTCAGTGTTCTGCCAAGACGATATCGCCGCGATGGCCAGGAGGTGCTGGGTGAGATCGATACGGCACTCAGCAATTTTATTATCGGCAAAGTGATCCTGAATCTTATCCTTAGCATTATGATTTATATCGGATTTCTGATCATCGGGCTGCCCTATTCCTTGCTCTTGACAGTGATTTCCTTCTTCTTGAATTTCATCCCGTATATCGGAGCGCTGCTGGCGACCATTCCCGCCGTCATTATCGGATTTATCGAATCTCCTTCCATTGCGATATGGTCCGTTGTCGTTATTGTCATCGCTCAGCAGATCCAAGATAATATTCTGACACCGGTCATCTACGGGAAGCAGCTTGATATTCACCCGTTGACCACGATAGTCCTCATCCTTGTAGGCGGCGATTTCTTCGGGCTGCTGGGCATCCTGCTCGCCATTCCGGCTTACATGATCATCAAAATTATCGTGGTACGGATTTACGAACTGTTCCTTGCCGAAAAAGTAGAAGACGCATAATGAACTCGGCTTACTGAAAGACATACATTTCCATCTGCACAAAAAAGGATGTCCCCGCCAACTTCACGATCGCTGCTGGGGACATCCTTTATTTAAAGAATCACGCATTGCCGCGCAGGGACCGAACCACAAAATAATGCTCGTCCTTACGCAATACCATGCCATTTGACAGGGTAACGGTATCCTCATCGTGAGAAGTCAGGATGGCCTGTGATGACACCAGTCGATTGCCCCTCCATATCATGACGGAAGATCCAAAATAGACGGCATTATCAAATTGAATGGTATGGTTCACGACATAACCGATGGAGTTCAAGGCCGGGTATGCGTTTCTCGGCATAATTCTGTGAATGGCGCGAAACGGTATAACAAGCTCACCCGGGCCAAGAATCACTTTTTCCTGAACGGGATCCCATCCTTTCAACACACCTTCAACCGTGCTTTTTGCCCCGTCTAAACGCTGAATGACAACATGACGACCAATCCAATGTTTCATGAAGGTCACCTCTCGCGGATTATTCATCTCCATCGCCTAACGTGCTCGGGATGTCCCAATTCACGGGTTCCAGACCCTTTTGCATTAAAAAAGCATTAGATGTTGAAAATGGACGACTACCTAGGAATCCTTTATGCGCTGCAAACGGACTCGGATGACTGGACTCAAGCACCTTATGCCGGCTTCGGTCTATGAAGGAGCCTTTCTTCTGTGCGTAACTTCCCCATAATATAAAAACCATTGGTTGATCGCGTTCATTCAGTTTCGTAATGACCGTGTCGGTGAATTTCTCCCACCCGATCCCTTTGTGTGAGTTCGGCTCGCCTTCGCGAACCGTAAGCACTGCGTTAAGCAGCAGTACCCCTTGATCCGCCCACGATTGCAAGGAACCGTGATTGGGAATCGAGATTCCCAGATCCGAAGCAAGCTCCTTATGTATATTTCGTAAAGATGGAGGAACCGCAACCCCGGGCGAGACGGAAAAGCTCAGCCCCTGCGCCTGCCTACGACCGTGATAAGGGTCTTGTCCCAAAATTACGACTTTCGTCGATTGGTACGATGTTTGCTGAAGAGCCCGAAATATATCTTCCTTAGGGGGATACACCGTGCAGCGCCGGTACTCCTCGTCCACCCGTTCCATCAACGCTTGAAAATAAGGTTTATCCATTTCTCCCTGCAGAATAAGGTCCCAATCATTGTTAAACATCCGCATGTCTCCTCTCTCCTCCTCACACAGGCCAGCATGGAATCATAAAAGAATGCGATTTCTATTTTCGGAACACCAACATCTTCCGTTCAATTTGAATCAAATAACAACACGCATCATGAGTTGACCTTGTGTCGATTTAAAAAATAAGCCGGCACCCATACGGGGGCCGACTTATTTTGCATCTTACCAGACGCTGTTATAATGCCGAGGACGGGGGTCGAACCCGTACGGTAGTCACCTACCGCAGGATTTTAAGTCCTGTGCGTCTGCCAATTCCGCCACCCCGGCATATTTATCCGCGCATGTTCCTAGCGTCGTTCACGTTCACTTACATAACCGAAGGTACGCGTGGAATTCGCAATATTTTGCGATCTTATTCCGATATCTAGGTGTGCACATATCGTCTTAGCGACAAAATTGATAATACCATGTCCAACCATATGATGTCAATATATGAAACTCATAATTTTTCGCATCACCCTATCCAAAGCCTTATTCCCGAGAGCTTCGAGCCTCCCTCTAACTCATCCGTTCGAATCCTTCCGTTTTCCGTAAAGAATAATTTTACCGTTATCACCAAATGATAAATATGCTACCACTGTCATACGCGAAGACTAGAACAACAGAGAAAAGGATACCGCTCACCATGAAAAAACTCTCAACCGTCATATGGATCGCTCTCTCCATCTCCCTTTGCCATCATCATGTTGTCAACGCCAACCATGCGCCATCCGCTTCCAAAGGAAGGGGCTATTATGAGGAACGCGGCGAGATTGTATGGGAAGTCCCCACTCACAACAGAGTAATTGCTCTTACCTTTGACGATGGTCCGGACGCGCGGAACACCGTTCAAATTCTGGATCTGCTGAAGCAATATGACGCAAAAGCCACCTTCTTCGTTGTTGGCAGCCGGGTGGAGAAACACCCCGAGATCGTAGCGCGTGAGCTGCAGGAAGGACATGAGATCGGCAATCACTCTTACTCCCATCCTCCTTTTCACAATATTAATGTCAGCAAGTTAACGAGCGAGTTAAACCAGGCGCAAGATGCGATCTTCCAGGCAACCGGCATTCGAACCGTTCTGTTTCGTCCACCGGGAGGCAGCTATAATGAAGCAATTGTCCGCACGAGCAAGGATTTCGGTATGCTGACCGTATTATGGTCATGGCATCAAGATACGCTCGACTGGCGAAAACCCGGTGTTAACCGAATCGTTAAAAAAGTGCTGGATAATGCTCATAATGGAGACATCGTACTGATGCACGACTTTGTGCCAAGCAGTACACAGACGGTAGAGGCTCTCAAAGTGATTTTACCGGAGCTGCAAAAGAGAGGCTACGAGTTCGTGACCGTTTCGGAGCTGCTCTCCTATCATGAGAAAACGCGTAAATTCATTGAAGTAAACCATTAACGGGTTGAATTACGCTCAAGTGTTCTAGAATAACCGACTGCCTTCTGATGGTAACGGTTACTTTTTGGAAGACGCTTGGACCGAAAAAATACAGAGTCAATTTCCTCTTGAATATATCAAGTCCATTTGATAAGATACAGAACGAACGTTCAGTATATAAATTTTGAACAGCTTTCAAGGGTTTATAAGGGGGTGCATGCGTGAATAAAAAACAACAACAAACCGAAGATACCAAGCGACGAATAGCTGAAGCCGCCAAGGCGCTTTTTATGCAGAAGGGTTACAAATCAACGTCAATTGAGGAAATCGTTGAGGCCACGGGCAGCAGTAAAGGGAATATCTATTATCATTTCAAGAGCAAGGAAGGGCTGTTTCTGTATCTGGTTGAGGAATGGGACCTCGAGTGGGAACAGAAATGGAACAGCAAAGAGCAGCATTACACCACCACCGTTGACAAGCTGTACGGAATAGCCGATCAACTGGTGTTTGATGATCTGAACCACCCCTTCTCTAAGGCGCTTGATGAATTTATAAACAACAATGGCGATGTCAGCGAAGAAGTAGAACAAAGAATCGTTCAGATTATTAGGAGCCATTTGGAATTCAACCAGAAATTGCTGCAGCAAGGGATGGATCGCGGGGAGTTTGAGAATCATAATGTGGAGCAGCTGTCCGTTATCTTTGAGAGCCTCATTGTTGGCTTAAGCCAGATGTCGCGTATAACGAAGGTGGAAAATGCGCTTGCCCTTTATCATGCCGCCATCAAAGTATTTCTGCATGGCATTGAAAAGAAATCATGAAAAATATCAACTTTTTTTCATAGACTATCACAAACCGAACGTTCAGTATATTGTATACCGTATTACAATCATTTCATCATGTTTATTAAATCGTTGTTTATTTTGGAGGAATCATCATGTCATTACTGATGCGAAACAATGGAGCCATTCTGCTCCTCATGTTCAATATATTTCTAGTCTTCACCGGGATTGGACTCGTCATACCTATTATGCCAACCTATATGACGGAACTGCATATTAGCGGAAGCACGGTAGGCATGCTCGTTGCCGCCTTTTCATTAACACAGCTGTTATTCTCCCCACTTGCAGGAAGATTGTCCGACACCATGGGCCGTAAAAAAATCATCATCACCGGCATGATGGTGTTTGCCATATCGGAATGGTTGTTCGGAGCTGCCAGCACACCGCTGCTCCTGTTTGCCTCAAGAATGCTGGGCGGTATCGGCGCTGCACTCATAATGCCCGCAGTTATGGCCTACACGGCCGACGTGACTTCGAATGAGGAACGCGCCAGAGGCATGGGATTCATTAATGCGGCGATTACGACAGGCTTCATCATCGGACCGGGCATCGGAGGATTTATCGCAGAGTTTGGCATTCGCGTTCCTTTCTACGCCGCTGCCGTTGCGGGTGGTATTGCCGCGCTGGTAACGCTGCTGCTGCTCCCGGAATCGTCAACCAAGCAGGAAGCACCGACCGTGCTGGGACGGAAGAAGGAGAGCCTGGCCGTTCAGCTGGTGCGTTCTTTCAAGGAGCCTTACTTCCTAAGTTTGATCATTGTATTTGTGCTCTCGTTCGGGCTTGCCAATTATGAAACGGTGTTCGGCCTGTTTGTGGATCATAAATTCGGTTTCACCCCTAAAGATATTGCCATGATCATCACATTTGGGTCGATTGCGGGTGCCGTCGTCCAAGCGACGATATTCGGTTGGATCCTAAACCGCTTCGGTGAGAAAAGAGTCATTACGCTCAGTTTGCTTACCGCGGGAATCTGTATCCTGTTAACCCTGTTTGTGCATAAATACTGGCTCATATTCTTTGTAACCTTCTTGGTATTCCTGTCGATCGACATCTTGCGTCCCGCTATCGGTACGCAAATGTCTAAGCTGGCGAAGGATCAGCAAGGCTACGTGGCCGGCCTGAACTCGGCGTACACCAGTCTGGGAAACATTGCGGGACCGCTGGTGGCAGGATATCTGTTTGATTTGGACATCAACTTTCCTTATATCTCCGCGTCCATCGTTCTCATCCTCTGCTTCTTCCTGGCCATGCGTGCAGGCAGAGCCTGGGCCGCTACAGAGGCCGTCATGAATGAACGGTGACGAAAGGTAACAACTTTAACAGCTAATCAAAAACAAGACCCCGCCGGAAGCTTCTGGCGGGGTCTTGTTTTTGATTATGTATTTTTAATAGGCCACCAGGACAATCATCGCCAGCAAAGCCACCAGGGCAAACAACAGAGACCAACCCAATTCAAACCGTCTTTTTTCTTTATATGCCTTGAAGGCTTTCCTTGATTCAAATACAAATACGATTACCAAGAAGGCGAGCAACACCGGAAGTCCCCAGGACTGATCTAATACCCACTCTGACACCTTCATCCCCCATCCTATATGCTAAAATGAGCTGCATCCAAACCAGCAGCAGCCGTATGAATAAGCGCGTCCCCCTACGACTCCATTAAAATGTACCGTAAGTCGCCCCCGATTACAAATCGCGCTTGACCGAATCATCGATCTCCCGGAATTGTGAAGCAGCAAATCTAAAACCGATGCCAATCAAGACAAACGAATAAGAGGAGGAACGGCATGTCAGCTACTAATAAATCAGTTGTCCGATACAGTGGAGAGGTAAATCTCCTGCTTGCTGTATCTTGCACCCGTCTGTAGAAATAAAGGTGTGGTAGTCCTGGATCTTGTTTCACTGGGAGTTGAATATTTGGTATAATCCTTCCGAGGTGAAAATGATGAACGGAAAGAAGTTTGTTATTATCATGGTACTTATTTTGCTGATAATTGGCGCTTGTTCTTTAGTCCTAGCGCAAGTCTTGAATTCAATTGGGCGCCAAGATTTATAGAAACGGTCCCTCTTCACCATAGTTTTTCATGCAGCTAAACAGCCCTATAAACAGCAAAAAACCCTTGCATCGCAAGGGTTTTCGATTTTATTCTTCTTTCCAAACAGTATACCAGTGTGTGGCTGTAGATTTATCATCATCTATGTACCAAAAAAAGTACTCAACCCCATCCACAGTAATGTAATGTAATGGTGTAAAATAGTCTCTGCTATACTGGCTTTTTGGGTACAAATAACCTGCTTTTACTTTACATGGATTACAATATTGAGGCGTTATCTTAGATTCTGTCTGTATAGGACTTGCAGATATTGGTGTTGCTACAGTCATAACAGCTGCAATGATCGAAGAGAATATTACAAATTTTTTCCCCATCTTAACCATACTAACACCTCCCGATATTTATAAAGTTAATTCACATTAACTTTGTTTCAATTGTAACACTTGGATATTATTGGAGTATATAGTATTCAGGAACCTTAATTGGGTATAATTATGTAAATTTGATTTTAGTTTTGTCGAATGTTCCATTTGGGTCGAAATCAAACGTCACTTCTGCATTGAGAAAGAATCGATATGATGTCATATCAGATGACTTTTTGTCATGAGGACCTAAAGAAATGAATGTAGAAATAAACATCTGGGTCTGATAGACTGGAAAATAATACATTAAAGGGCGGCAATCATTGTGAGGATATTTTTGATTATATTGGTCTTACTATCGGTTCTAACGGTAGCGTGTGATAAGAAGGAGACTGCGCACGATTACATTACAAGATCGATTGATGAATACATTTCGGCGGATTATGATCTTGATTCTGCAAGGAAACTCGCCAAAAATTTAAGATTAAATGCTGAGCATTATGAGATTAAAAACAAAGAGGATATCTTTGAAATTATTAATTTAATAGATATCGATAAAAAAGATGAGGTGAAAAAGAAATTCGAGAAATTAGAAAAGAAGTAATAAAAAGCCTGTCAGGCATGACGCTGGCTCTGTCGTGGACCTATCAGGCCCCACTATAAACCAGAACGCAAAATAGAACCCCCTCAGCCTAAAGCCAGCAGGGTTCTTTCCCACGTTAACTCTCATAAGTAAGTGGAGACGAGTAATGTTCAACAGGGAGAAGCATCACTCATTTTGAGTATTGCCTCTAAATGGTGATTTATACATTTTTCAAAAACATGCCGTTTACGATGACACATTTACCTCATCGCTCACTGTAACTGCAGCACTTCTGATTCGTCAACTCTAGTAGAGATCTAACCCTTCATCTTTAAAAAATCATGTTCTTTTTGACAGGAAATCAAGAACTACTTGATTGAATTCATATGGCATCTCGATAAATGGAAGATGGCCACCGTCTTTAATGATAATTTTTGATGATAGTCCTATAATTTTATGTAAAGTTTCCGCAGTCTCTGTGTTAAATGAATGATCATTATCAGAAATTACAATAAGGGTCGGTATGTTTATCTCATGTAATCGAATGAAAGCATAAGGTTTAACAGCAACTGAGAGGCTCGGAGAGAATCTACAGAAGTTGTTAGGGTTCCTGACATTATTGATCACTTTTGTTCGAGCTTCTTCTTTTCTAATGGAAGGGAAGAAGTACTGCCAGAAACGATTCGTTATGAATGAGTCAATAGCTTTCTTACGGCCTTTCAAACGAAGGTTAATATAATTTTTTGTTCCTTGCCACATCATTTTCAAAGGATAAGTATTACCGTTTATGGAGGGTGAAACTAATATAAGAGCTTTGACTAGATGAGGATAAGTGAGAGTAAAGTCTGTAGCAACGCCGCCACCCATGGAAGAACCCACTAAAGTAACGTTTTGAAGTTTCAAGGAATCAATCAGCGCTTTTAAATCATTTACATTGGAAAAGGGGGAGTTTGGTGTGCTGGAAAAACCATATCCCCGTAGATCATATCGAATTAATTTATACTGCGCAGAAAATGAGTCAACTTGTTCATTCCAGATTTGATGATCATTAAAGTTCCCATGTATCAGAACAACAGGATCGCCTTTTCCTGAAACTGTGTAATAAAGCCGTCCATCAACTAAGTTTATATAGCTATCTATCATAACATGAGCCTCCAACCTACTTATTCATAAGAGATCGGCATTATGAAGGTTATCCTCTATAATGGATCTTAGTACTTCGGAAACAGAATAATCCCCTTTGCGACAATAACGGTCTATTTCTTCCCAGCATTCCTGTGGTAAAGTTAATGAAATTTTTCGAGTTGTGCCTATTGGCTTGCGACCTGCCCCTACTCGCTTACCTCCTCTATTAGCAGTTGAGCATTCCGTATTTTCTATACTTATTAGCTTCTTCATTTCATCACCCTACTTTATGATTCCACAATATTATTTCACAGTCAATTTATGATACCTTAATCAAATGTCCACATTAGGAATCAGCTCATTCGTTAGTAGCTAATAAATACAGTTAAACCGAGCAAATTGAATTA
Organism: Paenibacillus sp. MDMC362; assembly: GCF_003269305.1. Lineage (NCBI taxonomy): Bacteria > Bacillati > Bacillota > Bacilli > Caryophanales > Paenibacillaceae > Paenibacillus > Paenibacillus sp. MDMC362. Next base: position 426,164 of record NZ_QLYT01000008.1, read on the forward strand.
CGACATCTAAGGCTCGACGAAAGTTTGAATGATTAAACAAACGAGGAACTTTAGCAGAATAAAACCACCGCGGCAGCCTAACGGAGAACGTTAGTATAATAAAAAAGCAGCAGTCTAAGGCTTTTTTTTACACCTTAGTTTGCCGCTTTTCACCTTCTTCACCATAGTTTTTCATGCAACCAAACAGCCCTATAAACAGCAAAAAACCCTTGCATCGCAAGGATTTTCGATAAAGTGGGCCCTGAGGGACTCGAACCCCCGACCAGTCGGTTATGAGCCGACCGCTCTAACCAACTGAGCTAAGGGCCCTGAACATACATGTACACATAAACATAAGGACGTCATACATACATCGTTTAAAAATTGGTTGCGGGGGCAGGATTTGAACCTGCGGCCTTCGGGTTATGAGCCCGACGAGCTACCGAACTGCTCCACCCCGCGTCAATGCTGTATCAAACAGCGACAAGAATAAATATACACCATAACCCTGCATCAAGTCAAGTACTGTTTTAATGGAATTTTCCTCAAGGCATAAACCGCACGCCGTAGCGGCCCTTTTTGGAACGGTAAACCTCCACCATCCGCGGATCATGGTACCCGAACAGCCAGCCATCCTGCTCCAAACGTTTAGCAAAGCACCCTGCCTGAAATTTGCTTGTATACAGCTTTCCGTAATATACCCAATTCATCCTATGCGACTCCTTACCCGAATGATAATGTAATGCTGTCATATTATGTCCATTCTTCCACAAAAAAAACACAGATCAATAAACTTCTTCACGATCTCCCGATAAAAAACAATCAGCCATACCCTTACCACATCGTGATACGGATACAACTGATTCCCACCTTGTTAATTGCGCCTATTGGCCGTCAGCCTCCGCAAACCGGGCGGCAATGCTCATAAGCTCCTGCTCCATCGAATTCATCATCTGGATGAAATTCATCAGCTGTGCCTTCGTCTCCTCGGCCTCCGTACGAAACCGCTGCTGGGAAACGCCCTCCCATTCGGCATTCAACGTTTCAATGACCTGGGACAATCGGGCGACCAATTCCCCGCCATAATCACTCCCGCTTCGAATATCTGCCGCAGCGCGGCGCAGCTCCTCGAGGGATACCTCTATGCGTCCTGGCATGGTTCTACCTCACTCCTCCCTTTATGGATATCTTCTCGCATGTTATGTAGGCTTCGTCTCGGCCAGTACGGCCTGAAACTGTTCTTCCTCTTCGTCCTGGTAACCGGTAAATATAATCTCCTGGATATCCTCATGATTAAAGACGTAGGCAAACTCCGGGCTGACATAACCTTCCGGATATAGACACGCCAAATAGTCGAACATTTGCGGCTGATCAAGCGCCAGAATTTGCTTTCGACCATAGATCACAAGTTTCTTCTCGCCTTCTTTCAAAATGACAATCGATCCGTTCGGCAGCAGCTGCTGCGCCATAACTACCCTCTCCTTTTCTTGCTCTTCCGGTGCGGTGCCGCAGGCGTACGGCCCTGATTCATTTTATTCAGAAACGCTGCGTTTCGCTGCTCCTTCGGCAATCCCAGTACGGGATAATGAGCTTTTAGCTTATCCATGTTGTTCTGGATGAACATATACCGATGAATGAAAACAACGGCCATGTAGAGACCGAGAATCAACAACACGGAAAAAGCCGCCATGCCCATTACAAATCCGCCGAGATCGCCGGTTATCGCCACTACGACGTAATATGCCGCATAACCTATAGCAGCAAACAGTAAGGCCGTTTTGCCCGCTTTACCGACGCTGCCACTGCGCTCCATAGACTGGTAGGTCCCTTGCTGCAGCGCTCTAAAATGCAGCACATAAAACACAAGGAGAAGCAGAAGCATCACCGCTGCCGAGCTAAGCCCATATAGAATCGATTCAACTCCGGCCATGTCATACATCATTTTGAGGATAGCGATCTGACAAGTGACCGCCAGAGCCAGTCCGTATATTCCCAAATACAGCACAAAACCAACCTCAGAGCGGTATGGATTTGCACTCAGGCCAATTCCCCACAGCAGCATAACCACCCACACCGCCGCAGCCACATACATATATACCGACATCATCGGCGCTGCCAGCGTGACCAGCGCAGGGATCAGCATAATGAATAAAAAGCATACGATGCCGCCCCGTATCTGCTCGGCGGGGATGAGCCGAAAATGAAACTGTTCTTCCTCTGAAATCTTTGCGCTCATCAATGACACTCCCTTTATTTGAACCATCCGGCAATCGTTGAACCTATCTTCTCCGCCCCCATTTTCAATCCTTCGGTTACGGTATCTTTCTTCCCGTCCTCGTCAAAATCCGTAAACTTAATGCCGTCCATAACATAGGAAGCACCCACCGATACGCCGAAGCCGATGGCCGCACCCGCAAGGGTGCCAATCGGACCGCCCACTGCTGTCCCGATCAGCGCGCCTGCCTTAGCGCCAGCCGCAGCGGATGCTACGACTGTACCCACACCGACCCCCACATCAACCACAGCATCTCCGGCTATTTTTGCCCCGCTCTTGTTCTCGTTGATATTGGTCACCAGATTTCCCACCGTTTGCATGGCGATGCCTGCGTAACCAAGCTTACCGCCCTTCCAGCTTAGCGAGTCTTTAACAGCCGCGCCGGGTAGGACGTATTTCGGGATTCGGGGGTGATTCCGCCAGTTGTATTCGGCATAGGATTTTTTGCGAATATTGGCCAGCATCCCGTTCGTCACATTGGCTCGCATATTGCCGCGCTTGTCTTTCTCAAGCCACACGCCAAAGCCGTTCCGGTACATATCCCAGTATTTATACATCGTACCCGATGCCGTTGCCGTTCCGAACAATACCCCTGCGGCCGCTAGCGGATTACTCTTCCATTGATCCGCCGTTCCGCCAAAAGGCGCAAGTGCATTGAATTCAACCCCCGCTGCTGTCACGGGCGGCTGCGTGTTCTTGTTTCCGTTCTGTGCCAGACTCGCCTGAAGCAGCAGATGCGGACTGACCTGGGCAACCGATTGTTTGCCGAAGTTGAGATTGCTGCCAAGCGATTGATCCGTCTGCGAAAAATCACCCGCCTTTTTCACCAGCTGCCCTCGATTTTGTTCCAGACGGCTAACCACCGACTGGCAGGCGGCCCTGCATTGGGCCAGGCGCTGTTCGACCTGGGCACGATGACGCGACTCCCAGGACAAACTCTGGATACGCTGCTGCATGCGCTCCTGAAGCTGCTGGACTTCCCGTGCAATATCAGATACCGCTGCGCCTTGCTGGTTCAGCATGTCAGGTACCACACGTATTTTAGTCATATCTAACAATCCTCCATGTCGTTGATCGAGATGGTAATAACTTGAGAGTGCAAGCTGCTGCCCTTATCTCATTTAATTCGCTCTATTACCGCGCCAAGCTCCCGAATAATTTCCGTTACTGTAGCGCCCCAAATTTGATCCTGTTCGCCTTCATTGCGAATCAACCAGTTGGAATGCTGTCCTCTCAACAGTTCGATTCCCTGTATTCTGCAGTTCAGATCAGGACAATAGTACGCTGTGAAGGTTGCATATCTCTCCGGATGGCTGACGCTATCGGCCAAGGCGGAAACGACAGATTCCGGGTAGCCTTGTGCAAGCAAATACTTCCGAGGCTCCTGCTCCCCTTGTTCGGCACTCATCCATTGCTGGAACCAGCCTTTAGGCATAGCCAATGGAGCTGTATCCCGGTTCTTCCTATCCTCCAACTGCAGGTGACTGATAATTTTAAGCCAAGCCTCCGAAGGGGTTCCCAGCGCTTCCAGCACATAGACTCTCGCACCGTCAGGCCCGCTTTCAATATTGGCCTTTACAACCAGGCTTGAACTGTAATAAATGAAACATTCCTTCAGGCCCTCGTCGGAACCGGACACCCTCATATGTATCGTTAACAGGGTACGGCTGCATACTTCTATGTATTCCAGCAGTTCCTGCACAAGAACCGGCTCAGTATCCGTCGTATCGATCAAGCCTTTCTCCTGCAGCTCCTGCTCAATCTTGGCCACTTCTACAGGCATCTCTTCGGCCAGCGTTCCGCGGAAAGGGTCCTCTAACCCAATGACAGCCCGCGCACCGACGATGCCGGTTAGTACAAAGAATTGTTTGCCGGTCAGTTTGATCCTGGATGTAACTTCCAAAGATCTCTCCTCCTTACGGTCAGTCCCGCCTGTTTTGTGTTTATATCTGAGGTTATCATTACTATTATAGGTGAGACGTCTCCTTCCCCTCTACCAAGTCCTGGCCCTAAATTTATAGGAACATATACCCAAATCAGCCCATCTTCAAACGATTTAGCAGTAAAATTTCATAAAAAAACATTCCCGGGCCAAAATACCCTGGAATGTCCTTATACTCATATTAGATTAGACGGATCTTCCTTCTGGATAATTCCGTGATATAGAATCGTCATCAGCTGTTCACTGACCGCATTCAGGCTTCCCAAACCATGGTACCATTCGGTCCGTGCCGTAAATTCCTTGATGAAAGTCAGGAATGCAACCAGTACCTGGGGAGATATGTCTTTCCGTATCTGTCCAAGCTGCTGGCCTTTAAAGATCAGCATTTCGAATTCCGGAACAACGAATTTCTGGTTGAATTGAAGCAGCTTGTCCATCTGCTCCGGGAATTTGGCCAGATCTGCCACAAATTTCTGGGATACCAACGCCGAAAATTTGTCCTGATCCCTGTAGAAGACCGTTAACGCCTCAAGCGGATCTTTTGCCTGATCCATAATATCACGGTACAGCGCCATGAGCTCCTCGACCATCCGGTCCACCACATGGTCCAGTAAGCCCTCTTTGCTCTGATAGTAGTTATAAATCGTCATCTTGGAAACGGGGACCGCTTCGGCAATCTGCTCCATGCTCGTCTGCAAAATCCCCTGCTCCATGAACAACCGCTTCCCGGCTTCAAGCACTGCTTCTTTCTTTGCATTCATCTGTTAGACTAAATCCCTTCTATATCAGCATAAGGACACCGATAGCTGGCTGCAGCCGCGTACAAGTCCTAATGTAACGATCCAGCCATCCGCTGTCAACCCGGCACCCTCCGCGGATTAGCTTTGGCCAGAATATAAAAAAGCTGCCGCTCTGCGATAACTCGCAAAGGCGACAGCCAAATTATCCTAGCTTATATAAGTTATTTACACCCCAAAGGAAGCAGGATTCGATCTCCAGGATTGAAGAAGCTCCACATCCTGTTCCTGAATCCGATTCTCGGATAGCGCAACTTCAATCAGCGCTCCGTAGTTGGACAAGCTCTGCAGCGGAATCCCAGCTTGGGCGAAGGCTTGCACTGCTTTATCCAGCTGGTAGCTGAAGATAGCCAATACCGCCAGCGGCTCCGCTCCAGCATCCTTGACCGCTTGCGCCGCTTTTAGAGAGCTGCCGCCCGTGGAGATCAGATCCTCGATAACAACCACCTTTTGACCGGGCTTGATCAAGCCTTCGATCAGGTTTTCCTTGCCATGACCCTTTGCCTTGTCCCGAATATAGGACATTGGCAGATTCATCTTCTGGGATACAAAGGACGCATGCGGAATCCCGGCTGTGGCCGTTCCGGCTATGGCCTCGGCCTCCGGATATTGCTCCCGGATGACGGCTGCGAACGATTCAGCAATGTAGTCGCGAATCTCGGGAAAAGACATCGTCAGGCGATTATCACAGTAGATCGGGGACTTCATTCCCGACGTCCATGTAAACGGCTGATGGGGCCTAAGGGAAACGGCCTCAATCTTCAGCAAATAAGATGCGATCTGATGTGGAATCTTCGCGAGTGTACTCATGCTTGAATCATCTCCTCAATAATCTGTTCTGCTGCTTGTCTCGGGTTCGGGGATTCCGTAATCGGGCGGCCGACAACCAGATAATGACTGCCCTTGCGGATGGCTTCCCCAGGTGTAAGGACCCGTGCCTGGTCTCCGATATCCGCACCGGCCGGACGAATACCTGGTATAACGGTCTTAAACGCTTGTCCGCATGCGGATGTTATGGCCCCCACTTCAAGCGATGAAGCGACGACGCCATGCAGCCCCGCTTGCTGAGCCAGCTTCGCATAACGTACGACCGCATCTTCTACCGAACCCGGGATACCGATTTCGTTATTCATGACATCCTGACTAGTACTAGTCAACTGGGTTACCGCAATGATGGTAGGCATGGCAAGACCCGGGGTGTCCGCCACTGCAGCCTCCGCCCCGGCTTTTGCCGCCTGCATCATGAGTGCGCCGCCGCCGGCATGGACATTAAACATGTCCACACCCAGCCGCGTTACGCTGTCCGCTCCGCCTTTTACCGTGTTCGGAATATCATGCATCTTCACATCCAGAAACACGGAATAACCTTGCGCTTTCAATTCCTTGACAAAATCAGGACCGGCCGCGTAGAACAGCTGCATGCCGACCTTCATATAACACGGGATCCCCTCCAGCTGCTGCACCAATGCTTTTGCCCGCTTGGCATCCGGGTAATCCAGGGCCACCATTAGGCGGCCCGCCATCTCATTGTAGCTGGCGCTCATCTATACTCCTCCTTCTCGATTAAATAACCGGCATTGCTTCAGAGGAGAAGTTGATGGTCTCCAGCATCGTCAGAAGCTCACGAACCGTATCGAGCGAGGTCATACAAACCACACCGTTTTCTACCGCTTCACGGCGAATTCGGAATCCGTCACGCTGCGGCGTTTTACCTTTGGTCAATGTGTTAAAGACGAAGTTCGCATCACCTGTGCGGATCATATCGAGAATGTTCGGCGTTCCCTCGGACAGCTTATGAATGGTGGTCACATCAAGGCCCGCTTCCTTCAATGCTGCTGCCGTGCCGCCTGTTGCGATGATTTTATAGCCAAGCTTATGGAAGCCTTTCAGCAGTGCTGCAGCCTCGGCTTTATCTTTATCCGCGATGGTAGCGATGATCGCTCCCGTTGAAGGAATTTTCATGCCTGCACCGATCAGACCTTTGTACAACGCTTTGGCATACTTCACGTCTCGGCCCATAACCTCACCGGTAGACTTCATTTCCGGTCCAAGGGTAGGCTCAACGCGGCGAAGTTTAGCAAAGGAGAACACTGGTACTTTAACGGATACATGTTCGCTTTCCGGCCACATGCCTTCCTGATACCCAAGATCCTTCAGCTTGCCGCCCATGATCGCCTGTGTTGCCAGGTTGGCCATCGGGATGCCTGTAACCTTGCTCAGGAACGGAACCGTTCGGGAAGAACGCGGATTCACTTCGATTACGTACACTTCATTTTTATAGATAACGAACTGGATATTAACAAGTCCGCGTGTATTCAGCTCTTTGGCAATCTTGATCGTAATTTCCGCAATCTTGTCTTTCAGATCCTGGGACAAGTACTGAGGAGGATATACCGCAATTGAGTCACCGGAGTGAACGCCTGCGCGTTCAACATGCTCCATGATGCCTGGTATCAGCACCGTCTCGCCATCACAGATCGCGTCTACTTCCACTTCTTTACCCATCATGTAACGGTCGATCAGAACCGGATGATCCGGGTTGATCTTAACCGCCTCTTTCATGTAGCTCAGCAGTTCGCTGTCGGAGTATACAATCTCCATCGCACGTCCACCGAGTACATAAGATGGTCTTACCAGAACAGGATATCCCAGCGATTGCGCGGTTTCTACAGCATCATCAACCGAAGTCACCGTTTTTCCTTTCGGTTGAGCAATCTCCAGTCTGGATAGAAGCGCTTCGAATTTTTTACGGTCCTCGGCTTCGTCAATGCTTTCCAAGCTGGTACCCAGAATCTTCACACCCGCCTTGCTGAGCGGCGCAGCGAGGTTAATAGCTGTCTGCCCGCCAAACTGTACGATGACACCGATCGGTTTCTCCTGCTCGATGACGTTCATGACATCTTCTAGGAAGAGCGGTTCGAAGTAGAGTCGGTCCGACGTATTAAAGTCAGTGGAGACCGTCTCCGGGTTGTTGTTAATGATAACTGCCTCGTATCCCGCCTTCTGGATCGCCCATACAGCGTGCACCGTGGAGTAGTCGAACTCGATCCCTTGACCGATCCGGATCGGTCCTGAGCCCAGAACGATGACCTTCTCCTTGGCGGATTCGATCACTTCATTCTCGGTTTCGTACGTCGAGTAATAGTACGGTGTCGTTGCTTCAAACTCCGCGGCGCAAGTATCGACCATTTTGTAAACCGGTCGCAATCCATGCTCGCGACGCAGGAAACCGATCGACTCCTCGGTTGTGTGCGTGCTCGCATTGCCTTCCGTGCGCAGCTCCGCTATGGCACGATCCGTAAAACCGAGTCGCTTCGCTTCGTACAGCGTTTCGTAGGTCAGCGCCGCTTCGCTGCGAATGTGATCTTCATACTTAATCAGACGTTCGATTTTGTCCAGGAACCACCAGTCGATCTTCGTCAGATCCTGAATCTGTTGAAGTCCATACCCCCGGCGGAACGCTTCCGCGATCAGGAACATCCGCTCATCATCGGCTTTGATCAGACGCTGCTGGAGCACTTCATCACTCAGCTCGTTCGCGCCTTTCAAGTAGAGGCGGTGTACGCCGATCTCCAGAGAGCGAACCGCTTTATGGATCGATTCTTCGAAAGTACGGCCAATCGCCATTACTTCGCCGGTTGCCTTCATCTGGGTTCCCAGCTTCCGGTTTGCATGGATGAACTTGTCGAATGGCCAGCGTGGAATTTTGCTGACGATATAGTCCAGCGTAGGCTCAAAGCAAGCATAGGTCTGTCCCGTTACCGGGTTGACGATCTCGTCCAAGGTGTAACCCATCGCGATTTTTGCTGCCATCTTCGCGATCGGGTAACCCGTTGCCTTGGAAGCAAGGGCAGAAGAGCGGCTGACGCGAGGATTTACCTCGATGACATAATATTGATAGCTGTTTGGATCCAGCGCGAATTGCACGTTACATCCGCCCTCGATGTTCAGGGCACGAATGATTTTCAGCGATGCGGATCTGAGCATTTGATACTCGCGATCGGACAGCGTTTGGCTTGGTGCCACGACGATACTGTCGCCGGTATGAACGCCGACCGGATCAAAGTTCTCCATGTTACATACCACGATGCAGTTATCGTTCGCGTCGCGCATAACCTCGTACTCGACTTCCTTCATTCCCGCGATACTCTTCTCGATCAAACATTGCGTGATCGGGCTATAGCGAAGTCCGGAGCTGACCGTTTCACGCAGTTCCTCTTCGGTTGCGCAAATACCGCCGCCAGTGCCTCCCAGCGTGTATGCCGGACGTACAATCACCGGATAACCAATCTCATTCGCGAAATCAAGCGCTTCTTCCAGAGTCGTTACGATCGTGCTTTCCGGCACGGGCTGATTGAGTTCGCGCATCAAATCACGGAACAGATCGCGGTCTTCGGCTTTCTCGATGGACTCCAGCTGCGTTCCGAGCAGCTTCACATTCTCCTGCTCCAGAATGCCGGCGCGTGCAAGCTCAACTGCCATGTTCAGGCCCGTTTGCCCTCCAAGCGTCGGGAGCAATCCGTCCGGACGCTCTTGACGGATGATCTGTGTAACGAAATCGAGCGTAATCGGCTCAATATATACTTTATCCGCCATGTTTGTGTCGGTCATGATGGTCGCCGGGTTGCTGTTGATCAGCACAACCTCGATACCTTCTTCTTTCAATGCTTGGCAAGCCTGTGTTCCAGCGTAGTCGAATTCCGCTGCTTGCCCGATAACAATCGGACCGGAGCCGATGACGAGAATTTTTTTCAATGTATCATTTTTAGGCATATTAATGAGCTCCTTTCACGGCTGCGGCCAGAACCGCCTGGCGCGGTTTCCGGATTTCATTCTGTTTATGGTCTCTTATCATCTCAAGGAATTGATCGAACAGATAGCTGCTGTCGTGCGGACCAGGGGCAGCTTCAGGATGATATTGCACGGAGAAGGCCGGGAATTTCGAGTGCTTCAAGCCTTCGATCGTTTTATCGTTATTGTTAATATGCGTAACTTCCAGATCCGTCCCTTTGACGGATTCTTCGTTTACGGTATATCCATGATTTTGGGAAGTGATGTAGCAGCGTCCGCTGGCAAGCTCTTTTACCGGATGATTCCCGCCGCGGTGGCCGAATTTCAGCTTCTCGGTATCGGCGCCCGCTGCCAGAGCAAACAATTGGTGACCAAGGCAGATACCGAAGATCGGATATTCGCCAAGCAGTCCTTTAACCATGTCGACCGCGTACGGAACGTCTTTTGGGTCCCCAGGGCCGTTGGACAACTGAATGCCGTCCGGGTGAAGTCTGCGGATTTCATCAGCCGTCGTGTCATGCGGAACGACCATCACATCGCAGCCGCGGGAAGTCAGTTCGCGCAGGATTCCGCTTTTTGCACCGAAGTCAACCAGAACGATCCGCTCTTTGGAGCCCGGACTTGTAAACATTTGCGGCGTGGAGGTTTTTGCCACCTGGTTGCGGAGTTCAGCGATCGTTGTATCGCCGAGCATTTCCTTGAGCTCTTCCACCGGTTTGTTTGAAGTGGTTAGAATCCCTTTCATCGTACCGTAGTGACGAATAATCCGGGTCAGCATCCGCGTATCGATCTCGCTGATCCCTGGAATACCGTATTCCTTTAATAAACTGTCAACACTATACTCTGCACGCCAGTTACTAGGAACAGGCTCATGACGACGAACAACGAATCCGTGGACAAATGGCCGAATGGATTCAAAGTCATCCCGCGTGATGCCGTAGTTCCCGATCAAAGGGTACGTCATGGTCACGATCTGTCCACAATAGGACGGGTCGCTCAGCACCTCTTGATATCCTGTAATCCCTGTATTGAAAACAACCTCTCCGGTCATTTCAGCATCCGCGCCGAAGGATTTTCCGCTGAACAGCGTTCCGTCCTCCAGTAACAATCTTGCCTGCATCCCGATCACTCCTGTCATCTATGTGTAATTTATTTTATTAGTCAATTGCCTAAGTGTTACTTAGAACCCGCTCTTTTCTGACCATTTCACTTCGCCATCCACCCAAGTCATCACCGGCCAGCCTTTCAGCTTCCAGCCAGTAAACGGCGTGTTGCGGCCTTTCGTTGCGAACTCTTCCGGGTTTACTTCTTTCTCGGCTTCGAGATCAATCATCGTCAGGTCCGCGGCTCTACCGGCTTCCAGCACGCCAGATTCAAGACCGAATACTCTTGCCGGATCGCTTGTCATTCGCTTCACCAGCAAGCTTAGATCCCATTTTCCTGTGGCAACAAACTTGGTATAGAGCAGCGGGAATGCTGTTTCGAATCCCACAATACCGAATGGTGCTAGCTCCATGCCTTTCGCCTTCTCTTCCGCGCTGTGCGGCGCATGATCCGTTACGATCATATCGAGCGTTCCATCCAGCAGACCTTCTATACAAGCCTCCACATCACGCGGGGTGCGCAGCGGCGGGTTCATTTTCCAGTTGGCATCCAGGCCGGGAATATCCTCGTCAGAGAGAACCAGATGGTGCGGACATACCTCGGCCGTTACCGAGATGCCAATCGCTTTTGCCTGGCGGATCAAGCGCACGGACTGCTCTGTGCTCACATGGCATACATGGTAATGTACGCCGGTGGCTTCTGTGAGCAGTATGTCCCGTCCGACATGGATTGCTTCCGACTCGTTGGGTATGCCTTTCAGACCGTGCTTCTGAGCGAACTTGCCTTCAGTCACGCAGGCCCCTTTGACCAGCGAGTCATCCTCACAGTGTGCAATGACCGGCATGCCCAGCGCTTTTGCTTGGTTCATGGCATCTTTCATCATCTGTGCGTTCTGCACACCAACGCCGTCATCCGTAAACCCGATCGCACCTGCTGCCTTCAAGGCCTCAAAATCCGTCAGTTCGCGGCCCAGCTCGTTTCTCGTAATGGCTGCGTAAGGCAGCACCTTGGCCAGCCCCGCTTCCCTAGCCTTATCCAGCACAAGCTTCACGGTTTCCGGCGAATCGGTCACCGGTCTTGTGTTCGGCATGCAGGCGATGGTTGTAAATCCGCCTTTCACTGCCGAGCGGCTGCCGCTCTCGATCGTTTCCTTGTGCTCATAACCCGGCTCTCTCAAGTGCACATGCATATCAATGAATCCCGGTGTGACCAGTTTGCCCTCGGCATCGATGTCCTGAACGTTATCGCCAAGTTCCGGCAAAGCTGCGAGATCGCTCGTAACCAACTGAATCAATCCGTCTGCAATGACGATATGTTTATCTTCGAGCTGTCCTTGTTCATTGATCACTTTGGCATTCTTTATCACTTGCATTTGCATCTTGGTCCCCTCCGCAGTAGAAGCACCGTTCGCTTCTTTGTATATTGTATAATAAAAATTCATATTTGTGTATAATTATTAATATTCATTATCCTGTACACCATATCTCGCATTCCGAATCAGCCCATCGCCCGTTCCATAACCGCCATGCGAATCGGCACACCGTTTGCCATCTGCTTGAATATCATCGATTTGGAACTTTCCACGACCGCATCATCGATTTCAACGTTCCGGTTCACCGGTGCCGGGTGCATAATCATCGTATGCCCGGGCAGCTTGGCCGCCCGTTCTTCCGTCAAACCATACTGCTGCCGGTATTCCGCGCTGGATTTGAATACACCTTCGTTATGGCGTTCCAGCTGAACCCTCAGCATCATTACCACATCTGCCTTCAGTGCCTTCTCCATCGAGACATAGGGTGCATGCTGGGCTAGCTCTGGTGCCTGCATCGATTCCGGTGCGCAGAATTGCACGTGAGCCCCGAACTTCTGAAGTGCCCACAGGTCTGATCGTGCAACCCGACTATGCTTGATGTCCCCGATAATGGATACCGTCAATCCTTTAAGCTCTCCGAAGCATTTTTTCATCGTATACAGATCCAGCAGCGCCTGGGTAGGATGTTCGTTGTTGCCGTCCCCCGCATTGACCAGCGGGATCGAGATCCGCTCGGCAAGCTCCTGCAGCACTCCGGAAGGTTTCAGCCGGATGACGCCCGCATCGATCCCCATGGATTCCAGTGTCCTCACGGTATCGTAGATGGACTCGCCCTTCTCGACGCTGGAGGCTGCCGCTGCAAAGTTCATCACCTCGGCGCCGAGTCTTTTCTCAGCCATTTCAAACGAAAATCTCGTTCTGGTGCTGTTCTCGAAGAACATATTAACCGCAAATTTCGATTTAAGTACCGGGACCACTTTCTCGGACTGTGCTTCCCAATAGGACGCCCGACTCAGGATCGATCCAATCTCTTCTCTGCTAATATCCTTCAAACCTAAGAGGCTACGTTCTTTCAATGAAATGGCTGTCGTCATGGTTATCGTTCCTCTCTTTGGCTAATGGTCACTTCATCCTTGCCGTCGATTTCGGTTAGTGCAACCGTAATTTCCTCATGTTTGGAGGTAGGAACGTTCTTGCCGATATAATCCGGCCGGATCGGCAGTTCGCGATGTCCGCGGTCTGCCAGAACCGCCAGCTGTATCATTCTAGGCCGTCCACAGTCCATCAGGGCATCCATCGCAGCCCGAATCGTCCGTCCGGTGTACAGCACGTCATCGAACAAAATAACCTTCTTGTCATGAATGTTCAGATGTTCCAGGCTGAGCTTCGCTCCTGCTCCCCGTTCTGCAGCGGCTTCTTTGCTGTCTCGGTCATCGCGGTAGGAAGTCACATCGATCTCTCCCCATGGAATCGGCGTGCCTTCAATCTCATTCATTCGCTCAGCGATTCTCTGAGCCAGGAACACGCCTCGTGTGCGGATGCCGACTAAGACGCAGTCCTCAATCCCTTTATTCTTTTCCAATATTTCATGGGCAATTCTCGTTAGGGCGCGGCGGATGGCCGTCTCGTCCATAATCACATGCTGTTCGTTGCTCATCCTTAAGTCCTCCTTCTAAACGTTTGATTAGCCCTTTGTAGTTCAGACGATCCGTGAGTTCATTACACACAAAAAAACTCCTTGCCCGGCTGGACAAGGAGTTGATCTCATAGAGATAGTGTGGAAAGCGCAGTTTCTATCCGCAGACAGAACTATGCCTTCTCTTAATGAACCTCGGTTCACGTTACCTTGCCAGCCTCACGGGACTGATTTAAAGGTGCTATTCGATTGAATTCATTATGACAGACCCTACAGGAGATGTCAACCGTAATCAAGTCGAATGATGTCGTGAACCAAGCGGAGTTATAACATGTCACTAAAATTCAAATTCAACATCGCTAAGTCTTCTGCGAATTTCGGAAATGACGCGTTTCTCTTCTTCTTCACCGTCAGCAATGAAGGTAACGGAGAAGCGTACGAAATGTCCCGCATCATCCCAAGGTACGGTGGAGATCAATTTCTCGCGAATCAGATACTGGGAGAAATCCTCACCCGATTCAAAACGGCGCCCGCCTTTAACGCCTTTTGGAGCTTCAACGTAGAGGAAGAAGGAGCCCTTCGGCTTCTCGGCTGTAAAACCAAGCTCGTTCAACACGTCCACCAGCATATTGTGGCGGCGGGAATACTTCTCCGCGATCTTCTCCGTAATTTGCGGGTTGTCCAGACCGTATGCGGCAGCCTTTTGAATGGCGATGAATTGTCCTGAATCGTTGTTGTCCTTCACATCGCCAAACGCTTTAACCACTAGCGGGTTACCGGCGATGAAACCAATGCGCCATCCGGTCATGTTGTAAGATTTGGACAGAGAATGGAGCTCTACGCCAACATCCTTCGCGCCGGGAACGGAGAGAAAGCTAAGCGGCTTCAAGCCATCGTAAGTCAGTGCCGCATAGGGAGCGTCATGGACAACAACAACGCCATACTTGCGGGCCCACTCAACGACCTCGGCGAAAAACTCGACCGTTGCGCTTGCACCCGTCGGATTGTTCGGATAGTTCAGGTATAGCAGTTTGGCACGGCGGGCAATGTCCTCAGGGATGGAGCTGAGATCCGGCAGAAATCCGTTTTCTTTTTTCAGTTCCACATTGTAAACTTCGCCGCCCAAATACTTGGTATGCGTACCGAGTACAGGATATCCGGGAACCGTCATGATGGTGATGTCCCCAGGATTAATGAAGCAGGACGGCAGCATCGCCAATGCAGGCTTGGAACCGATGGAGTGCAGAACTTCTGTAGAGGCATCAATGCCTTCTACGCCAAATACATTCTTCAAGTAGCGAACAGCTGCTTCCTTGAACTCCGGAATTCCGTTATCCGCATAGCCGCGGTTTTCCCGCTTCCCTGCTTCTTCTGCCAGCTTCGCCACGATGCCTGCATCCGCCATCTCATCCGGCTCGCCAACCCCCATATCGATCAGCTCCGTGCCAGGATGCTCCTGCTTCGCCGCTGCCTTGGCTCTTTTGATCTTCTCGAATTTATAAATGGCTGTATCTTTGCCATAATTAGCACCGCCAATCCGGTTGGCAAAGCTCTGTTGAATGTACGTTTCCTGATATTTATCCATGCTCATGATTTGTATTCATCTCCTACTCTAGCTTTCATACTTATCCTAAATATGCAGGAAAATCACAACTTGAGCCATGCATTATATATCAAATGATTTGTACTTTTTCGGCTGGTCGGTGCTGGTAAATCATATGATGTTCATATACGAAATGTACTTCAAGTCAGCTCCAGCCATTCCGCAAGCAGCTCGTCACGACTCGCGGATAACAGCTCACGGTCGTTCCAGCGCTGCTCGAGCAGCGACAGATCCGTATCCTTGTGTAAATCGCCCCCTTCACACTCAAGCCAGCCGTCAAGCTGCCGAATGCGGGTCTCAATACGGGCAATTTCCTCCTCCAACCATTTGGCCCTTCCGGCGGAAGAACGACCCGCATTTACGTTCTTGGCGAGCAGAGCAGGGCTATCCTTCGCTTGGGGCTGCTGCCCCGCTTTCTGTTTGGGGACAGCCTCTCTCCCCGCGGATAGCTCCATTGCCAGTAATTCAGCTTCAAGCCGTTTTTTCTTATCCCGGAAATCATCATAATTCCCATGATAGACAGTCAGCTTCCCTTGATTCAAATCCCATACTTTGCGAGACACTTGATTCACGAAATAACGGTCATGGGAAATGGCAAGAACGGTCCCCGTGTAACCCTGCAATGCATCCTCCAACGCTTCACGGGAGGCAATATCCAGATGGTTCGTGGGTTCATCCAGCAGCAGCAGGTTCGGCTTCTGATGGATAAGCAGCGCAAGTCTCAATCGTGTCCATTCCCCTCCGGACAGCTGCCCCACCGATCTGAAAACGGCCGCGCCATAGAACAGATACCTTGCCAATATCCCTCGAGCTTCTCCCTCTTCAACTCCGGCTTTCTCCCGGAAATATTGGAGCACCGCTGCCTTCGGATTGTCCGGTTCCTCCTGCTGGGCCAAGTAACCGACATCGACCCGCGACCCCCATTCTAGCGAACCGGAATCGGGCGTCAGCTCGCCCAGCAGTACTTTAAAAAGCGTGGTTTTCCCGCTGCCGTTCGAGCCCATGAGCGCAATTTTCTCGCCGAATTCGATTAGGCCGGATGCCCCCCTCAGCACCGCCTGATTCCCAAAGGAAACCTCAACCTGCTCAAAGTATGCCACGCGGCGGCCGGAACGATCCTGAGGATTCAGTTCAAAATCAGCCTGTCTTCGTTCCAGCACGGGTCGCTTGACCCGCTCCATCCGCTCCAATGCCCGTCTCATGGAGGCCGCGCGCTTGAAAAACTTCTCATTGCCGCCAATCCGGCCGAACTCTTCAAGCTGCTTGATGGATTCCTTCATCTTCTTGATTACTTTTTGCTGCTCTTGATATTCGGCGAACTGCTGCAGCATCCGCTCTTCTTTATCTTTCATGAACGCGGTATAGCCGCCATGAGCAGTGAACACCTCGCCATCTTCAATCTCTATCGTTTTGGACACAACCCGGTCCAGAAAATATCGGTCGTGAGAGATAATGACACAAGTTCCCGGATATTCGCGCAAGAATTCCTCCAGCCATTCCGTGCGAGCCAAATCCAGATGGTTGGTTGGTTCATCCAGCAGCAGCAAATCCGGCTGTACAATCAGCTGTGATGCCAGCACGACACGTGTCTGTTCTCCACCCGACAACGAACCAAAAGCCAATCCGTACTCACTCTTGGGTATTTGCAGCCCGGTAGCGATTTTATCGATGCTCGCTTCAAGCTCATAGCCGCCCTCTGCTTCAAACCGTTCCTGAAGCGCTGAGTATTTCCGCAGCACTCGATCGAGCAGCTCTGTATTTCCGGCGATGTCCGGGTCACTCATTTTTCCCTCAAGCTCCGTCATTTCCGCTCGGTAATCCTTCAAGTGACGCAACCCCTGTGCCAGTACGTCCTGCACCGTCCAGGTATTCATATGGCTCGGGATTTGCTCCAAATATCCGATTTTCGCCCCCTTCTTGATGGCCAGCAGCCCTTCGTTGGGTTGTTCCAGACCCGCAAGCAGGCGCATCAGCGTCGACTTTCCGCTGCCGTTCCTTCCGATAAGCGCGACTTTCTCGCCTTCCTGTATTTCAAACGATATCTGGTCCAGTACCAGATGAGCACCGTGGTATTGTGTCAGTTTCTGTACATTGATCATATTCATTCTAGGTTTCCTCCTGTATGCTGCGAACAAGTCAACTTGTTCGAAGAACGTATAAATTAAGGAGAAGACCCGGACTGCAAACGCAAAAAGGGCCCACAGAGCAAGCTCCGCAGACCCTTAAGAATAGTAAGCCTTAATAGGCTTAATCCGTGTAGGCAGGCAGGTGACTTCTCGCGATGGTACAAATCGTATCATTAAAATTGGACAGACCTCTCCCGTTGTAAGGAAATGCATGAACAATGCCAGCCATAGCTATAGGCAGCTGGCTAATACGGTTGTTAACCATCTCGATATTCATCCTGCTCACCTCCTTCATTAAAGTTATCGTCACTATAACATATCCCTGCTTTGGATGGCAAGAGAAATAGCCCCACAAAGTGGAGCCTATGCTTCGATACTTACGCCAATATTTGCGGAAGACCCCTAGACATATAGATGCGAAAAGGGACCGCTAGCGGCCCCTTAAAATCGTCAACAGCTCTTCCATATCATCCGGCATCGGTGCCGAAAACTCCATATACTCACCCGTAGAGGGATGGACAAAACCCAAAATGGCGGCGTGAAGCGCCTGACCGTTTAATTTGATCCCCTTGCTCTTGCCGTACACAGGATCACCTACGAGAGGATGGCCGATATACTTCATATGCACGCGGATTTGATGCGTACGTCCCGTCTCCAGCTTCAGCTCGAGAAGACTGTAATCCCCGAACCGTTCCACAACGGTAAAATGAGTCACCGCATGTTTGCTGTTCCGATCCGTGACGGTGTACAGTTTGCGATCCTGCGCGTCACGGCCGATAGGAGCGTCAATGGTGCCTTGATCATGATTGATGTTGCCGTGCACCAAGGCCAAGTAACGGCGGTTCACGCTGTGATCCTTCAGCTGGGCGGCAAGCGAAGCATGCGCTTTATCATTCTTCGCTGCCATGATCAAACCGGTCGTATCCTTGTCAATCCGATGGACGATGCCGGGGCGAAGCTCTCCATTAATGCCCGACAAGTCTTTGCAGTGAAACATCAACGCATTCACAAGCGTCCCTGACGAATGTCCCGGAGCCGGATGGACCACCATCCCTCGAGGTTTATTCACAACAATGACATCCGCATCTTCATAAGCGATCTCAAGCGGGATATCCTCCGGAATTATCTCAACTGCCGATGGCTCGGGAATTTTCAGCAGGATACGATCACCCTGACCCACCTTATAATTGGACTTAACCGGACCTTCATTCACAAAAACATGCCCCTCCGTAATCCATAACTGCACCTGGGAGCGCGAGACATCCTCACCGAGGCTCTCCGTTATGTATTTATCTATACGGGTTTTGGCAGATTCGGCATCCACCAACCATTCGATAGCTTCCGATTCGTGCCCCGTTTCACCTGTCCATTCCGAACCTGTATCCATACCGTCTTGCAACATTATTCATTCCCTTCTGTGCCAGAAACTTCACTTGTTGTCTTTATCTTCTCCCGTCTTCCTTCCAGAAGCGTGTCCAATATGATCAATCCCACACCGATGACGATACAAGAATCGGCAATATTAAAAATCGGGAATGTGTAGCTGCCAAAATTAAATTGCAGGAAATCGACAACCTCCCCCATCAACAAGCGATCGATGAAGTTTCCGAGTGCCCCGCCAAGCACAAGCGCAAGAGCGGTAGGCAGCAGCTTACGTCCTTCCTTCGTTACCTTCCGCAGGTACCAGACAATCCCGCCTACAACGATTAACGTCACAATAATGAAGAACCATAATTGATCCTGCAGTATGCCAAACGCGGCTCCACGGTTTCGACTGGATGTAATCAGGAAGAAGTTTCCAATCACAGGAATCTGTTCATACATCTCAAGCTTCGTGGCAATCAAGTATTTGGTTCCCTGATCGATAAGAAATAAAACAAATGCAATCAAATAATATACCACTTGTTTATGTCACTCCGTTCTTGTCTTCTCCAATCAGGCGATCATCTCGCTGATCGGTCCGTAACTCGTCTTATTGTAGCACAGCGGCTCAGAAATCGTCCATTCCTGTCCAGTGGCGAGAACATTTTCCGTCAGTAAAACCATCTCAATGGGTGCACTCTATACACATGAACCAGAAGGTCAACTTCGGACCATGAAAGGAGCCTGACATGTCGCATCTAACTCAGGAGCAACTCAATAATTTACAACAGAAGCTGATGGATCGAAAGGTTGAGCTTGAACGGCGCATGGTTTATAACGACCAGCATGGGCTGGGGGAATCAGAGCGAGATATGACCGGCGAGCTGTCTCATATTGATAATCATCCCGGGGACTTGGCAAGTGAGATGTTTGAACGAGAAAAGGATCTTGCCCTTCAGGATAGGGTGGATCAGGAGCTGCAGCGGGTTATTTTTTCACTTGAAGCGATTCATCATGGCCGTTACGGCGTGTGTCTTACCTGCGGCCAGCCGATTCCGTACGAGCGGTTGGAGGTTCTACCGGATGCGCAATATTGTGTAAACGACACGCCTCGTGAACGGGTCTCCCGCGATCGTCCGATTGAGGAGGAAGTCCTTGCTCCCGCTTTTGGAAAATCCAGTATGGATGAGCACGATTATGCTGGGTTTGACGGCGAGGACGCCTGGCAGATCGTGGAAAGCTGGGGGAATTCCAACTCCCCTGCGCTGGCGGAAGGCAACGAAATTGACAGCTATAACGAGATGGATATCGAGAATGGCGATGATCAAGGAGGATTTGTTGAAGTGTATGAAAATTTCGTTGCAACCAATATCGATGGCTCCGAGGTGTTTATCGTACGAAGCCCGCAATATGTCGATTACCTAAACCGGGGCGAAGGAAGTTACCTGCTTGATCCCCATGGCGATCCTGATGATGATAATGAATCCTTCAGCTAAATAAGCGTTTAAGACCGGCAGCGTATTATGAAATCTCAACGGCTGCCGGGCATTACATATTCATATAAATAACTCACGTCAGTTCAAGCTGACGCTGCACGATCCGGACAATATCTGCAATGTAGTCGCCGATAATAGGCAAATTCAACGCACCGAGCGCCTGAAGGACATAGATAATGGTCGCCGCAAAAAAGGTAAAGCCAATCGCGATTCCCACACCGCGGGCCGACCCTGCCAGCAAATTAGTCCAAATCAACTTCCAGGGGCGGTTCAGCAGCTGGGTATACTCCGCGATTCTAGCCTTCTCCAGCTGCTGTGCTATGTCCGTGGTCATGCGGTGTATGGCGCTCAATTGGTCCCGCTCTTCCTCGAGTGATTTTTTTTGTTCCGTTGGCACCCCAGCATCCGGCTTCTCCGCCATTTCTACCGCCCCCTTTGCCTAAACTAATCGACTTCAAATTATAGACCCAGAGCAGCTACATTACCCTGTATGCTCGTAATCTGCTTAACATTACATATCCATTCGCTGATTATTATGCATCTCTTGGAAACATCTCATTCGTTTGTGAGAACGCCCTTAAAAATTCGATATGTTTTATGAATACAAAAAAACACTGCCCCTGTAGATAAGGGCAGTGTTTTATAAACCAATTTATAATTTAGGCGATGTGGATGCCAATGGTTTTGCCGCCAAGCTCAACTCGCTCCATGTCTTCGCTTTGTCCAAATTGCAAATCGTTCACAAGGACATTCTCGCGCAGCACATCTTCAAATGCGGTGATGGCAACTTTAAGCTCTTCATCCGTATCGAGAATCAAGTTCACCCGCTTCTCGATCGGCAGGTCCAGCTTCTTCCGCGTATCCTGTACGGCACGCACCACTTCGCGAACCCAGCCTTCCTGCTCGAGCTCCCGCGTGATGTCCGTATTAAGCGCAACGGTTAAACCATAACCTGAAGCAGACGCGAAGCCTTCCTTCGCCTTCTTCTCCACCAGCAGCTCTTCGGACGTGATCTGTAATTCTTCACCTTCCGGCGATGTCACGTTCACGCCGCCCGTTTGGACCACCTTGCGGGTCTCGTCGCTGCTCATGCCTTTCAAGAACCCTTGCAGGAAGCCGATATTTTTACCGTATTTCTTGCCTGCAACCTTTAGGTTCATTTTCAGCATGAAATCAACGAAACCACTGTCGCTGGTCTCCACTTCAATCGCTTTGACGTTGATCTCATCCTTGATGATGTCTTCATATCCCGCGAGATCAAACTCGCGATCCATCGATACGATGAGCTCGGACAGCGGCTGGCGCGTTTTAATCCCGGTCTCGTTGCGCACGTTGCGCGCAAGCTCTACGATCTGTCTAGCCGTCTCCATGTCCTGCTCGAGCGCCTTGTCGATCAACGCTTCGTCGGCTTGCGGGAAGTCGGCCAGATGCACGCTCTCACCGCCGCCCAAGTTGACGAAGATATCTTCGGACAGCATCGGCGTGAATGGTGCCATCAGCTTGGAGAGAGTCAGCAGCACGTGCGTAAGCGTCCCGTATGCGGCCAGCTTATCTTCCCCGAGTCCGCTGCCCCAGAAACGGTCGCGCGAACGGCGGATATACCAGTTGCTCAGCTCATCCACATAAGCTTCGATTGCTTTGGCCGCGTTCAGGAAATCATTCACGGCCAGTCCCTTGTCAACCACTTGAATCAAGCTGTTCAGTCGGGACAGGATCCAGCGGTCCAGCTTGTGGTTCGATCCCTGGAAGTGATGCTCCTTCGGATCATAACCATCGATGCCGGCATACAATGTCAGGAACGCATGGGTGTTCACCAGCGTATCGACAACCTTGGATTTAGCTTCGCCGACGATTCCTTTCGAAAAGCGCTTGCTGTTCCATGGTGCACTGTCAGCGAGCAGTGCCCAACGGAACGCATCCGTGCCGTACTCTTCGATGATTTCCCAAGGATCGATGACGTTGCCCTTGGATTTGGACATCTTCTGCCCGTTTTCATCAAGAATATGACCTGTGGCCATAACCGCCTTATAAGGCGCTTTACCCGTGAAGAGAGTCGATACGGCAAGCAAGCTGTAGAACCATCCGCGGGTCTGGTCGATCCCTTCGCAGATCATGTCGGCAGGATACTGCTGTTCGAATTTCTCCTTGTCTTCGAATGGATAATGGTATTGCGCATACGGCATCGATCCGCTGTCAAACCATACGTCGATGACTTCCGAGGTCCGCTCCATGACCCCGCCTTCACAGTGAGGGCATTTCACTTTCACTTCATCCACGTAAGGCTTATGCAGCTCCAGATCCTCCGCTACCTCGCCTACCGCGTTAGACCGAAGCTCCGCAATGCTGTGCGGCGAGAATTGCCCTTCACAAGAATCGCAGACCCATACGTTAAGCGGTGTTCCCCAATAACGGTTTCGGCTAATATTCCAATCGACCAGATCTTCAAGGAACTTGCCGAAGCGGCCTTCGCGCACATGGCCCGGATACCAGGTGACCTCATTGTTGTTCGCGATCAACTGATCCTTAACCGCTGTCGTCTCGATAAACCAGCTCTCCATCGCATAATAGAGCAGCGGGGATTTACAGCGCCAGCAGAATGGATAGCTGTGCTCGTATTTCTCCTTGCTGTACAGAAGTCCTTTTTCAGACAATGCCTTCACGATGTCCAGATCGCAATCCTTCACGAAGCGTCCGGCAAAATCCGTCACTTCATCGGTATAACGGCCTTGGCCGTTCACGACACTCACGAAGCTGATGCCATTCTCGCGGCATACGCGGTAGTCGTCTTCACCGTGCGCAGGAGCCATATGCACAATCCCCGTACCGCTTGCATCGGTAACAAAGGATGCGCCGACGATGAGATTCGCTTTTTCCGCTTTTACATACGGGAACGGAGGATCGTAAGTCTTGCCGACCAGCTCGGAACCTTTCAGCGTGGACAGAACGGTAAAGTCGCCCTTCATGACATCCTCTACCAGATTCTTCGCCACGATATAGATGCCGTCCTCCTGCTCGACGCGGGCGTAATCCATATCCGGATTTACAGCCAGTGCCACGTGGGATGGAAGCGTCCAAGGCGTCGTTGTCCATGCCAGTACATACTCTCCGCTGTCATGCAGCTTAAATTTTGCCGTTGCGCTAAGGTCTTTAACATCCTCATATCCTTGTGCCACCTCGTGGGAGCTGAGCGTGGTCTGACAGCAAGGACAGTATGGGCTCACGCGATGACCGCGGTACAGAAGGCCTTTATCATGAATCGTCGCCAAAATGTTCCATACACTCTCGATATAGTTGTTCTCAAGCGTGATGTACGGGTGATCCAAATCGGTCCAATAAGCAATCGCCTCGGTCAGCTCGCGCCACTTGTGCTCATATTCAAATACGCTGGCTTTGCATTTTTTGATAAAAGCTTCAACGCCATAATTCTCGATCTCCTGCTTGCCGGAGATGCCAAGCTGCTTCTCTACGCCAAGCTCAACCGGAAGCCCGTGCGTATCCCAGCCCGCTTTCCGAACGACATGGTAGCCCTTCATCGTCTGATAACGGCCCACAAAATCCTTGATGACGCGGCCAAGCACGTGACCGATGTGCGGCGCACCGTTAGCGGTCGGCGGACCTTCGTAGAATACATAATTCGGCTTGCCGGCCCGCAGCTCGATTGATTTCTTGAACGTGTTCTCCTCGTTCCATTTGTTCAAGATGCGCAGCTCTCTTGCCCGCGCCTTCTCCTTGACGTCTACTCTGTTCATACAGATCTTCCTTTCACTTCGTAAATGTTCTGTGAAAATAAAAAAAGGCCTCATCCCCCAAGGGACGAGAACCTGTTCTCGCGATACCACCCTAATTTCGCACGACCGACTTCAAATATGGAAGTCTGCCCCAGCGACACCTCAATGTCCATGCCTGTTCATAATAGGCAAGGTCCGATATAACGTTCGGCTGACGGTTCAGCTTACGCACGCGGTTAAACGCTTCAGCTTCACTTCTCCGGGATGATCTTCTGCTTGGTCTGAACGCCGGGCTTTCAGCAATTGCCGGCTCTCTGAGGGACAGATCCTTCGCGTACTATTCCCATCAACGAATGGTTGTATGAATCAACAATATGTTATTAGTTATAGACTCTTTCACGGAAAAAGTCAACCGGATACCCGCCTAGTATACCTCTTTTGGTTCAAGACTCGGTTCCCGGTTTTCGAGCGTCTCCCAGCCTTCTTGTTTCAACAGCTCCAGCTGCGCCTCAACCAGGGAACGGAAACGGGTTCGGTAGATGGAAGCCTGCTTCTTCAGTTCTTCAACCTCAAGCGCGATCTTGCGGGATTTACCGAGCGCATCGTTAATGATCCGGTCCGCATTCTTCTCGGATTCCTTAATGATCAGCTGAGCTTCCTTCTTCGCGTTGTTCTTCAGCTCATCCGCCGCCTCCTGAGCGACAATGATGGTCTTAGACAAGGTTTCCTCAATATTCGAAAAATGATCCAGTCTTTCTTGCATCGCAATAAGCTGGTTGCCCAACTCTTTGTTCTCCCGGATCACACTTTCATAATCTTTAATAATCTGATCCAAAAACTCGTTGACCTCGTCCTCATCATAACCCCGAATTCGACGAGCAAATTCCTTGTTATGTATATCAAGCGGCGTCAATGGCATAGTGTGCACCTCCTAAATATATGGGCCTTACAGGACGGTTCATCCGCTGTGTTAGCCAAACCAACCGTCCGTGAAGACAATAGCGGTCATTTACGATTTATCGGTAAATCCATTGTTATTTTGAATGACACCTTGTACTCATTCGACAAAAAAACGGCAATTCCTTCAAAGGTCAGGCATATTTCCCAACCTTGATACGGTACCGCCCTTTTTTCGTCAGGCTTCCTGTCTCCAAAACTTTAAACCGTCCAAAGCCTTGGATGGAAACGACATCGCCTTCTTTTAAATTCGTTGAGGGGTCCTCTTCCACTTTCCAGTTCACGCGGCATCGGCCAGCCTTGATCGGCACCACGATTTTCGTACGGCTGATTCGGTATGCATCGCTGGCGATTCCGTCCAGTCTCATGGAGGATACCGTAATATCCATCGTTTCGAAATTTGTGCGGGCAACCTCCAGCTTGTCCAGCGGCAGCAGTTCCGTCATCACATGCACCCGGTGGACCTGGCTGAGATTCAGATGGAGATAAGCGCTGATATCGTCGGCAACGACCGCATGGCAGCCGTCCGCGAGCACATGGATGTCACCAATCTTCGATCTCTTAATGCCAAGACCCAAAATCGAACCCATGTAGTCGCCATGCTCCAGCTCCAGAAACTTCTGATCTCCGGAAGAAATGCTGAGCACCTTCATCTTGAAATCCTCGCCTTCAAGCGCTCGGTAATCCGGAGCAATCCACGCCCGGACGCGTTCTGCATCAGCATGTCCACCATCAAACATGGCATGCACATCCGGATGACGATTCACGAGCGATTCCAGAATGAACCGCTGGCGAGGATCCAGAAAATCCGTCAGCTTCGCTTCATGATATTGTCCGGCATTGACAACCCACTCCCCAGCCCGGTCCACAAACTCCCGTTCATCCTTGTGAAAATGATCGTAGATGTCCAGTTTCATCGCACATTCACCTGCTATAGGAAATATCCGAGAATTGCGTACACGCCACGCTGTGCCAGTTGCAGCACAAACAATGCAACAATTGGTGAAATGTCGATCATGCCCATAATCGGCGGGATGAACCGGCGGAAAGGCGCCAGATAGGGCTCTACCAGCTTGCCGAGCAGCTCGCCCACAAAGCTTTCTCGTACATTCGGAAGCCATGACATTAAAACATAGACCAAGATCATGTAAAAATAAATTTGGAACAGCGTTCCAACGATACTGTAAATTTCGTAGGTCAAAGCCTAAATCACCTCATTCTGTTATATTCATGCTCGTCTGCTAGAATCTCCGAGATCGAACCTTGGATCTCCACGGTATCCGGCGTGCATAGGAAAATGTTTCCGCCCACCTTCGAGATTCCGCCGCTAAGCGCATATACGGTTCCGCTGAGAAAATCGATAATGCGCAGCGCCTGATCATTCCTCACACGCTGCAGATTGACCACAACCGTTCGGAATGACCGCAGATGATCTGCAATCTCCTGTGCTTCATCATATGAACGAGGCTCCACTAATACAACCTTCACGTTCTTCTGTGAATGAATGCTAACGATATTGCCGCTTTTTTGGTTCTTCCGATGATCAAACGGCGTTGCCTCCACCGGCTCTTCCTGCGAGGACAGGACCTCGCGTTCCACAACTTCTTCTTCCTCTTGCAGTCCCAAGAAATTCATAAACCGGTTCATCACGCCCATCGTCAATCCTCCTCTTTCCCTACTAAAATCGAGCCGAGACGGACCCAGGTCGCCCCTTCCTCGATGGCTACTTCAAAGTCATTGGACATGCCCATGGACAATTCAGTCAATGGCTCCGCCGTAAGCGCCTGCTTGTTCAGCTCATCTCTTAGTTGTCTTAAACCACGAAATACAGGACGGGTCTGCTCCGCCGACGATTCGTATGGAGCCATGGTCATGAGTCCGGTCACCTTTACGTGTGAAAGACTGTTGATTTCCTTCAAAAACTCGGCTGCTTTCTCAGGAGGTAAACCATACTTGGATTCCTCGCCCGAGATATTCACCTGCATAAAGGCGGATACCTGCAGGTTCAGCGCAGCAGCCCTCTTCTCCAGCTCATGGGCCAGAGACAAGCGGTCGAGCGAATGAATATATTGAAATTTATCAATGACATCCCGAACCTTATTGGTCTGAAGATGGCCGATGAAATGCCATGTGCCGCGGTTTCCAAAAGCGTTCCATTTCGCCTGGGCATCCTGCCAGCGGTTCTCGCCAATATGCTGCAGTCCCCGATCCAGTACCGAAGCTGTCATATCCAAGGAGACATATTTAGTAACCGCAATGATATTTACATCATTCCGGTTCCTGCCGCTTCTTGCGCAAGCCTCCGTGATTCGCTGTTCCACTTGATCGATACGTTCCTTCAAATTCAAGGGACGACTCACCTCTTTCTCATCCCGATCCAACTTGCCATACGACCCGTTGTCCCCCCATCTTTACGATAAGAGAAGAACAGATCATGATTGCAGCTTGTACACCATGATGTACATTCGATATGTTCCGCCAATATTCCTGCTTTAATCATAATGTGTCTGTTTATTTCTTTCAAGTTCAGCATGTATTTCCCATGTCCCTTGTCGATATAAAAAGCTGAATTTGTAACTTTCTCGGATGTGAATCCCTCGATTCCGATATTGCGGACACGATCCATGACCCGATCATCCACCTCGTAGCAGCACTCGCTTATGGATGGACCAATCGCAGCGTGAATGTGTTGAGGCAAGCTTCCGTATTCCACAACCATCCTGTCAACCATTTTCTCGGCGATGCTTCCCACGGTCCCCTTCCAGCCAGCGTGTGCCAAACCGACAGCACCCGTAACCGGATCCCAAAAATAAAGCGGCACGCAGTCCGCGTAGAAAGACGTCAATAAAACGCCGGGGACATTGGTTACAAGTCCATCCGTATTTTGAAAAGCCGAGGCTCGGTCCAAACTCCCTCTGCCTCTGTCCTTATCATGAACCACGCCAATCTGAACATCATGGACCTGTTCACCGCAGGTCCAATCTTCCAGAGAAAAGCCCAATGCCGCAGCGGTACGTTTCCGGTTCTCTACAATGTCACGCGGCTCGTCTCCGACATGAAAGGCTAAATTCAAACTATCATAGGGGGCTCGGCTTACGCCGCCATGCCTGCCTGTGAAGCCGGCCGTGAGTCCGGCGCTTCCTGATCCCCCACTCCATTTTTCGAGCACAAACAGACTCGGTGCCTGCTGATCTTGCCTAACAAACGGTTCCATGCGCATCCCACCTCTATGACCAGTGTAACAGAAAACCCACGCCGGAGACACATTAACCGGACCCGTCTGTTTAGAAGGATCGCCGGTCCGGCCGATCCAGGTACTCCACCGATTCCTGATCATCGGGCGTTCTTCGCAATTCCTCCATTTTGACAAGAACGACATCCGAGCCAATCTTGACGATATTCCGCCACGGAATGATCAAATCGCTCCCGCCGCCGAACAGCCCCATAAATTTACCGTAACTTGGCACCACAATCGCTTCGATCCGGCCCTGCCGCAAGTCCAGCTCCAGATCGCTGATCTGTCCGAGCCGCTTGCCATCAATGATGTTAATAACGTCCTTCGTTTGAAAATCGGAAATTTTCATCTTTTTCCCCACCATTTGATTATCAGGTATCATGAGTATCACACCTTAGATGTATTTGAAGGTTTTCCGTCCGTCCATCCATCTTCAATCCGTATCCCTCTGTTCAATATATGAGCCGCTTAGGCAAAATAGCTTATCTAAAATTAAAAAAACGATCCCATAAACGGGATCGTTATCTGTTCGATTGATTGCTGGGTCTTCTTACGTTTTGACGTGCTTCTGCATCTGCTTGATCGCTGACTTCTCCAGGCGGGACACTTGAGCTTGGGAGATGCCGATTTCATCGGCAACTTCCATCTGGGTCTTGCCTTCATAAAACCGCATGGATAAAATCATTTTCTCGCGTTGTCCGAGCTTGTGCATCGCTTCCCGGAGCGCAATTTCCTCAATCCAGGACACATCCTTGTTCTTATCATCACTGATTTGATCCATCACATAAATCGGATCGCCACCGTCATGATAAATCGGCTCAAACAGCGAAACGGGATCTTGAATAGCATCTAATGCAAAAACAACGTCTTCCTTGGGCACGTTCAGCGCTTCGGAAATTTCAAAAATCGTCGGTTCACGCGAGTTCGCATTTGTCAGCTGATCCCTGACCTGAAGTGCTTTGTAAGCAATATCACGCAGGGATCGGGAGACGCGAATCGGGTTATTGTCCCTTAAGTATCGACGTATTTCTCCGATAATCATCGGTACGGCATAAGTGGAAAATTTAACATTTTGCGATAAATCAAAATTGTCGATGGCTTTCATCAATCCGATGCAGCCCACCTGAAACAGATCATCAACAAACTCTCCCCGATTGTTAAACCTTTGGATGACGCTGAGCACCAGTCTCAGGTTGCCGTTCACCAGTTTTTCTCGAGCCGATCGTTCATTGTTCTGCTGCAGATTATGAAACAGTTCCCTCATTTCCACATTCGTCAGAACAGGCAGTTTTGACGTATCCACACCACAAATTTCAACTTTGTTTCGCGTCATGATGACTAACCTCCCAAGGAGAAACATTACTGTACATTATCTCCGAGGGGGGCTATTTTATTCCTTACGATTTCCAGTTACACCATCTTGTTGAATTCTTTGCGGAGCCTCTTTATAATTCTCTTCTCCAATCGGGAAATGTAGGATTGTGAGATTCCAAGCAGATCTGCCACGTCTTTTTGCGTCTTTTCCTCACCGTCCTGAAGACCAAAACGGAGCTCCATAATCATGCGTTCCCGGTCGCTTAATTTATCGAGTGCTTTTTGCAGCAGCTTCCGGTCGACCTGCTCCTCGATATTACGGTAAATGGTGTCATTCTCAGTACCTAATACGTCGGATAGGAGCAATTCATTGCCGTCCCAATCGATATTCAGCGGTTCGTCAAAAGAAACCTCGCTGCGGGTTTTGTTATTCCGGCGCAAATACATTAAAATTTCGTTCTCAATACAGCGCGAGGCGTATGTAGCCAGCTTGATTTTTTTCTCCGGGTCAAACGTATTCACCGCCTTAATCAAACCGATGGCACCAATCGATACCAAATCCTCGATGTTAATGCCGGTGTTCTCGAATTTGCGGGCAATGTAAACAACCAGACGCAGGTTACGTTCGATAAGCATGGCACGGGTGGCTGCATCCCCGGTAGGCAGCTTCTTGAGCAAGAACTCCTCTTCCTCTTTCGTAAGCGGCGGCGGGAGCGCCTCGCTTCCTCCGATATAGTAGATTTCCTGACTCTTCAGGCCTAGCAAAAAAAGTACGCGATAATACTGCAGCTGCAATGCTAATCTCCATTTAACGGGCATCTCTTATCCTCCTAAACGTTTTCCCGTAGGGATAACTGGCTTCATAACGTAATTTTCAATTCTTCTAGTCCGGCATGCTCTGGAAAAAGTCATAAAGGTTTTCAAAGACTTATTCATGAGTCCGCCGTAAGGATGGCAAACTCGAACACTATGAAAATGGCTTCATGGTTATCATCCTGCGTTCTTGGCTGCGGCTGCACCCGATTCCGTACCGGTTCCCCCATTGAGCGGTGAAGCGTCCACCTCGGATTTGCAGCTTCCATCGGACACCGGCTTGTTTGAATCGGCATTCGTTTTCGGCGTGCCTTCTCCTTCCGTCAATGCCGGATGGATAATGGCCCGGTATGCCCTGTCACCCGAGAGCGTCCCGCCATCAAGACCAATTAACACCTTGGATGCCGAATATTCAAATCCTCCCAGCTCGATCCGTACCATGTCGGGCTTTAACGCAAGCATGAAAGCAGCCCCCCGGTTGACACCGCGATAGGGAACAAGCCGCAGACGGTCTTGCCATTCAAATTCCTCTGCCGCCAGCCCCATGATTAATTTGTCCGGTTCCCCCTCCATCAACTGATTGCTCCATCCCTGAGGCAGGTGGGCTTCCCAGAGTGCTGCTTCCATCACCATAACCGGCGTGCGGGTTAAGGGATCACTCAATTGGTTACCTGTATCGAGCAGCCCCACACAGGATATTTTGGCGCTGCCGATCCATACAGACACCTCTCCTAATAAGGCCTCCCGGGTCTCGGTTTTACGTTTCGTGGTCTGAACGGCTTTAAATGCGAATACAACTACAAAAAAGGTAATGCACGCAAACCAGAATCCCACCTTCAGTTCAAACGATAGCCCTCCCGATGTCGTATACCATATCCCGCTAAACAGTTCTCCCGAATTTTGGACCAAGTAATGAACACCGATAATGCCTCCGGCCGCCGCAAAATTCACCATATAAAATGCTCCCAAATTTCGCAGATAACTCTGTAAGCTTGCAAAGCCGAAAGCAATCCATAACATGATCAACGAAAGTCCAAATTTGATGAGAAAAGTAAACAAAAATGAGAGTTGCGGGACAAACATCATGACGACATACAGTGCGCCTACCACAGAGGATAATACAAGTCTCCACCACCTTGGCTTGATCCTGCGCATCCACGCGGTCAAAGCCAGCAACATGCCGTCAATGACGAGGTTTGCCAAAAATATGAGATCAATATAAACAACCAGGTTGTTCACCTGCCTAGTCGAAGTATCACTTCGGTTATCCTTCTGTTGTTTTCTGGGCAACGGGAGATGTTACTAGTATAAGAAGAATAGAATTCAAAGTCTGTCTAAACCTGTGGGCGGATTACAGACTTTTTTTGTCGATGAAGGGCAGTTTTTAGAGACCTGTACCCAGAGCAGCCTCTTAGCGCTGTCGGCGGGATCTCTACTTGGCAGGAAAGTTCGGGGAATATCCTTAATATCCACTCTAATTGCTCATTGGGCTTTTATTCGTGAAAGTGTGACAGCATCAGCTGTTGGCCTTGTAAATGAAATAACAGGAAGAGGGCGAGCTTGAGACACAAAAATAAGCCTGTCTTCATCATGATGACGAAGCACAGGCTTACCGCTATTAATCATTATTGCGGGAACGATTGCGAAGGAAAGTAGGAATATCAAGCTGATCATTGCTGTTCTGATTGCCAAACGGCTTCAGATTTACATTACTCTTGTCCGCTGCCGACTGCTGTTGTTGCTGTTGTTCCCCTTGCGGCATTGCAGGACGACGTCCCGGCGGGATTGGTGAAGGCTTGCTCTCAAAGCCGGTAGCGATAACCGTAACCTTGATTTCATCCTTCATGCTTTCATCGATGATGGCACCGAAGATCATGTTCACTTCCGGATCCGAAGCGGAGATTACGATCTCAGCCGCTTCATTCACCTCGTACAAGGAGAGGTTGGTTCCGCCGGTAATATTCATAATGACGCCGCGCGCGCCCTCGATGGACGTTTCCAGCAGCGGGCTCATGATGGCCTTGCGGGCCGCCTCGGATGCACGGTTCTCGCCGGTCGCCATACCGATGCCCATCAGCGCCGATCCTCGTTCCGTCATAATTGTCTTCACGTCGGCAAAGTCGAGGTTGATCAGACCCGGTACCTTGATCAAGTCGGAAATACCTTGAACCGCTTGGCGGAGAACGTTGTCCGCTTCACGGAACGCTTCAAGCATCGGTGTCTTCTTGTCGACAATCTCGAGAAGTCGATCATTCGGGATGACGATCAGCGTATCAACCTTCTCTTTCAGTGCTTCAATGCCCAGCTCTGCCTGAGAAGAGCGCTTGCGTCCCTCAAAGGTAAATGGCCGAGTCACCACGCCTACGGTCAGTGCGCCGCATTCCTTGGCGATTTCAGCAATGACAGGAGCAGCACCCGTTCCGGTTCCGCCACCCATACCGGCCGTAACGAATACCATATCGGCACCCTTCAGCGTGTTCATGATCAAATCGCGGGATTCTTCCGCAGCCTTCTTGCCTACGTCAGGATTGGCGCCGGCTCCAAGACCGCGAGTGAGCTTGTCCCCGATTTGCAGTTTATGCTCGGATTTTGCAAGGTGGAGTGCCTGAGCATCCGTATTGACCGTAATGAATTCAACACCCTGCACACCATTTTCTATCATTCGGTTAACAGCGTTGCTTCCGCCGCCACCTACTCCGATTACTTTTATTTGAGCTAAGCTGTCCATTTCAAAATCAAATTCCAACATCTAATCCATCTCCCCCTCAATGTGCGTGGATGGCACGTCCACAGTCGAATGAATCCGCTATATAAACTCGCTGAACATCTTTTTCAGACGTTCAATTAATCCCGGCTTCTGGCTGGTCTCCTGAGTTGCTGCGACAGGATTTTGCTGTTTAGCGCGGTTCACCGGTTTCTTGCTGTTTCCGCTGCTGTTGTTGCTTCCTCCTGTATTGCGTACACGTACGTTCCGGATTGCATTATGGAGGATGCCGACTCCGCTGCAGTATCCCGGATCACGAACACCGATGAAATCGGGAACCGCAATCCGTACGGAAGTCGCCAGCTCATTTTGTGCCACCTGCAGCACACCAGGCATGGACATAGTGCCCCCAGTAAGTATATAACCACCAGGAAGCTCACTGTAACCCAAGCGTTTAATTTCTTGGCTCACCAATTGGAAAATTTCCTGAACGCGTGGTTCAATGATAGCTGCCAGATCTTCCTGAGTGAACTCCTTGTCCACATTGCTTCCAATTCTTGTCACTTTAAACGTTACTTCATGTGCGGCACTCTCGATCAGCGCGCATCCGTATTTCAGTTTAACCTTCTCTGCCTGATCCGTCAGCGTTCGCAGACCATACGCAATATCATTCGTAACGAAATCTCCACCAACCGGAAGCGTCGAAGTTGCGGCAATGCTGCCTCCCTCGAACACAGCCAACGTGGTTGAGCCCGCCCCGACGTCAACCAGCACCGACCCCATCGTCTTCTCATCCTTGGACAAGGCCAACTGTCCGGCACCAAGCGGAATCAACACCAGATCCTTCACTTTCAGACCTGATTTCTCCACACAACGTAACAGATTATGTATTGCCGTTTTGGCGCCAGTAATAATCGTCGCTTCAACTTCTAGTCTTACGCCGATCATTCCTCGCGGATCAGAGATTCCTTCCAAACCGTCAACTACAAACTGTTTAGCAACCACATCGATAATTTCACGGTCCGGAGGAAGCGCCACGACTTCCGCTGCTTTCAGCACGCGGTCGATGTCCTCTTCACCAATTTCGCGATCCTCGTTCGATACTGCCACAACTCCATGGCTGGATTGAAGTCCGATATGATTTCCGGAAATGCCGACATATACTTCGGATATTTGAATACCGACCATACGCTCCGCATGATCAACAGCGCTGCGAATGGATTGTACGGTCTGGTCGATATCTACAATTGCACCTTTGCGAATTCCCTCCGAGTCGGCAGATCCAACTCCAATAATATTAAAGGTTCCATTATTAACTTCCCCAATAATAGCACGAACTTTGGATGTACCGATGTCCAAACTAACAATGATGTCATTGTTGCTCAAGCCCTGGCACCTCCTGTTTTCAGCAAATTAATTTGATTATAAAGAATACATTTCTACTTATTCAACACTCACTGGTCTTTCCCTCTTTTTTCAACATTTTTTTTACTGCCAACATTTGCTATAACAGGCCGTAAAAGTCATTCAAAAAAGAAGAGCCGAAACAAGTTGTCAATACTTTCAATTGTACCATTTATTCCAATCTCTGAGTAGGGGGCTTATTGCCCTTCTTCCGCGTCTTCTTTAACTTCTTCTACAAACGGCACGTAAGAATCTGCTTCCAGCATCGTAATCACACCCGGCCGCTCCATTTCGGTAACCTGATTCAGATATTCTACTTTGTCACGGAGCAAGGATACCGAAGTGATGACTTCGAATTTGGAACGTGTATACATCTTGATCCGATCCGGAAAAGATAGCGTCGGTGACGGCATGATTTCCGAGATATCGGAGGTCAGGCTGCCCGAAATCTCCGCAAGCAATTCGCTAAGTTCTGCCTTGTTGGGGTCGCCCGGATCCCAATTGGTCAAAATAGGCTTCTCAACGGCAATACCGCTCGCTGTAACCGGAACCGAGGTGCCGCTGGCCAGTATGGCTTGAAGTTCCCCGCTGTCGGCCAACTCGTAGGCCACCGTAGGATATTCCGTCACCACGATGCTGACTTCGCCCGGAAAGTTTTTGACCACTTCAGCCGACTTAATCGTTCCGAGCTTCATCAGGCGTTCCTGCACAACTTTCGGCTCAACGCCAAAGTACTGGTCCCCGATGTGGAGTCCGCTTTGCTTGATAAGCTGCTCATTGCTATTAAACGTATTGCCTGTAAAATGAATCTCGGTAACTTGGCTGACTGACGACCGGAAAAACAGAATCGTCAGCAGGGCTACGAACAGCAGCAAAAGTATCCATATGATTTTTTTGGCTGTTTTCGGTTTGGGCTTGTCCTGCTTCAGGACAGGCATATGTGTCTTGGACATATCCACTCTCTCCATAAAGACCTGTTATCCCCTCCTTGTTCGGAGGGGAAGCCCAGGACCTCAATTGGCTAAATCAAGCGGTTTTGGCACCGGAGATTGACGATAGATCCGTGCGCCTAAACCTTGGAACATGTTTTCAATACGATCATAACCGCGGTCAATATGGTGAACTTGCTCCACCACGGTCGTTCCCTGCGCGGCCAAACCGGCAATGACGAGCGCCGCTCCAGCCCGAAGATCGGTTGCCTCCACCGTAGCTCCATAAATTCTCTGAACACCGCGTATAAACGCGTAGTTCAGATCCGTGGAAATGTCCGCCCCCATACGGGAGAGTTCCTCCACATGCTTGAATCGTCCTTCGAATACCGTCTCTTTCATCACGCTAAATCCGTCCGCCAAGGACAGCAAGACCATGACCTGAGATTGCAAATCAGTCGGGAACGAAGGATACGGTGAAGTCACGATACGTTCCACCGCTTTAGGACGGCTCATACAGCTTATGTTTATTATATCATTGCATATACTGGTTTGAACACCGGCGCGCTTTAGCACATGTATAAGGGAAGTTAAATGAGATGGATTGGTCTTTGTAAGCGTTACACTACCGCGGGTGACGGCCGCTGCGATCATGACGGTGCCGGCTACGATCCGGTCGGGTATGATCTCGTACTCGCAGGGCTCCAGGCGATCCACGCCATGGATCGTGATGGTATCCGTTCCTGCGCCGATAATGTTCGCTCCCATCTTGTTCAGGAAATGCTGAAGATCCTGAATTTCAGGCTCTCTCGCGGCATTGGTGAGCACCGTTGTGCCAAGCGCCGTTGCTGCTGCCATCATGATATTCTCCGTTGCCCCTACGCTGGCAAAATCCAGATGAATATCCGTTCCGACCAGCCGGCTTGCCCTGCAATGGATCATATCGTTACTCTCCTCGATTTCCGCACCAAGCGCCTGCAATCCCTGAAGATGGAGGTCGATCTTGCGTTCTCCGATCGCGCAGCCCCCCGGCTGATAGATCGTCACTTCACCAAAACGGGCCAGCAGAGGTCCCATCAAAAAGATGGAGGATCGCATCTGCTTCATTAAATCTTCCGGGACATGAAACGAATTGGCAGACGAGGTATCCACGGTTACCGTCTCCAGCTCATGCTTGCATTTGGAGCCAAGACGGCTGAGAATGCTGAGCATCACTTCAATATCCAGCAGGTGCGGGACATTGCTTAATCTTACAGTCCCTTCTGCCAGAAGACTGGCTGCTAGAATAGGTAAAGCTGCATTTTTTGCTCCATGGATACGAATGGTTCCAGATAGGGGCCTTCCACCCTCAATCACCAATTTGTCCAATGTATCACCTCCGAGTTTACCGCTCGCCCAGAACGTACACCTCAGGCACCATATGAATTCCGTTCTTTTCCGAGATGGTTTCCTTAATACGTTCCATCAAAGCGAGCACGTCCTCTGCTGTCGCTTGACCGGTATTCTCAATGAAATTGGCATGCTGTAAAGAAACTTCTGCGCCCCCGATCCGCAGGCCCTTAAGACCGGCAGCCTCGATCAACCTCGCGGCATGATCACCGGGCGGGTTGCGAAAAACACTGCCTGCCGTTGCGGATTGGAGCGGCTGTGTACGCCGGCGACGGTCCTTGTAGGAGGCCATAACAGCTGAAATTTCTTTGCGGTCTCCTTGACGGAGCCCAAATACCGCTTCAGTCACAATCCCTTTTCGTTCATGCAGAATGGAGTGTCGGTAATCAAACGCCATATCTTTCGCAGCATACGTAACCAATTCCCCTGTTTCCAGTACAATGTCAGCGGACTTGAATATGCGTGACACATCAGACCCATGGGCACCTGCATTCATGTAGACGGCCCCTCCGACCGATCCAGGAATGCCTCCGGCAAATTCAAGACCGGATAATCCTTCTTTTCCGGCCAGAACACTGAGCTTGACAAAAGACAGACTGCCGCCTGCAGTTACCGTCTCTCCGTCAAAATGAAGTGCCTCAAATCCCTGGCCCAGCTTGATGACCGCTCCCCGAATGCCTTTATCGGCAACCAACATGTTTGAACCGCGGCCCAATTGTGTCCAAGGTATGTGATGGGCATGGAGAAGGGTGACCAGTTCCCTGAGCTGTTCCTTGTTCTCAGGTATAATCAGGCAATCGGCTGGTCCGCCTATTTTCCACGTCGTATATTTTGCCAGCGGTTCATTCCATAACACTGTTCCGATATTGGCCTCTGATAGTAGCGATTTCCACTGCTGCATTTTAAATAAACCTCCCCTTGACTTTCAAAACCAAAAGGCCATTCCTTCAACTGAATGAAGAGATGGCCGCTGTCAGTAATGCCGGCCTCATGGGTGTGTCACGATTATAGAGTATCTTATGTCAGGCTCCATAGGTGTGTGACAATCGCCCAGCCGATTTAGCGTTTGCCGGTTAACCGGCGGATTTCTTGAACCATAATGGAAGCAGAATCCGGTTTGCCGAGCTTTTTCGCAGCCGCGGACATCGCCTCTCTGGAAGTACGACTGGTCATGATCTCCTCAAGCTTTGCGAACAGCGATTCCGCCGTCAAATCCTTTTCAAGAATCATGCTGGACGCACCCGCTTCCTCCAATTGCCTCGCATTCGCCTCCTGATGGTTATTGGTGACGTTAGGTGAAGGGATAAGTACGGATGGAATGCCAAGGGATGTAATCTCCGCCAGGAATGAAGCTCCCGCACGGTTTACAATCAGCGAAGTAGCCGCAAGCACTTCCGGCATATTATGAACGTATGGCACGATATGAAGTTGATTCGGCATGGTACCGAGCTGGGACAGAATGGATTCCCGCGTGTTCTCAAAATAAGTTTCGCCCGTAACAAACACGAAATGCACGCCCGGCAGTTTCTGTATGAACGGCGCCATCCCGATCATCGCGTTATTGATCGCCTTGGCACCCCGGCTTCCGCCGACGATCAGTACGACCTGGCTGTCCACCGGAATGCCGAGCGTAGCAAATCCACGTTCACGATTGGCGGATAATACCGTTGTCGCACGTGGATTTCCTGTATATACCGTTCTTTTGGCTTTAGGAAAAGAAGACTCCGATCCCTCAAAGCTGACCGCCACCGTATCCGCATAGCGGCTGAGGAACTGGTTGGTGAGGCCGGGAATCGCATTCTGTTCATGAATCATGGTTGGTATTCCGAGCTTGGCCGCTGCATAAACCACCGGACCGCACACATAACCTCCGGTACCGATCACGACATCGGGTTTAAATTCCTTCAACAGGGCCTTCGATCGCTTCACGCCTTTGAAAAAACGCATGATCGTCTTCACGTTCTCCAGAGACAGCTTGCGCCGGAACCCCGTGATATCGATGCTCTCAAACCGCAGCTTCTCCTGGGGTACCAGCTTGCTTTCGAGTCCTCGCTTGCCTCCGATATATAAAAACTCCGTTTTCGGATCTTCCTTTTCACATTGTCTTGCAATGGCAACGGCGGGGTAAATATGCCCCCCCGTTCCGCCGCCGGTCAATACGACACGCATACCCTTCACCTCGCATAACGGGAAATATTTAATAGAATGCCCAGCGCCGTCAGCATCAGCGTCAGTGAGCTGCCTCCGTAACTGATGAGCGGCAGCGTAATCCCTGTCACCGGCATTAAACCGATAACGACACCGATATTGATAACGACCTGTATGGCGACCATGCCCACGATCCCAACAGCCAGCAGACTTCCAAAGCCGTCGGATACCGTCATGGCCACCCTCATGCCCCGCCAGACCAGGGCAGCGAACAAGAGCAATACAATCAAACCGCCAATGAATCCAAGCTCTTCGGCCAAGATCGAGAAAATAAAATCAGTCTGCGGCTCAGGTACATAAGCGTACTTCTGACGACTCATGCCAAGCCCGAGCCCGCCGAGTCCGCCCGGCCCTATGGCATAGAGAGATTGGATGATCTGATAGCCTGCGCCAAGCGGATCGGACCATGGATCGAGAAACCCGGTTATCCGCTTCAGCCGGTAGGGGGCTGTCAGAATCAAGCCAATGAAACCCGCAACCCCGCCTAATGCGAGAAAGCCCAGATGCTTCATCTGTGCCCCTGCGGTAAAAACAATCATCATCGCAGCTCCGAGCATAACGGCACCCGTACCCAAATCAGGCTGCAGCATAATCAATCCGAATGCCAGTCCGATTAAACCAAGCGGCGGCAAAAGCCCCCTGGTAAAAGACGTAATATCATAATCTTGCTTACTGAGCCAGCGTGACAGAAACAGAATCATGCCCAGCTTCATAAACTCGGAGGGTTGAATCCCGAACGAGCTGATGCCGAGCCAGCTTCTGGCCCCGCCGCGAACAACGCCGATCCCTGGAATAAGTACGATAATCAGCATAAAAAAGCAGACCAGCAATGCAAGCTTGCTGTATTTCTTCCAAACCCGATAGTCGGTCCTCGATGTGAAGTACATGGCAGCAAGCCCCAAACAGGCAAAAAACAGCTGACGCTTCACAAAATAAAACTTATCGCCATAGTCATGAAATGCGAGGACGGATCCTGCGCTGTATACCATGACGATTCCGATGGCCAGCAGGGCCAAAATACAGATCAGCAGCCACAGATCGGGCGCCTGGCGGTTCTTGTTCATGGAAAGGCCACCTCGTACATCCTTAGTAGGGGCTTATCCACCCCCCTACTTAAAGGTTATGCACCGCCTCTTTAAAAATGCGTCCTCGATCCTCGAAGGAAGGAAACATGTCCCAGCTCGCACATGCGGGAGATAGTAGAACAATATCCCCGCTCTCTGCGAGCCCGGCAGCCTTCTGGACAGCCGAGGTCAAGGTCGCGGCGGCGTCCTTCCCATTATCGACGAGGAAGATGTCCTTTAATCCGGCTTTGGCTGCAGCCTTCGCGATTTTCTCCTTCGTTTCGCCAAGAAGCACGACGGCTTTTACCCGTCCTTGCAAGGAAGGAATCAATTCCTCATAATCCGACCCGCGGTCAAGCCCGCCTGCGATTAATACGATAGGCTCCTTGAACGAAGTCAATGCCATGTGCGTCGCCTTGGAATTGGTTGCCTTCGAGTTATTGTAATAGGATACGCCCTGCAGTTCGGCAACGTATTCCAGGCGATGCTCAACGCCGCGGAAGCTGGATAAAGCTCCTTCCAGCTTATCGGGGGCAACGCCGGCCGCTATGGCTATCGCACAAGCAGCCAATGCATTCCCTACATTAAATCTTCCGGGCAGTCCGATGTTCTCCACACGGATGATCTCATGCGTAAACCCTTCGCCATCTGTATAGATCAGCGTACGCCCCTGATCGTCGTCGTCCGAGTCCTGGGTACCGGCAACATATGGCGGCATTACGTGAACCCCTTCACGAAGGCTCTCACTCATCGAAAAAGGCACGATGCGCGCCTTGATATACGGAACAAGGTTTCTGCACACGGGATCATCCCAATTGAGCACAGCGGTATCATCTGCAGTCTGATTGGCGAACAGCTTGGCTTTGGATGCAACATAATCATCCATCCCGCCATGGTAATCAAGATGCGTTTCCGCAATGTTGAGAAGGCAGGCAATACGCGGCCTGAACTCCACTGTCCCTTTTAATTGAAAGCTGCTCAGCTCAACGACCATCCAATTGTTTTCCGTTGCTTCTGCTGCAGCCTCGGATAGAGGCGTGCCGATATTTCCGGCTACAATCGGGGAAAGACCAGCGTCTTCCAGCAGCTCGCCGACCCAGGTAGTCGTCGTTGTTTTGCCATTGGAGCCTGTAATGCCGATGATCGGTGCTTCACACAGGTGATAGGCGATTTCAACTTCGGTCACGACAGGAATCTTAAGCTCCAGCGCCTTTTGAACAGGCGGGGCGGAATACGGAATTCCGGGATTTTTGACAAGAAGCGTTACACCGGGATGAATAAGATCATCGGGATGTCCACCGCAAATAACAGAAATACCCAAAGCCTCGAGCTCCGAAGCTTCAGGACACTGTTCTCTTTCCTTTCTGTCGTTCACAATGACGGAGGCTCCGGCTTGATGCAGCACTTTAGCTGCCTGTACCCCGCTCTTGGCCAATCCCAGTACGACGATATGCTTATCCCGATAATCTTCTAGCTGCTTCATATGTTACAACCCCTTGTTGATATAAAGTCCGAGTCCCGCAAGTATCAGTCCCACGGTCCAAAATGTAAAGACGACGCGCCACTCCGACCACCCGGATAATTCATAATGGTGATGGATCGGGCTCATTTTGAATATTCGCTTGCCTCTGGTTTTGAAGGAAACCACCTGAAGCACAACGGATAACATTTCTATGACGAATACCCCGCCAATAATGAGGAACAGCAGCTCGCTCTTGGTTACGATCGCTATGGCGCCAATAGCGCCCCCGATTCCTAAAGACCCTGTATCTCCCATGAACACTTTAGCAGGGTGAGCGTTAAATACCAGAAAACCGAGTACCGCACCGATCATCGCCGCTGCGCAGAATGCCGCCGCGAACGACGTAGACTGGATCGCCACAATGGCATAAGCGCCAAAGGCAATCGCACTGACACCGGACAGCAGACCGTCCACTCCATCGGTAAAATTGACCGCATTGGTGACCGCAAGCATCATGACTACGATAAACGGATAATAGAACCACGGCCCCCAATCAAAGGACCAATCCATACCTGGAACGCTTATCGCGGTGCTATGGCCGTTGGAGATCAGCAGCCAGCACATAATGCCGGAAAACAGAAGCTGTCCAAACAGCTTCTGCCTGGCCGTGAGTCCTAATGATCTGCGAAATACGATCTTAATATAGTCGTCAAGAAAGCCGATCAAACCGAAACCGAGCGTCGCTACGATCATCACATAGAAATCAGTATCGACAGGAGAAAATTTAATATAAGTCAGTGTAAAAGCAAGCAAAATCACAACGCCGCCCATCGTTGGCGTTCCTGCTTTTTTCAAATGGCTCTGCGGACCGTCGTTCCTAACCTGCTGGCCGAACTTCATCCGCCGCAGCAGCGGAATGAGCAGCGGAGCCGATATCACCGCAAGCACAAACGCTACACCGATTGTCAACAACAGCAATTGAAAGTCCATCAGCTCACCCCCTCACTCCGTTGTTGCCGCCAGGCAGGGCCTTCAAGGCGTCAACCACGTGTTCCAGCCTCATGCCGCGCGAGGCTTTCACCAATACGATATCCTTCTCCGTTACCCGCTCCAGCAAGGCTTCGATCAGTTTTTCTTTATCCGTAAACGGAATCACTGTCCCTTCAGGAAAGCGGTCTTTCGCTTTCACAGCCGTGTGAAGGGACAATGGGCCGAAGGTGAACACAAGATCCGCGTTGTCCGGTGATAGGTAATCTCCAATCTCGGCATGGAATTCCTCTTCACGCTGACCAAGTTCCAGCATGTCCCCGAGAACGGCAATTCGCCGGTGGTATCCTTTCATATCACCAAGCACGTCCAATGCCGCCTTGACCGCGGTAGGGCTCGAATTATAAGCGTCGTTCAGCACGGTGACCCCGAATGCGGTCTCCACGGCTTCGATCCGCATGCTCGACAGCTTCAGATTGGCAAACCCGCTGCGAATAGCTTCATCGCCGATTCCCAAATGGGCTGCTACAGCCATCGCCGCAAGCGCGTTGACTACGTTATGACGCCCGAGAAGCGGCAAGCTAAAGCCTTCGCCCGCATGCCGGCTCGAAGTGAAGATGATTCCTCTTGCATGGAACATAAGTCCCGTCGGATAATCGTCATTGGTTTCTTGATTGCCGAACGTAAATGTTCGAAGCCCTTCTGGCTTCACCGTAGTTTCTTCAGCAAGCACCTGGCGGATCAACGGTTCGTCCCCATGGTAGATCAGCAAGCC
Source organism: Paenibacillus sp. MDMC362 (assembly GCF_003269305.1). Lineage (NCBI taxonomy): Bacteria > Bacillati > Bacillota > Bacilli > Caryophanales > Paenibacillaceae > Paenibacillus > Paenibacillus sp. MDMC362. The sequence goes on from NZ_QLYT01000008.1 coordinate 469,556, forward strand.
GCCCGGCTTCATGCCGCTAATAATTTCCAGCTTGGCGCGGGCAATTTCTTCGCGCGAACCGAGCTGAAGCAGATGCGCTTCCCCCACGTTGGTAATCACCGTCATATCCGGACGAGCAATGGTCGAAAGGAGTTCAATCTCGTGACGCCCGCTCATGCCCATCTCAAGCACGACGATATCGGTATCTTCCTTCATTGCCAGTACGGTTAACGGAAGACCGATATGATTGTTGTAATTGCCCTGCGTCTTGTGAACGTTAAACGTGGTTTCAAGCAGTGCGGACACCATGTCCTTCACGGTGGTTTTTCCGTTGCTGCCGGTTATGCCCACCACCTTGGCGCTGCTCTCGGACAAATAGGCCGCCGCAAGCGACTGGAGCGCCGTTAACGTATCCTCCACGAGAATGAGCGGCAGGTCGGGAATCGGTTGATGATCTATCTGCCAGAGCGCGGCGCCGGCTCCGCTGGCTAGCACGCTCTCCGCGAACGCATGCCCGTCAAATTTCTCGCCAACAATCGGAACAAACAAGTTTCCCGGCTGTATGGTTCGGGAGTCGGTACCGACCCCTTGAATGAAAATATTGTCATCTTGGTTACGTGAGAGCGTCCCGCCGCACATGTCGGCGATGCTCTTTAATGATTTATGGATCACTATTGTCTGCCCCTTATCGCGTCTTTGGCTACGATGCGGTCGTCAAAATCTAGCACTTCGCCCGCAATCAGCTGGTAGGTCTCATGACCTTTCCCCGCAATCAATACTACATCGCCCGGGCTTGCCATTTCAATAGCCTTTTCAATCGCTTTCCGGCGATCAACGATGAGCTTGTAGCTTTCGGTTGACACTCCGTCCTCAATCAAGCCGGCTTCGATATCCTTCAGGATCAAATCCGGATCTTCCGTGCGGGGATTGTCGGAAGTCACCAATACAACATCGCTATATTTCGCAGCAATTTTACCCATGATCGGCCGTTTGGTCCGATCCCGGTCGCCGCCGCAGCCGAATACCGTGAGCACCCGGCCCTCAGCGAATTCATTAACGGTACGCAGCACATTTTCGAGTCCGTCCGGCGTATGCGCATAATCCACGATCACGGCGTACGGCTGACCTTCATCCACGACCTCCACGCGGCCGTCAACTCCGGGCACGGACTCCAGGCTGTTCTTGATATTCTCGAGGGGAATTCCTTCAAGAAGCGCGGCAGCGATCGCGGCCATGGCATTATACACGTTGAATTTCCCTACCATTCGAATCGAAATATCCGCACTACCGCGGAAGGTATCCACATGGAACGAGGTGCCTTGAGCGGTGATCGAGATGTTGCTTGCCCGTATATCCGCATCTTTTCCCAAACCATAGGTAATCACTTCCGCCGCCGTCTGCTTGGCAAAATAAGCCGAAGCCTCATCATCCGCGTTCAGGACGGCATATTTTCGAGATGGTTCATCCTTGGCAAAAGCGTTGCCCAGCCGGGAGAAAAATAACCCTTTTGCGCCGCGGTATTCTTCCATCGTATGATGGTAGTCCAGATGATCCTGCGTCAGATTCGTGAATATGGCCGTTCGGAAGTCCGTTCCCTTCACCCGCCCCTGCTCTAGCGCATGCGAGGATACCTCCATCACGCAGCACTCGGTGCCTGCGTTCGCCATATCGTTCAAGTAACGCTGAAGCTCCAGCGCCTCGGGCGTCGTTCTCGGCATCGGGAAGGACCGGCCGTCGTATTTCATCTGAATCGTGCCGATCAATCCTGTCTTCAAGCCGTAATCGTTCATGATCGTCTCGATCAAATACGTTGTCGTAGTCTTGCCGTTCGTTCCGGTTACGCCAATCATCTTCATGCGGGAGCTCGGCTGATTATAAAAGGAGTTCGCCAAACCCGCCATTGCAAAGCGGCTGTCCCTCACGATGACTTGCGGAAGGTCGACCTCAAGCTTTCGCTCAACGACCAATGCCGCAGCGCCTTGGTCAGCGGCCTGGGCTGCAAACTGGTGTCCATCTACCGTATGGCCCGGCAGACAAATGAACAAATCCCCCGCTTTCACTTGTCTCGAGTCTGTTTCAATCCCCGTGATTTCAACTTCTCCGGATCCTTCGATAACAGCAGCCGCCAATACGGATGATAATTGCTTCAATTTCATTGTTATCCCTCTCTCTATATATCTGCATCATCCGCCCTCGCTCCCGAATCGGATGATGCCTTAATGTTCGTGCTTGGTTAACTCGGGGTCTTCGCCCATATAGATCCGAATGGTAGACCCTCGCTCTACCCGGCTTCCCGGCTTCGGCGCCTGGGAAATCACTGTGTTGCCGGTCCCGGACTTGGCCAGCATGAAATTCATATTCAGATCCTCATACAGATCCTGAACCGTAGCTCCGACCAGGTTCGGTACAGTCACGGTTGGTGTCTCACCATACTTGTATTCACGGGCAAGCTGGTCTTTACGCGGCGGAACATTCATATAATGCAGCGCATCCTCCAGGATGTTCTGCACGATTGGAGCAGCCACGACACCGCCGAATTGAATGCCCTTCGGATTATCTACCGCCGTGTACACCACAATCTCAGGATCATCGGCAGGCGCGAATCCGATGAACGATACGATATGCTCGGTCGATGAGTACCGGCCGTTAATAACCTTCTGGGCGGTTCCCGTCTTCCCTCCGACTCGATAGCCGTCGATGAAGGCCGGGCGTCCTGTCCCTTTGGCGACAACACTCTCGAGCGCCTCGCGTACTTGCTTGGATGTTTCCTCCGAGATCACTTGTCTCACAAGCTCCGGCTTGATTTCCTCGACCGTCTCTCCCGTTTCTGGATTGACCCACGCCTTGGCCACATGCGGCTTAAACAATTTGCCGCCGTTAATGGCGGCGGACACTGCAGCAACCTGCTGGATCGGCGTAACCGATACCCCTTGCCCAAATGCCGTTGTCGCCAGTTCAACGGGACCGACGTTGTCGAGTTTGAACAGGATCCCATTCTCTTCCCCATTCAAATCGATGCCCGTCTTTGCCCCGAAGCCAAAATCGCGGATATACTGAAACAGGCTTTCCTTGCCCAGCTTCTGACCTAACGCCACGAAGCCCGGGTTGCAGGAATTCTGGACAACCTCCATGAAGGTCTGACTGCCATGGCCGCCTTTTTTCCAGCAGCGCAGTCTCGCTCCACCGACCTCTACCGCCCCGCTGTCAAAGAAGTGGTCGTTCTTCAGGTCAACCTTGTCCTCTTCAAGGGCAGCGGCAAGCGTAATAATCTTGAACGTAGAGCCTGGTTCATAGGTCATCCAGATCGGCAGGTTGCGGTTGTACGTCTCGGCTGAAAACTCCTGGTAATTGGCAGGAGAATACCCGGGTCTGCTGGCCATTGCCAAAATCTCGCCCGTCTTGGGGTTCATGGCAATCGACCAAGCCCCATTCGCCTGATATTTCACCATGGCTTGATCAAGCTCCCGCTCCATTATGGACTGAATCGATTTATCGATCGTCAGCTCCAGATTCAGACCGTCTCGGGGCTCTACGTATTTCTCCGAGGAGCCCGGCATGATTCTCCCGCCTGCATCCGACAGATAGGATATTCCGCCTTCGAAGCCCTTCAGCTTGTCGTCATGCATGGCTTCCAAGCCGGTAAGTCCCTGACTGTAGGCCCCCGTGAACCCCAAAATATGGGCTGCGAGATCGCCATAGGGATAATACCGTTTGTTATCCTCAGCAACAACGATACCCGGCAGCTTCAAATCACGAATTTCCTGAGCCAGCTCCATCGTAATTTTTCGTCCACCGGGATTTATCCGTTCCAACCTCGAACGTTTCGTAATGATTTTCTTGATATCGGCTTTGTCCATGTTGATAAGCCCGGCCAAGGTTTCGGCCGTATGGTCCGGATCTTTGATTTGTACAGGAATCGCCCAAATGGTCGGTGTCGTTATATTCGTAACCAATGCGGTTCCGTTACGATCCAAAATCTCACCACGCTGTGCCGCAAACGGTATGTCGCGGCGCCAGAGATCCTCCGCCTTCGCCGACAGCTCCGCGCCTTTCCCAATCTGCACATAAGCCAGTCTGATAATTAGTGCTGAGAACAGCAGGAGCAGCAGCAGCAGGCTCCAGAGCAGCCTTCTCCGCTGCGATACCTTGGATACTTTCACCTAAGCTTCCCTCCCTGTTTGAACCCGAAAGCTCATGATATGCGTTCTTCACATGAGTATTCGGGACAAACCCGGGTTAGAACAAGCTATTCCCCTTCGGTCTTGCCTGTTGCTTCTGTTTCCTCATCGGTGGATTCATCTTCGCTGGTTTCCTCGCTGCCATTGGATGATGTTTCATCAGAGCCGCTGCTTCCCGTGATCAACTCTTGTGCCGATTTCAGCGTTAACTGCACAATTCGCTGACCATTCTCCTTGGCTTCCAATTGGGAAACAACGTAGCCTTCGCCCTGAACATTAACCTTTACTTTCATCAAGGTGAGCACTTCCATGGCGTCCCTAAGCGATTCACCCTCTAAATTCGGGATTTTCATCGTTGGACTATCCTCTGTAAGAAGATAAATCCGTTGACCTGCACTAATGATCGCATTGGCAGGCGGGTATTGCTCCTTCACCGTGTTTCCGTTGCCCAAGGTCTCAAACGCCACTCCATCCTTCAGCAGCTTGGCTTTTACGTCACTCAGCTTCAACCCCGTAAAATCCGGTGCTTTCAGGGAATCCTTCAGCGTCGTTTCTGAATTCGACTGTTCTTTATCCTGCTTTGCATTCGATTTGGGAACGCCCCAATAATTCAATGTCTTGGACACAATTTCTTTAAAAATAGGTGCCGCCAACGCACCGCCGCCTTTTTCAACGTTCGGTTCATCGATAATGACCAGCACGGCTATTTTCGGATTCTCGACGGGAGCGTACCCGATGAATGAAACCACTTGTTTCGTACGGTCTTTATATCCGCCGCCGGATTTTATCGCGGTACCGGTTTTGCCCGCAACCCGGTAGCCTTCAATATACGCATTCTTACCTGTACCATTTACTTGGTCAGCTACAACTTGCTCAAGGTAAGTCCCCGTTTCTCTTGCGGCTTCAGGAGATATGACCTGACGTACGACTTTCGGTTGGATTTCCTCAACCTTGCCCGTGTTGGGGTCTTCGATCTGCTTGACCATATGAGGCTGCATGAGCTTTCCTCCGTTGGCAACGGCTGAAATGGCAGCAATCTGTTGAATAGGCGTTACGGATACGGCGTAACCGTAGGTCATGGTTGAAATATCGGAGTCATAAGTCATATTCAAGGTACCGAGAATTTCCCCGGGAAGATCAATTTCCGTTTTCTGCGTAAACCCAAAATCCCGAATATAGTTGGTAAATCGCTCCTTGCCGAGCATTTCGTATCCCAGTTTTACAAATGCCACGTTACTCGACCTTTTCACGCCTTCGAGGTAGGTAATAGGGCCCCAGCCTACGCTGTTAATGTCCCGGTGGGTTCTTCCACCCGCTCTTATCGATCCGGATTGATAAATAGCACCAGGGCTAAACAGCTTTTCCTGCACCGCGCTGGCCAGCGTAACAATTTTGAAAGTTGATCCCGGCTCATAGATGGACCGCACGGCATGATTGATGAAATTCTTTTGATTCCATTCCGAGTATGTATTGGGATCAAAAGTCGGCATATTGGCCATCCCCAGTATTTCCATCGTGTTCGGATCCGCTGCGATTACCGTCATACTGATTGGTTTATATTGGTTATACGTGTCGCGCATCGCTTCCTCGATATAATACTGGATTGTATCGTCTGTCGTCAGTACTAAATTTTTCCCATTTATTGCAGGCTGGTATAAATCGTCTTCACTCGGGAGCTTGACCCCTTTCTTATCACTCTTGTACGAAGCGAATCCGTCGGTTCCCTTAAGGATCTCGTCATATCGTTGCTCAATGCCCCCGATACCCTTGCCCTGACGATCGGTATATCCCAAGATATGTGCAGCCACTGTCTTTTGTGGATAAAATCGTTTTGACTCTCGCTGAAAGCCGATGCCCGAATCGGGTACTTTGCCGATTGCCTTTAATTTTTGATTTAAACTTTCACTAAACGCTTTAACCTCTTCCATCTTCTCCTGGTCGATCTTCCATCCCTCGCTGCGGACTTCGCGGCCCTTGAGGTATTCGCCCTTATCGTCTTTAGCTTTAACCAGCTCTCGGAGTTCGTCCTCATCCTTGTCGAGAATCTCATGCAGTCCTTTAACGACCTCGTTCTCCATGCCGTTCGCCTGAATGACCGCAGGATTCACAATGACCGTAAAGGCAGGCGCATCCATGGCAAGAATATCGCCGTCCCGATCCGTAATCGTCCCTCGCGTGGCCGGAAGATCCTGTTTACGCGACCATTTCGATAAAGCTTGTTCTTTCCAGAAGTCGTTATCGATCACCTGCAGCCAAAACACCCGACCAATCAATAAAGCAAAAAAGAGGGTTATACATCCCCCTATTAGCACGGTACGCAGTTTGATTTTTTTTATCATCGGTCAAAACCTCACACTTCAATCATTTTGTCCCGAGTCCGAATTCTGTGTCTCGGATGACCCCGAGACGGGTGATAGGTGGATCATATTGCTGTCATCAATAGGCACATAACCCAGCTCTTTCGCCTTGTCCAATATTTGCGTTTCCAGCGTTTGCTTTTCCACCTGAAGCTGATTGATACTTCGTTTAGCTTCGACTATGTTATTCTCCGTCGACTGGATTTGCCGATTCAGATCATAGGAATGAACATGGCTCATGCCAATGACGCCCATGACGGCAACCACAAACACCACGGACAACAAATACAGCAGCTTTTCCTTTTGTGGAAGCTGGGAACGACGCTTGACAACTTTTGTCTTCTCGAGATAAGCGGACTGCTGCGTTTCCTTCTGTCTCTCCTGTACGGCTAAATTGCCGCGCGTGTAAGCCATGGCTGATTCTCCTTCTTCAGGGATTTGATGTTTCTACAGTTTCTCCGCAATCCGCAGCTTCGCCGAACGCGCCCTTGGATTACTTTCAATCTCTTCCGCAGAAGGGATAAGCGGTTTGCGATTTACCAACTTCAAATCACCTTGGCCGCCTCCGCATACACACATCGGAAAATCTGGAGGGCACGTACACTTGGGAATGTAACTGTTTAAAATCTGTTTGCATATCCGGTCTTCGAGCGAGTGAAACGTGATTACCGAGACTCTTCCACCTGGTGCAAGACATCGCACGGCCTGGTGAAGCGCGTCTTTGAATGCGCCAAGCTCATCATTGACCGCAATACGAAACGCCTGAAAACTTCGTTTGGCCGGGTGGCCGCCCGTTCTCCGAGCTGCGGCCGGAATCCCTTCCTTAATCATCTCGACAAGCTCGCCTGTTGTCTGAATAGGGCTCTGTGCCCTTCTTTCAACAATGACTTTGGCAATCCGCCTTGAAAATTTCTCTTCGCCGTATTCATACAATATTCGCGCAATTTCCTGTTCCGGCCATTCGTTTACGATTTTGGCTGCGGTGAGCTCGGCGGATTGATCCATCCGCATATCCAGCGGGGCATCATGATTGTAACTGAACCCCCTCTCCCCTTCATCAAACTGCGGAGAAGATACGCCCAAATCGAACAGTATACCGTCAACTTGCGGCTGCCCGTTCTCGTCAACCTCCACTTCGTTTCGGAGCACCTCCTCCAAATCGCGAAAATTGGTTTTGACGAGCGTGATCCGGTCCACATACGGCTTCATGACTTCCCGGGCGTTATTCAGTGCCCAGTCGTCCTGATCCAACGCGATTAACCGACCTTTCGAACTTAGTTGGGAAGCAATCAGCGAGCTGTGCCCTGCTCCCCCGAGCGTACAGTCAACATATATACCGTCTGGTTTGATGCGCAGCCCTTCTGTCGCTTCTTGCTTAAGCACTGTGATGTGATGGAACAAAGCTGCAGCCCTCCATTGTGTCTCATTCATGATTTTAAGTGTAACTTGTCCATTTCAATACGATGTTCCCAGCTGGTTATAAATCAAAGTCAAAATCCACCAGCTTCTCAGCAATGTCATTGAATGCTTCCTCCGACTGCTGATAGTAATTCTGCCACTGCTCCTTGCTCCAGATCTCCACTCGGCTCGATACGCCGATGACGACGCATTCCTTCTCGAGCTTGGCGAACTCGCGCAAATTGCCCGGCAAATTTACCCTTCCCTGTTTATCCCATTCACATTCCGTCGCCCCGGAGAAAAAAAACCGGGTGAATGCGCGTGCATCCGACTTCATGAGCGGCAGGGATTTGAGCTTCTGTTCCATGATGGCCCATTCATCTTTGGGGTATACAAAGAGGCAATTGTCCAATCCGCGGGTTACGATAAAAGAGGTGCCCAGGAGGTCGCGAAACTTAGCAGGGATAATGATTCTCCCCTTATCGTCGATGCTATGTTGAAACTCCCCCATAAACATCAGGCACTCCACCCCTTAACCCCGATTCCCCACTTTGCACCACTTTCCACCACTTTAGGATAATAGATTCGGCGTCAAGAATCAAATACCTTCTAACGAGCATTTGTTTTTTTGGAACTTTCTCTCAGAACATTCGCACAAAAAACCTCCTTTCATCCCGCTCGGGGATGGAAAGGAGGTTTGCAAATGATCTAAAGCTGCTGCTGTTTAGTGCTGAGCCCAGCTGTCCAAGTAAGACTTCTGCTCAGCGCTCAGGCTGTCGATTGTAATCCCTAGACTTTCCAATTTATATAAGGCAACCTGTTCATCCAATTCGTAAGGAACATTTACAACGCGGTTACCGATATTCTCGTACTGATCATTCACATGTTTGAGCGACAGTGCCTGGAGCGCAAACGTCATATCCATAATTTCCGCCGGATGTCCGTCACCTGCCGCCAGATTCACCAAACGGCCTTCGGCAAGCAAATAAATCTTACGGCCATCTTTCAGGTGATATTCTTCGATATTCCGCCGAACCGTCCGAACCGATTGAGACCGTTCTGACAAATCCGGTTTATTGACTTCCACATCGAAGTGACCGGCGTTGGATAAGATGGCTCCGTCCTTCATGACATCAAAGTCTTCCCCGCTGATGACATCGCGGTTACCCGTGACGGTTACAAAGAAGTCTCCCAATTTGGCCGCTTCACGCATTGGCATAACGCGGAAGCCGTCCATATAAGCCTCAACGGCCTTAATCGCATCAATCTCGGTCACGATAACGTTGGCACCAAGACCTTTGGCACGCATGGCCACGCCCTTGCCGCACCAGCCATACCCTACGACAACAACCGTCTTGCCTGCAACCACCAGGTTGGTCGTCCGGTTAATTCCGTCCCAGACCGATTGTCCTGTACCGTAACGGTTATCAAACAAGTATTTGCAGTATGCATCATTCACGGCAACCATCGGGAATTTCAGAGAGCCTTCTTTCTCCAAAGATTTCAGGCGCAGGATGCCCGTGGTTGTCTCTTCCGCTCCGCCCCGAATTCCTTCAAGGAGATCGGTACGCTCGGAGTGCAGGATCGTAACGAGATCCCCGCCATCGTCGATGATCAGATCCGGTCTGGTCTCCAGTGTCGAAATGAGATGCTGCTTGTATTCCTTAGGATCCGGATTATACTTGGCGAACACCGTGATCCCGTCTTCCACCAATGCGGCACATACATCATCTTGCGTTGACAGCGGATTACTGCCCGTAATGGTCACCTCAGCGCCGCCGGCCTGAATGACTTTTGCCAGATAAGCGGTCTTGGCTTCCAGATGCAACGAGATGGCGACTTTTAACCCTTTGAATGGCTGTTCTTTCTCGAATTGTTCACGCACCCGGTTCAATACCGGCATATGCGCCTGGACCCAATCAATTTTCAAATGACCTTCCGGTGCCAGTTTCAAGTCGGTAATATTGCTGGTTTGTATGGATGATGAGCTCATTTAACGGCCTCCTATGATCTGATGTTTGAATTCCTGATCGTTATACGTAAACGACCCTGTGAATGCCCGAAGCAGCGTATGGGATTTCCATCAGGCGATCCACCAGATTCAATCCATAACGATTCATGTATTCCAGGATGTTGTATACCCTCTCCTGAGGTTTCCCTTCCGGCAACAACGTCTGTTCAATGCGCCTCCACTGTGCCAGCGCGGCCTCATGCTGCTGTTCCAAGGCATTCCGGGATTTACTTAACAGGTAATCCATCTGCTCCAATATTTTATCTTTATTGGTTAGACCTAATTTTAACAGTCCACTTTGCATTTTGCCAAGATCTTCTATTAAAGGCCGATATAATGCTTCAAATTGTTCCCGGGTTTGACTGAATCGTGCTTCCAAATTCAGCTCGTCTTGGCTGGCAAGCCAAGCCTCACGCTTCTCAGACAAGCGAAGCTGGACATCCTCGAAGGACAGTCCGTATTTCTCCATCAGCTTATGGACGGTTCCATCTACGATGGAGAATGACATTCTTGGGATGATCAGCGGCATCTGCAAACCCAAGTCGGAGAATGCATAACGCGTAATCGCCCAGTAGGAAATCTCGCCTGGACCGAGTATCGTCCCGAGCACGGGCAGCAGCGAATCCTGCATGATTGGACGGGTCAACACATTGTTGCTGAAGCGTTCAGGGTGCTGATGCAAATCTCGAAGCAGTTCATCTTCCGTCAGCGAAACGATGCCTTTCCGGTCTGAAAATACACATCCTTCCCGGTAAAGCAGCAAGCGTCTGCCTTCATGCAAGTAGAACAAGTTAGCCCCATTCTCGGATACATCGGCCTGGACTTCGTAACCCCGACCCGCGATATCCCTCGCAGCCTGCTGGTACGAAAGTCCCATTTGTTCGTTGCGGGTAATCAAAGATTCGAAGATGGGTACTTCCAACGCCCGAAGTCCCGGGTCTGCCGAATCCAGGAGGATCAGCCCATATTTGCCGAACATATAGCTGAGCAGTTTAGCGAATGCCTCGCTGAGCCCCGCCGAACCGTTCAGCGATTCCTTCGCCATCATCAGCAGATCTGCCTTATATTCGCTGTCTGCCAATTGAATCTGAAGCTCTGCCAGCATTGCATTCCAATCTTCCTCAGCAACGTCAGTATAACTAACTGACGTCCTGAGTGCGTCCTTGGCATCAAGCTTGATCTTGGAAAGCTGCAGATCCTGATTCAGGAAGTACGTATGATTCACTTCATCCCAATCATGATCCTCCCCGGCGATCCAAAATACAGGCACGACAGGACGTTTTAAGCGCTCTTCCGCCTCGCGAGCCGCTTGGATAACGGTAATTGCTTTATATATGACAAGCAGAGGTCCAGTGAACAAACCGCTTTGTTGTCCGCCAACCATCGTAACCGTTCCTGGCTGCTCCAGAAGTTGGAGTGATTTATGTACAGCGGGGTGATCATTGTGTTTCTTATTGAACGTCCGAAGACAATCTGCCAGCGCTTTACGCTGAACTCGTTTGTCTTCGGAATGATCCAGCCATTGTACCCGCTCTGCAAAGCTGTTCTCGCCGCGGTAATCTTCACCGTAGAACCCGCTTACCCGGTCGAAATGATGAATATAATCCTGAGCGAGACGCGAAGCGAGGGATAATGGTTCCGGAACGATATTCATGAGGTATGCCTCCTATTCTACGTCGCAACCAAATCTAGATTGTGCTTAAATTTAATTTCTTCTATATTATTGCGCCTTCCTTGATTGTACCGAATGTTGGCATTCTGCGTCAAAGGAAAAGAATAGCCGCCGGCACGATGCCAGCGGCTATTCTTGAAGGTGCTTCCTCATACTGAGGTCCGTTTATTCAAGCGTAGGCTTTTGCAACCCAGTGTCCTTTGGACACTTCAACCAATTCGGAATCCTTCACGTCCAGTTGAACCGTTCCGTCTTCGCCTTTGGCAGCTGAAATCGGCCCCTGCATATCATCTTCCAGTTTGAGCCGCTTTTTGTTTGCCTCAATTTCCGGGTCCGGAATCGGAATCGCGGACAACAAGGTTTTGGTGTAAGGATGGATCGGATTGGCATACAGTTCTTCACTGTCTGCCAGCTCCACCATTTTACCCAAATACATAACCGCTACCCGATCACTGATATGCTTAACCATGGACAGGTCATGCGCAATGAAGAGATAGGTTAAGCCAAGTCGGTCCTGCAAATCTTTAAGCAGGTTAACAACCTGCGCCTGAATCGAAACGTCAAGCGCTGAGATCGGCTCGTCACAGATGATGAATTTAGGATTTACCGCGAGAGCGCGGGCAATCCCGATCCGTTGACGCTGACCGCCCGAGAATTCATGAGGGTAGCGCGTCGAATGGTCACTATTCAAGCCGACCATATCCAGCAGCTCCTCAATCCGCTTCTTGCGTTCGGCGCGGCTGCCGGCCATACCGTGAATATCCAAAGCTTCCCCGATAATATCCGACACCGTGAATCTTGGGTTCAGCGAGGCATACGGATCCTGGAAGATCATCTGCATATCGCGGCGCATCGCCTTCATTTTGCCCGGAGACAGCTTGTAAATATCCGTTCCGTTAAAATTAACGCTCCCGGCCGTAGGTTCATAAAGGCGGAGAATCGTCCGTCCTGCAGTGGATTTACCGCAACCCGACTCTCCCACCATGCCAAGCGTTTCGCCTTCACGGATAAAGAAATTCAGATCGTCAACCGCTTTAAGAACCTGGCCTTTGCCCACGTTAAAATACTTCTTCAGGCCTTTTACCTCAATCAAGTGGTTATCCTTCATGAACCTTGCGCCTCCTTCGCCATCGGATGCAGATTCCAGCAGCGCGCCATATGCGTGTCGCTGAATTCCGTTGCGCCCGGATCCATCCGTTCACAAATTCGCATAGCCTCGTCACAGCGAGCAGCGAATGGACAGCCTACAGGTGGTTTAATCAGATCCGGCGGTGTTCCGATAATCGGAATGAGCGGTTCGTCTTTCTTCTGATCCAGACGCGGCATGGAACGAAGCAAACCTTTGGTGTAAGGGTGCTGCGGATTTTTGAAAATCTCCCATTTCGTTCCCGTTTCCACCACTTCACCTGCATACATGACGATGACACGGTCACACATGCCGGCAACAACGCCGAGGTCATGCGTAATCAGAATGATCGATGTGCCCAAACGTTCCTGCATTTCCTTCATAACGTCCATAATCTGTGCCTGAATGGTCACGTCGAGTGCCGTTGTCGGTTCGTCCGCAATCAGCAGGGTCGGCTTACATGCAAGCGCAATGGCGATCATCGCACGCTGACGCATACCGCCGGAGAACTCATGCGGATACTGATTGAAGCGCTCCTCCGCATTTTTGATGCCTACCAGCTTCAGCATTTCTATAGCGTGTTTTTTGGCTTCGGAGAAAGACATCCCCTGGTGCTTGATCAGCACCTCCGTGATTTGTTTGCCTATTCTAATGGTGGGATTCAGCGACGTCATCGGATCCTGAAAGATCATCCCGATATCCTTGCCCCGAATCGCTTCCATCTGTTTATTCGTTTTTTTGAGAAGGTCTTGTCCTTGGAAAATGACCTCACCCTTTTTTATTTCTGAGGGCGGGGACGGAATCAATCGCATAATGGTCTGGGCAGTAACACTTTTACCGCTTCCGGACTCACCGACGATGGCAACCGTCTCCCCCTTGCCGACTTCAAAATTCATGCCGCGGACTGCCTTTACTTCACCGCCGCGAACACGAAACGATACGTTGAGGTCCTTCACCTGCAAGATCGGTTCCATACCTTCCCACCTCCTATTTTTTCAATTTCGGATCAAGCGCATCACGCAATCCATCACCGAAAATGTTAAATGCTAACATCGTCAAGCTGATAAATAGAGCAGGGAACAACATCCGCCATGGATAGTACATCCATCCGGACAGGGCATCATTAATCATGGAGCCCCAAGAAGCAACAGGTGCTTGAACTCCAAGACCCAGGAAGCTCAGGAATGCCTCGGCAAAGATCGCGCTTGGAACCGACAGGGTCAAGGTAACGATAATCGGACCCATCGCATTCGGAATCAAATGCCGGAACAACAGGCGAGCGGTTCCCGCTCCCATCGAACGTGAGGCGAGGACATATTCTCTGCTCTTCAGCTGCATAATCTCGCCCCGGACAATCCAGGACATGTTAATCCACCCGGTGATGGTTAAGGCGAGTATGATCGTTCCTAAACTTGGTTCGAATACAACCAGCAGCAAAATCGTAACGAGCAGATACGGAATGGAATACAAAATTTCTGCAAACTTATTCATGAACTCATCGACGCGGCCACCGAAATAACCCATGATGCCACCATATATTACACCAATCATCAAGTCAATCGCAGCTGCTGCAAGACCAACGGTCAAGGATATCCGAGCTCCCATCCAGGTACGAACAAAAACGTCGCGGCCCAGATCGTCGGTTCCAAACCAATGTTCTGATGAAGGCGGCATATTCGTATTCATCAAATCATTCGTTTCATAATCATAGTTCGAGATCATCGGACCGACAATGGCCATGATGACAATCAGGATCATAATAACCAAGCCCGTCATAGCAAGCTTGTTCTTGCGCAATCTTTCCCAGGAATCTCTCCAGGAGGACAAACTTTCACGCTGTATTACTTCGGATTGTTTCTCATCAGGACCAATTTTCTGAAAGTCTTCGGGCTTTAAGTTTAGTGCCGCAGGATGAGGCATACTTTGTTCTTTCTCCATGTCTACCTCTCCTTTCCGCCGGTCAATTTAATGCGCGGATCCACAAATACATATACGATATCTGTAACGAAACGCGCCAGCATCAGCAAGATGCCGTAGAAAATGGTAATCCCCATAATGACTGTGTAATCGCGGTTTGTGATACTTTCAACAAACTGCTTGCCAATGCCGCCAATGCCGAAGATCTGTTCAATAACGACCGAACCGGTAATGATGTTCGCTGTCATTGGACCGACGTACGTTACGACTGGCAAGATGCCGTTACGGATGACGTGACGGAACATAATGGCGAACCAGTTGAGACCCTTAGCCTTAGCCGTCTTGATATAATCCGAATGCAGAACTTCCAGCATGCTGGATCGCGTTAATCGTGCGATAAATGCAATCGGTTGAGCTGACAGGGCCATAACAGGAAGCACGTAGTCGAGCGGTCCTTCAAAGCCCATAACGTTGAAAATGCCCGCTTTCTCTGCGAGAACGTATTGCAACAATGACGCAAGTACGAAACTCGGTACTGCGATGCCGAGAACCGAGATAATCATGGCGATGTTGTCAATCAGCTTGCGGTGATACAGCGCTGCAAGCATCCCTAGCAGCACACCCACGATTACGGACACAACGATCGCGATAAGACCCAATCGGAGTGAAGGGCCAAATGTGTCAACAATAATATCAGTGACGGACTGTCCTTGTTTCTTCATAGACAAACCAAAGTCACCCTGAACGATATTGCCTAAGTATTTCGTATATTGCTGAAATACCGGTTTATCTAAATCATACTGCTCCATCAGCCTCGCCAAAATTTCAGGCGATGGCTTTTTCTCTCCCATAAACGGATCTCCCGGTATGGCTTTCATAAGAAAAAAAGTGGCTGAGATCAGTATGAACAACGATACAAGCATGTAAAAAAACTTACTCGCCACATACCTCAGCATTTCGCTAGCCTCCTGATCAGTTGTTCTAAACCAAGCCGTCTATATAATTGTAGTATTCTAGAACGGACATGGCATCCCTTAACTTTCACCAACGGACACAAGATTTGGAAACCTTGTGCTCATACAAAAAAATCGGGATATATATGAGGTTTATGCCCCACATATATATCCCGAACCGTAACCTTTTATAAATGGTTTTACAAAAGACTACTCGATATATGCACGTGTGAAATCGATATCACCCTTATAATCCAGATGAAGATTCTTCACCCATGGTTTAACCAAGGACACGCTGGAGTAATAGTAGATCGGCATTACAACTTGGTTTTCTTCAACGAGAATTTTCTCAGCCTTGGACATCAGCTCCATGCGTTTAGCGTTATCGCTAGTGGCATAAGCATCCTTCACAAGTTGGTCATATTCTTCGTTCTTGAAGCCAGTATCGTTGTTACCGCCGTTGGATGTCCACATATCGATATAAGTCATCGGGTCGTTATAGTCTGCTCCCCAGCCGGAACGCGCAACTTGATAGTTGAGATCCGTACGGTTCTTCAGGAATACGCCCCACTCTTGGTTTTGTACCTTCACAGTAACGCCGAGGTTGTTCTTCCACATATCTGCAATAGCAAGCGCAATTTTCTTGTGGTTGTCATCGGAGTTATGGATCAAAGTAACTTCCGGTAATGTGGTATAGCCTTTTTCCTTCATACCTTGCTCGAGCAGTTTCTTAGCTTCTTCAAGATTTTCATCGAAGTAAGTATCCGGCACCTCTTTACGGTACTCGTCGGACTCACCTTTGATGCCAGGAGGAACAAAGCCGTGTGCTGGAAGTTGTCCACCTTGCGTGATTTTCTCTACGATCGCCTGACGATCAATCGCCATGGCAAACGCTTTACGAATGTTCACATTGTCAAATGGTTCTTCTGTTGTGTTGAAGATATAGAAATACGTCGATGAGATCCCTTTGATCATCAGTTCATCGCCCAATTCCTTCTTGATCGCATTGAGCTGATCCGTCGGAATATTTCCTGTTGGATGTCCTGCATAATCCAATTCATCGTTACGATAGCTTGAAAGTTCAGTTGCCGAGCTGTTTACGATACTCATTTGAACTTTTTCAAGTTTGATTCCATCCTTGTCCCAATATTGGTCGTTCTTCACAAGCTCGATCTTTTGACCTTTAGTCATTTGTGAAACCTTGAACGGACCATTGCCGATCAATGTTTCAGGTTTGGTTGCCCAAGAAGCATTACCTTCAACGGAGCTGTGAATCGGGAAGTAGGTTTGGAATGACATCAAACTGAGGAAGTATGGCGTTGGGTTTGCCAACGTAACTTCGAGCGTATAATCATCGGTTGCTTTTACGCCGACTTCATTGGCGTCTTTGATCTCTCCAAGATTGTAAGCTTCAGCGTTTTTGATGTAATAGAGCTGATACGCATATGGTGATGCAGGAGTAAAGTTCGGATCAAGTACGCGTTTCCATGCATACTCAAAATCTTTTGCCGTTACTGAATCGCCGTTGCTCCATTTGGCATCTTTGCGAAGGGTGAAGACATATTTCAATCCATCTTCAGAAATTTTCCATTTTTCGGCTACGCCAGGCTCTTCAGAGCCATCTGCGCCCTTGCGGACCAAACCTTCAAATACAGCACTAATTACCGTATTCGACGTGTTATCCTGAGCCAAGCCCGGATCCAGTGTAGGAGGGTCGGAAGCAAGGTTCATGCGGAAGACTTGCTCTTTAGGCTTGTCCGCCGTTCCACCGTTATTGGCGCCATCGTTCTTATCAGCTCCACACGCTGCCAAAACCGAGCTGAAAGCAAGAATTAGCGTCATGAGAAGCAGTAATTTCTTTTGTTTCTTCATCTTGCGGTATCCCCCTCGTAGATTTTAGGTATATGCTTATCGATTATACAACCAGTGGTCAAAAAAATCCAGAAATCAATAAATTGAAAAATCTGCCTGACCCAGAGATCGAACAGATTTATCATATAATACTAGTTATTAGATTGTACTTACATCACCTTAATTATGTAGGAGAGGAGACCAAAAAATGTAAAAACTATATAGCCAAAACCCATGCTGACAAAACCGAGACGCCACACGGCGCGCAGCAGCCTCTTGCCGTTAACCTTGCCTTTCCAGCGGTTCTGCGCACTGCCGATCAACCCCGCTGCAATGAGCAGCATGAGGAGAATAAGATAGAAACCGAATTTGGACTGGAATGTATTATTAAACAAGGCGGAGACCGAAAACAGCATGAAAAATGTGGTCACATCCATGGCCAGCTCCAGCGCTTGCTTTCGATTTTTATTTCTTTGCAAGACAATGAAATACACCAGTAAAAACGGAATGAACGGAAACAGGCTTAATGTGTGAAACAGCCCCTGCAAGAAACCCATGCTAAAGACCCCCTATGTATTCATCCCCTCGATGAGCTGCGTGATCAGCTCGTGTATTGGCACAGAAATGCCATATTTTTGACCCAAACGGACAATGCTACCGTTAATCCAGGCAACTTCCGTCGTTCTGCCTTCCATTACATCCTTAAGCATGGAAGACGTGTTACTCGAAGTTGATTGACAGACGGATAGGATCCATTCCCAAAGCCCGCTTCCATAAGGAATGCCAGCCGCTTCATATACGGCGATCCCTTCATTATATAACTGCTTCATAAGGCTGACTCGTTCAGGGGAAGTTAACAGCTCTCCGTTAGGAATCCGCCACAATGCAGTCAAAGGATTAATGACTGCGTTTATCAGCAGTTTGCGATAAATCATCTCATCCATTTCATTCGACAAAAAAGCTTCAAATCCTGCTCTATTCAGCTGTTTTACAAGCTTAATTTCATGAGTTTCCTGCGAGAGAGCATCTAATGAGCTTCCGTCGGGCATCATTTTGCCGATTGTCGTCGTTCCGCGGCCGGCATGCAAAACGGAGACGCTGCTTGTACGCTTCGCCCCTTCCGTCGTAATCGCGGCGTAGATCGTCCACATCGGCAGCAGGTCCTGAAGCCGCTCCAGATGGCCTGTACCGTTCTGAAAACATAGGAGTCTGCGGTGATCTTCCCCAAATAGAGCCAGCATCTCCGCTGCTATCTCTTCGATCCCTTGCTGCTTCAGCATGAGGAAAAGATAATCCGCATCGGCCCCGCCGCCCGACTCGGCAAAGGATGACCATGAGCTGACCGAGAAAGCATGGGCGTCAATGACCTGGTGCCGGTCCGTCTCCTCGATGGTTATGCCGGAAGCCCGAAGCTTGTCCGCCTGCTCCTCGCTTCGGCACCATAACGTGACACGGCAGCCTGAATCCGCAAGTTTGCCCGCATATAACAGCCCCAATGAGCCGCCTCCGATAATATGGATATTCATGATCATCCCCCATTATTGTAATAGTCCTAGTATATATCAGAATCATCTCCTATACGCACAAATAACCCGCCAAAGCGCATGAAATGCACTAATGCGGGTTATGGCTGGAGCAAGATAACCTTTACCTATTCGATTCGTTCCAGATTACCGTTAGCGTCCATTTTAAAGCGTGTTTTAAGTTCCTCGTCTTCTTCATTTAAAAACGCAAGTCTGCGTGCCCGATCCATAATCTGAATCAGTGCCTTATAATCGTCATTGACCACATGATAGTCCGTTTTCACTTCGCTGACTTCCTTCAATAACCTCTGATTCTCACTGCGGAGTCTTGAAAGCTCTTCCTCTTTTTCACGCAAGTTCTTCTCAAGCAATTTATACTGACGTGAACTTTCCTGAAGCCCGCCCTTCCACTGACGAAGGAAACGGATAACGGCATCGATGGACAGTGTTTCTTCGCTTGCACCATCATTCTTATAGACATCGTGCTCCAGTTCCGGAGCAGCCAAACCGGCAACCTGCGGTCCGCTTACCGAAGGCTGTTTTTTATAATAACTTCTCTTTTGACGCTGAGATTTCGCCAAGCTGATAGCATCCTCATATTTCTTGCGAACGCAGCTATTCCAACGAAATCCACAAGCCGCCGATGTCCGGCCGATTCTTTCTCCCACTTCCTCAAAGGCAGCCAATTGGGTGCTGCCCTCACGAATATGACGAAGGGTCACCTCCGCCAGTATTAGGTCGTCCTCTGCACTCCATGCATCCTGTCTCACTGCTGACATACCATAAAACCCTCCTAACGACATCCTAAAATAACCGTCTTCAATACCGTAAATCGGCTGCTGAATAGGGTATAAAAACTGCTTAATTCATTTCTATGCCTCTCATAGAGTTCATAGAATCTATTTGATACTAAAATGTATTTCCATTTTGATTACAGATCATACTCTTACGAAGGCAAAAGGGAAGATTTGTCCAAATTATTCACGAATTCAATGTCCTGCTTCTGGTTAATAATAAAAAATAAAGGGTTTTCTTGAGTTAGGCGTTTACACGTTTTTACCATAACGCTATAATGTTCATAGCAGCATTATGTGCGTACATACGAGAGGAGGATATAATCGTGGCACGGATGTTTCGAGTCCTTGGCTTTTTCACCCTGACTATCGGGTTGATGGCCTTTGCCGGAGATCATATTGAAATGGCACTGCTTTTCTTCCTGCAGACTGCATTTTTCGTGATCCTGGGATATTTGAAATTCACGGAGAGAACCTATATTCTTCTCTTCTGGGCTTATATGATCGTGACCTTCACAGGCTTTAGCTATTGGACGGTCTTCATTATGGGCAAACCACTCTAATAGGTAAACCATGCAAGCGATGTTTGTGATCCGCCAGCGCTCAACCTGGACAAACAGGGGCTCGCTGGTGGATTTTCCTTGCGATTAGAGAATGAGAGTACTTAAAAGAGCGATCAGGTGCTTTAGCTGCCGGATCGCTTTTTTAATGTCCAAAGGTTGATATTTGAGTCGTATACGTCATATATTGGTTAAAATGAAGGGACAGACAGCGGTTGGATTCCTTTCGACTAACAACCATTCAAGGAGGACTCCCGTTTGAATGTACGAATAAAACTACCTTTCCTCCCGTTCATGCTGTGTATAACCCTGTTGTTCTGCTTCATAGGGGCTCCAATTTCCGTATATTCCGAGCAGGATGCAAGCCCGGTTATGCCTGATACGGAGGAGGCGCGCAAGCTTCTGGAGGACAGCCTCTCCATTGTGGAGATCGATCATGAAATCGAGCGGATAACCAAACGTATCGCCGAATTGCAGCAGCTCCAGAGCGAACTGCAAATTAAAATTCAGGATATGGGCTTGCGGATCGAAGACCGGCGTGATCGTGCAGGAGCTGTTCTTCGTTCTTATTACATGGGTGAGAGGGATCATTTATTCTTCATGCTGTTGTCTGCAAAAGACTTAGCCGGTTTTTTCCGGATCATGGACTTTTACGATATGATTATTCAAAATGATGAGGATACACTTGCGGAATATAACCACCAGTACCGCTCCCTTGCCTCTGCCAAGGCCGAAGCCGAGCGCAATGCTTCTCATCTCGCCGAAGTAAAGGACAGCCTTGTCAAGCAGCGTGAACGGGTGCTGGCGCTTGAACGGCAGGTTGACGGAGCACTGACAGCCAGCGGCAACCCGGATGCCATGAAGAAGTTGATTGAAGAGTTCACCCTTTATTGGGAGAATGTGGGCCTGTACGAGGTAAAGCGTCACTTCCAGGCTTTAGCCAGCGCTATGGAGAATCTGCCGCAATTTGTTCAGGGAAGCAAGAATATGCTGAAAACAAACGGCAAGGTGTACACCATCGATATCCATGAGGATGATCTCAACGCATTTTTAAGATCCGAAGACGAAATCTTTAACAGCTTTGCTTTCCATTTTGACGATGGAAAAGTAATCGCTTCGGGTGAGAGCGGAAATCTCTCGCTGCTGATTGAAGGAACATACGCCGTGATTAACGAACCGGAGAATGCCATCATGTTCCAAGTCGACAAACTTGTGTTCAATCGGCTGGAATTGCCTGACACCACGCGCAAAGCGCTGCAGGAAGAATTCGACATGAACTTTTATCCCAAGCAGCTGGTGTCTTTCTTAAAAGCAACGCAGGTATCCAGCCAAGATCAAAGATTAGTGGTCAAAATGGAGCTGGATTTATAGAAAAAAGCTGCCCTTCGTTTGGGCAGCTCTTTCTTTTTATGGATGAGAAGGCGTGTACATTTTCATATATTCTTCTATCGTGATTTCCCCAAGCAGCAATCGATTCGCTGCTTCGCCATACGTTTGGAAACCTTCCGACTCCCCAAAATCCAATGCAGCCGGCTCCTTTCTGGAGAGCAGCATTTGGGCTGGAACGGCCGCCTTTTGCCAAATGCCCCGGTCACTTAGGTTCGTACCTGTGACATACAGCTCTGAAACCACGGGAAGCGTTCCCGCCGATCTGCTCCATTCACGCTGCATCTCTTTGCCAGTCATATATGCAATCCATTTCATGGCAAGAGCCGATGATTCCGTGTGGGCGGCTACAGCAAAACTTCGGGTTCGGACAACCGGCGTATCCAGTCGGGCTTTCCCCATTGCAAGTGCAAGCGACATTCCGTTGTCATCTTGATCTGATAAGCTCGAATACGGCTTGATGACCACTGCTGCTTCCGTTTTGTCGGAGGTGGTCAACTCTTGGTCATTAACCTGTGTTTCCATGGCGCCTTGCGCTGATTCTGCCCACCTTCCCTGATTGCGAATCAGCATATGAAGCACCTCTTGATCAGGCTTGGAAGGATCGCCTTCGAGCAAATGTACCGCCGCGCCGAAAGCGTAAGGATCATTCGAATCAAATGAGAGGAAAGGGCTTACTTTATGCAGCTCCGAATATTCCTGCCATCCCTGACGGCCCTGTGGCACTTTAAAAGGTTCGCCGCCCTTCCCCTTGGTCTGCCAGGTCATAATATAGGGGTCTATATCAAAGGGCATTCCCCATTGATACCCGTTCCACTGCAGCGGTGGCAGAAGGCCTTTCAAGATGTCTTCGCCCGGCAGCGTGCCCTGAGAAGCATCAACAGGCAGTAAGCATCCGCTCATTGCAAGCGCTTTAATATAGTGTGAATCCGTTAAAACAATATCAGGTCCTTCACCTAGAGACATCTCGAGCAGAAACGACTCTTTATGTGTTTCACTCGTTTCCAGGGGCGAAATTTCAACCTCAGCACCGGTCTCTTCCATAAAACGCTCATTAAGAGCTTTTAGTTGTCTCAGTTCATCCGGCTTTACCTGAACACCGACCTTGATCGGACCCAGATCGGTCTCCGGTACCTCCGGTCTTTGCTGCGGAGGATTAGGCTCATCCCCCGGGGGCTCTCGTCTAGTGTGATGAGTGAAGTCAAAGCTGGGAGATAAACTGGATAAAGACAACAGTAAAATGGCAAATAAGAACCAATATTTCTTCCGCTTCATATCCCCTCTTCACTCCTTCAATCGTCGCATGCCCTTATTTTACCAAACTTCTAGTGCTCTTGTCCTATCTTTTTTGTTAATTATCTAGTCCAGATTTTACTAGTAACGATGAGAAGGAAAAAAGACTGTCCTATGAATCTGGAACAGTCTTAAACCTACGATTTATTTTAAGGAATCATTTCTCGGGAAATACATGGTTATAACAAGTCGGCAGCCAGCTGAGCCAGCTTGGAGCGTTCCCCTTTAGTCAGCGTTATATGCCCGCTCAGATTTTCTTGCTTGAATCGTTCCACCACATAGGTCAACCCATTACTTACAGCATCCAGGTAGGGATGATCAATTTGCTCCGGATCTCCCATGAGAATCACTTTACTCCCTTCTCCCGCCCTTGAAACAATCGTCTTGACCTCATGACGGGATAAGTTTTGGGCTTCGTCCACAATGATGAACTGGCCTGGTATCGAGCGGCCCCGGATATAAGTCAGTGCTTCCACCTGGATGCTGCCGAGCCCCATCAATATTTTATCGATATCACCCGATTTTTTGGTGTCGAATAAATACTCCAGATTGTCATATATCGGCTGCATCCACGGTCTTAGTTTCTCTTCTTTTTCGCCAGGCAAATAACCGATATCCTTCCCCATCGGAACGACCGGACGCGCAATGAGCAGTTTTTTGTATTTATGCTCATCCTCCACCTTGGATAGGCCTGCTGCCAATGCCAGCAAGGTTTTTCCCGTTCCGGCTTTCCCGGTAATGGTGACTAGCGGAATATCGTCGTTTAATAGAAGCTCAATCGCCATACGCTGTTGGGCGTTGCGGGCGCTGATGCCCCATACAGGTTCGTTGCTTAAATGGAGCGGCTCCAATCTGGTTGCATCCTCATTCACATGAAGGAGAGCTGACTTTCCTGTTCCCATCTCATCCTTCAGAATAACAAATTCATGCGGATAAAGCGGATAAGACAATTGAAGAGGTTTAATCGGCAAATAACGATAGCTGTAAAATTCATCGATTACCGAAGGATGTACCTTTAAGGTAGAGAAACCGGGATACAACTCGCTTGGATCGGCTGTACGGTCCGATAAATAATCCTGGGTGGTGAGTCCGAGCACATCCGCTTTAATTCGAACAAGCACATCCTTGCTGACCAGAACAACGGGTCTTCCGTGCTCCTTCGGCTCCTCCTCCAATTTATAATTTAACGCGACAGCCAAAATTCGGTTGTCGTTGGATGCTTCGCTAAATAACTCCTGTACCTTGACGAAGCTGCGATGATTCAGCTCAACCTTCAACGTCCCGCCGTTCTCCAGAAGAACTCCGTCATGAAGATGACCTTGTTCTCTTAACCCATCGAGCAATCGGGAGACCGTGCGGGCATTGCGGCCGATTTCATCCGCATTTCGCTTCTTCGAATCAATCTCTTCAAGAACCACCGCAGGAATGATGACTTCATGCTCCTCGAATGCATAGATCGACTGAGGATCATGCAGCAATACGTTCGTATCCAGCACAAATATTTTTTTCATCTTATCCCTCCACTGCTTCTTCATCAGGTACACACATAAACCTTTCCGTCCCGGACATAATAAGCGTAGCGACTGGAGTAATTTAGCGAACTCTACTACGAAAGGACAGATCAATCCATGAGAGCTGCTCTATCCATCATGCTAGCGGTGTTGTTGCTCGCAGGCTGCGGGACCGCTAATAACAATGCATCACCCTCTCCTCGTAATCAAAGCAATGGAACCACTGCTAACAATGTTCAGAATATGAATGGAAACAGAGGTTATACCACTAACAATGTAGACGGCTGGACTCCGGATAACACGAATACGGGACAGGTTGGCAACGTAAATGATAACAACGGACAAGTTGACGCTACAACCGCAAATCACCTGAAATCACTGGCAGAGAGTGTGCCCGGCGTTAAAAACGCAAACTGTGTTGTCATGGGAAATACGGCTGTTGTTGGACTTAATGTAGATGGAAATTTAGATCGTGCAGAAGTCGGAACCATTAAATACACAGTCGCGGAAGCCCTTCAATCCGATCCGGCAGGTGCTAATGCACTTGTTACGGCTGATTTAGACGTTACGAACCGGATTGCCGATCTTGGCCGGCATATTCAGGAGGGAAATCCGGTTTCAGGACTTGCCAGTGAACTCGCTGACATCGTAGGCCGAATCATTCCTCAGCTGCCTAAAGATGTTACACCTCGTGATGGTAATGCACAAGATAACGGTGCACAAACGGTAAATCCGAATAATCGAGGTAATGCACCAGCCAACCCGCACCGTAATAAATAGGCTAGAAGACAAATCCTGTCATAACCCGAGTTTGTCCGTCACCTGTCTCCAAATTTTATACAAAAAAAGCCCAGTGAAGCTCACTGGGCTTTTTTCAAGGTCATAACAACGCCATTAGCGAACATTTCTGCTTCGACAGAGACGTCGTGACCCGTATCATATTCAGAGTTTTGTAGCCTGTTCGGTGTGGAATTGGCAGCCATGTCGAATGAACACGTCTCAGAAGACATGGAATCAGAAGGATGGCATTGGAAAGGTTCCCATCCCCACATGGAATCTGCTACCACAAATCCATGGGCAGGGTAATCCGTCTGCCGAATACAGATCAATGGGTGTGTCGTATGCATCATAAGGTAGGACATGCCTTCGGCCTCCTGTACAATGATCTCCATCTGATACATTGTATTATAGCATACAATAAAACTTGCCTTCAATTGTCACGGAGTTGCTGCAGAATCCGCTTCTGTCCCCTGCTCGCCCGCGTTATGCTTGCCGGCAAGCTCGTCTTGCAGCGCTTGTCTGGCTGCATCCAGCTCGCTGCTGCTTATATATACGTAAGGGCTCTTCCAATTGCCTGTAACCGGCATGAATTTCACATCATCTTTTCCGATATCATAATAAGTCGCAATCAAATTTCGGATCTGCTCCTGCTCGAAATCGGTGGTCATGTTATCGCTGACCGCATCCAGAGCATTGCCCACCTTCGCAACGCCTCCGAGCGATTTCATCTTATCGAGCAGGGAATGCAGTACTTCGCTTTGGCGGGCATTACGCTCAAAATCGCTTGACTCCTTCGTTCTCGGCGAACAGCTATCACTGGATTTACGGTAACGAACATAATCCAGCGCCTTCTTGCCATCCAGCTTCTGAGGACCCACCGTGAGGTTAATGTCGGTCCCGTCTGCAGTATCGCGGTAACACATATTGTATTGAACGTTAACATCTACGCCGCCGAAAGTATCCACCACATCACGGAAACCCTGGAAATCGATAACCGTTACATAGTCGATATTAACGCCAAGATACTTGCTCATCATGACTTTCATTTCTTCTTCAGCCGGAATGCCGCTGCCCGGTTCCTTTTTTTCCGCAGCATTGTAAGCCGCTTTAAACCTTGGGTAATAAGCGTTCAGCTTCGTCGCTTTATATCCATCGAGTTCAATGAGCGTATCCCGCGGCAGAGATACCAGCGTCGACGTATTGGTTTCCGGATGCATGGTAGCGACCATGACCACATCCGTCAAGTAAGTTCCCGTTTCCGGGCGATGATCCGTTCCCAAGAGAAGCACCGTGATCGGTTTTTCTTTTGCGGATTGGCCGGGAGCTACAGGTTTGTCGATCCCGCTTTTTTCAATGATCTCATTGCCCTTGAAGTACAAATATCCGGCGTAACCTGCTGCAGTCAGAACTGCGAGTAACAAGACGATAAGAATGAATTTAAAAAATGATTTCCATGCGCTTTTTTTCTTTTTCGGAACTGGCTGTTTCTTGCCCTTCCCCCCACTTTTGGCTCTCGGAGGGAGATTGGTATGACTAGGATTCATATCATAACACCTGATTTCATTCAAATTAGATGAATGTCCGATAAACGCTTCAAAATACGAAGCATTTACCGGACCATGGTTAACATCTCTCTCTTATAAACGAAGGGGATTGACAAAAAGTTGCCGGATTCAATAACTTGGCACTTTTTTAAAACTCTACATCAACTTATGATTTTGGTTCGGTCTGAGCCTTCTTCTTCTGACGATCTTCAACAAAATATCGAATACGCACCATCAGCATCAATGCCACTGCTACTAACAAGCACTGGATAATCGGCAGCTTATCAATCTGAAACACAAGCAGTATCGCCGAGCCCAAGGCCATCAAGATATACAGGAGAATCTCCTTCATCAGAGGGAGCTTCTGCTTCACCCGGAATACCTTGTTGTAAACGTAGGTGATCAGCACAAAAATCACGATATAAGAGATGAGTGGGTGCGAGGCAAACCATTCTTGCATGATAGGTTCACTCCTTTTGGACAAGTAGATCTCTATCTATTATAGATTTGCTTGCGCCATTTTACGATGTTTTTCTGCGCGTTCGCGCTCACTCTTGTTCAAAATCTTCTTGCGAAGACGAACGGACTTCGGCGTAATCTCGCAATACTCGTCGTCGTTCAAGTATTCAAGAGCTTGCTCCAGCGAGAAAATAACCGGTGTTTTCAATTTAACCGTGTCGTCCTTCGTTGCCGAACGAACGTTGGTCAATTGCTTCTCTTTACAAATATTAACGACGATATCATTATCTCGGGTATGCTCCCCGACGATCATACCTTCATAAATCTCAGTCCCCGGTTCCAAGAACAGGGTACCGCGATCTTCCACCGACATCATGCCATAGAACGTTGAAGATCCGTTCTCCGTGGAAACCAGCACGCCTTGGTGACGTCCACCCACTTGCCCGCCGATAAGCGGACCGTAGCTGTCGAACGCGTGGTTCATAATGCCATAACCGCGTGTGAGGGTCAGGAAATGGGTACGGTAACCGATAAGTCCGCGAGCAGGAATCAAGAATTCCAGACGCACTTGGCCATTTCCGTTATTCACCATGTTCACCATTTCGGCTTTGCGTGTTCCAAGGCTTTCCATAACTGAACCCATGCTTTCTTCTGGTACATCGATCAAAAGACGTTCGATCGGCTCCATTTTGACGCCATCAATTTCTCTAACGATAACTTCAGGTTTGGAGACTTGAAGTTCATAACCTTCACGACGCATATTCTCAATCAATATACTGAGGTGAAGCTCACCGCGTCCCGATACGATATAAGCATCAGGGCTGTCCGTCTCATCCACTCTCAAACTTACGTCCGTTTCCAGTTCTTTAAAGAGGCGGTCACGCAGCTTACGGGATGTTACCCATTTGCCTTCGCGTCCGGCAAAAGGACTGTTGTTAACAAGGAACGTCATTTGCAGGGTTGGTTCATCAATTTTAAGGACAGGCAATGCCTCCGGATGCTGTGGATCTGCAATGGTCTCTCCAATGTTAATGTCTTTGATCCCTGCAATCGCCACGATGTCGCCTGCGCCTGCTTCGGCAACCTCGATCCGCTTCAATCCCTGGAAGCCGAACAGCTTCTCGATACGAGCATTCTTGGTCGAGCCGTCACGAAGCATAACGGTAACCGGTTGGCCTTGCTTAATGACACCGCGGTTCACGCGTCCGACGGCGATACGTCCAAGATATTCATTGTAATCCATCAAGGTAACGAGGAACTGGAGAGGCTCGTCCACTTTCTCTGTAGGGGAAGGGATATGGTCAATAATGGTCTCGTAAAGTGCAAGCATGTTATCATCTTGCTTCTCAGGATCCATACTGGAAGTACCGTTTAGGGCAGATGCATATACAACGGGGAAGTCCAATTGGTCGTCATTCGCTCCAAGCTCAATGAACAGATCCAGCACTTCATCGATCACTTCAGATGGGCGGGCGGCGGGACGGTCAATCTTGTTCACAACGACGATAGGAGTCAAGTTATGTGCAAGAGCTTTACCTAGCACAAACTTGGTCTGAGGCATACATCCTTCATAAGCGTCAACAACGAGCAGAACGCCGTCAACCATTTTCATAATACGCTCAACTTCACCACCGAAATCGGCGTGTCCCGGTGTATCCACGATGTTAATCAAGAAATCTTTATACGTAATAGCCGTATTCTTGGCTAGGATGGTTATTCCGCGTTCGCGCTCCAAATCATTGGAATCCATCGCGCGTTCCTGCAGCGTCTCATGCTCCCGGAAAATACCGGACTGCTGCAGCAGTTGGTCTACAAGTGTTGTTTTGCCATGGTCAACGTGAGCAATAATGGCAATGTTGCGAATCTGATCTCTTGATTGCATAAATATATCTCAAATCCCTTCTATTCGAATGAGCCACAAAGAAAGCGCCGGACGACATGCCGACGCTTCAACATACATCCTATAATATAGGTAAACGAGCGGGAAAATCAAGTCTTTTCAGAAAACTTCCAGCAACTTTTACCTCTTACCAATTACCAGCCTCTGCTCCATTTATTATTGCGCCCGGAACGATTGCGCCCGAAGATCATCCAAACGCCCGCTGCGATCAAGATCAGGGCAATAATGTAGAACGCTCCCGTCTCAAGCCAGGTGAAGAAGAAAATCAAAACGGAAAGCACCGTCAGTCCAAGCGCAACCGGCAGCGCAGCGCCTGGTCGCGGGCTCTCGTACAGATAATATTCATACAGGCCGACGGCCACGCCGAGAATTAACACAGGCCATAATGAAGCCATCAGTCCCCATCCCCCAATAATACATATGAAGAACAGAAGGCCGTACACCGTCAGAATACCGCCCGGAATGAGAACCGCGGCAGTGGCACGGCGACCAAAAAACATGAGATGCAAAAAAATGCCCGGCAGCAGCAGGATGAGAGGCCACAACGTTCTTCCCAAAAACCCAAATACACCAAGCTTGCCGAGCAAAATAACGACTCCAGCAGCAACGATGAAAATACCCAGCGCCAAATCTTTTCTGGAGGACATTTGATCACCCTCTCTTCAATATATGTATCACCAAAAATAGCGGTTTCTAAAAGAAGCAGTTACGTTAATTTTAGCCCAAACCGACAAAAAAAACCATATCCCGAGCTTGTTCCACTTGAAATAACCTTGCCCCGTCCCATATACCTGTATGGACCCAACAAAAAATGGACGACTGCACCGGGCAGTCATCCATTTTCCCTTAATCTATCCACTTATGCCAAAGCGTTGTTAAAATAAATACCCGTTACAAGGGCCGCCTTACCGTCTGTAATCCGCCAATGAGGACGACGGCACCTGCAACGACAATCGGCAGCAGACTGTGGGCATAAGGCATCCAGTAAGCCAGGAGAAGCCCTACGCGGGAATCCTGTATGAGCATTTCGCCTGCTGTAAAAGCTAGAATACCGGCACCTATGTAAAGCAGCACGGGAAACTTGTGAAGCAGGCTTGAGATCATCCCGCTTCCCCATACAACGATGGGAATGCTTAATAATATTCCGATGACAATCAAGGCGAGATCGCCTTTGGCAAGCCCCGCAATGGCCAAGACATTATCCAGGCTCATCACGAAATCGGCAATCAATATCGTATTGACTGCGGCCCATATCGTTGAAGCTTTGGCCAAGTTTGCATGGTCATGCTCCTTTTGCATCATGAGTTTGACTGCGATCCAGATCAACAGCAAGGCGCCGCCAGCCTGCAAAAAAGGAATTTTCAGCAGTAAAACCGCCAAAAAAGTCAGAATACACCGTAAGAGAACAGCCCCCGCAGTCCCGATCCAGACCGCCCGTCTGCGGTGTATTTCGGGAAGGTCTTTGCTGGCCATCGCAATGACCAGTGCATTGTCGCCACTGAGTACAAGATTGATCATCAATATTTGTCCCAACAAAAAAATCGTCTCCACTAAAACAACACCCCCCACTTTACACATATGTGGACATTGTCCAGGCTATGCTTGCACATCGGGAAAAATAGGCCTATAATAAATCCACTTTTGTTTAATGGTGGAACCGTATTCTAAGAGGAGTGACATTCATGGAAACCACAGCCGCTGAGTTTTTTCTTGCATTAATCAACATTGTATTTTTGGATCTGATCTTGGCCGGGGACAATGCCATTGTTATCGGTCTTGCAGCACGCAATCTTCAGAAGGAAACCCAGAAAAAAGCAATTATCTACGGCACTGCCGGAGCCGTTATTCTTCGTATCATCGCCACCATTCTCGTTGTCTGGCTCCTTAACATCCCTTGGTTACTGCTTGTGGGAGGCGTTCTCCTGATTGGCATTGCTTACAAGCTGATGACCGACGACAATAATGACCATGGCAGTATCAAAGCCGGAAAAAACCTAGGCGCTGCTATTCGTACGATTATTGTAGCGGATGCCGCGATGGGCCTGGACAATGTCATTGCCGTGGCCGGCGCGGCCAAACACAATATGATCCTTGTAACGCTCGGCCTGCTCATCAGCGTACCTATCGTGGTATGGGGCAGCACGCTGTTTATCAAACTGATCAACCGTTTCCCATGGATTATCTATGTAGGTTCTGCGGTACTTGCGTACACGGCATCCTCCATGATTACCGAGGAGAAGCATTTTATGGGATATTTCGAAGCGCATCAGATCATTAAATATCTCTTCATTGCTGCCATCATTGTCGGTGTGCTGACTGCAGGACATCTGAAAAAAAGATCTGCCGGACGCCGCCAGTCATCCAGCCAGTCATAAATAAAGCTCCATACGCAAGGTTAAATAACAACACCCCCAAGGCTTTCTAGCCTTGGGGGTGTTGTTATTGTTAAAACGGCGCACACTCGTCCGCTTATTCAACCCGCTGTTACCTTCTACCTTCGCTTGATGCTCGATTAAAACCAGTCTTCGTTTACCACGGGCTCCGCATGCTTTTCTTCAAGCTCGCCGATGTTACTATCCGGGGTAATAACCACCGTCTTCGTACCTTCAATGGCTGCTTGAATCCGTGCAGGCAGCTCGGGAATGGAGGCCTCCACCTTCTCGATGATCTTCAAATTCGGATTGGTTGTGGGCGATTTAGGCACAAACAGCGTACAGCAATCCTCATAAGGCAATATCGATGTCTCGAATGTGCCAATGTCCATCGCAATGTTGATGATATCGTTTTTATCCATCATAACGAGCGGCCGCAGCAGCGGCAGCTCGGTGGCTCTGCCGATCACATTCATGCTGGGCAGCGTCTGACTGGCAACTTGTCCGAGACTGTCACCCGTCACGATCGCCAATGCCCCTTCCCGCTCAGCAAGCGAGGAAGCAATCCGCAGCATCGCTCTGCGCATAAACGTAATGATCAGATTATCCTGGCCGATACCGACAAATGAAGTCTGTACATCGGTGAACGGAACGAGGTGCAGCTTGATTTTTCCTGTGTAGCCCGATAACAGCCTTGTTAACTCCATTACCTTTTCCTTCGAAAGTTGGCTGGTGTAGGGAAAACTGTAGAAGTGTACGCACTCAATTTCAAGTCCTCTGCGCATGGCCGACCAGCCCGCAACAGGACTGTCGATCCCCCCCGAGAGAAGCAGCATGGCCTTCCCATTCGTACCAATCGGATATCCCCCGGCGCCGGGAATCACTTCATAATACAAATACGTCTCGTTCTCCCGTATTTCCACCCGAAGCTCCATATCGGGCTGCTTCACCTTTACTTTAAGCTGAGGATAGGTTCGCAGCAAGGGCGATCCGACTAAATGATTCATCTCTTGCGAGGAATGAGGGAATTGTTTCCACACCCTTCTCGCATTGACTTTGAAGGTCGACGGGTCAGCCAGTTCCTTCTGTCCCACAAAATCAACCGCGGTTTCGATAATACGTTCAAGCTCGGAAGGACATACACGAACGGGACTGATGGAAACAAGGCCAAATACTTTTTTAAGGACATGGATCAAGGCCTCTGGAGATTCTCCGTTAAGCTCGACGTACAAGCGGCCGTATTCCTTAACGATTGTCGCTCCCGGAAACGGTTTGAGCACGCTTCGAATATGATTCAAGACCGATCTCTCGAATCGGTTGCGGTTTTTGCCTTTTAGAGTAAATTCGCCAAAGCGAAGCAGCAGTTTATCGTAAGTCATCTTCGGTTACCCTCTCTTTCTATAACGGGACGCAGGTTCCCGCAAACTTTTGCCAAGACTTCGACAAGCCGCGCTGCATCGCTGAGCTGATGCTCTTTGCCGAGGCTGATGCGAATTCCGGAGGAAGCAACGTCCATGTCCTTCCCCATCGCTAACAGGACCCGGCTGGGCTCGCTTAATTTAGAAGAGCAAGCGGATTTGGTCGATACGAGCATGCCCATCTCTTCCAGAGCATGGACCATCACCTCAGGTTTTAGTCCCGGATACGAAAAATGAATGATATGAGGCGCATGTTGCTCGCTGCTGTTTAACACCAATCCCGGGATTTTGCGGATGCCCTGAACCATAAGCTCCCTTAATTCCGTAACCCTTGCATAAAATTCCGGCTGGCGTTCTCTGGATAATCGCATGGCCTTCGACATCGCTACCGCTCCGGCAACATTCTCCGTTCCTGCCCGGTGTCCATTCTCCTGCGATCCGCCCGATACCAACGGGAACAATTGCACGCCTTGCTTAACATACAGCACGCCCATTCCTCTCGGACCGTTAAATTTATGGGCAGACAGGCTGTATAAGTCGGCCTGCCACCGGGAAAGTGTCACCGGCAATTTGCCAAATCCCTGCACCCCATCGATATGAAGCAGCGTTCGTGAATTTCGCTCCTTAACGATACGCCCCACTTCAGTCAGCGGTTGGACAGCCCCGGTCTCATTATTCACATGCATGATGCTGACGAGCACGGTATCTTTGCGCACAGCTTCCGTCAAGGCAGCCAGATCCACCACGCCGTCGGCATTGACCGGCAGATAAGTCACTTCCCATCCAAGTGTTTCCAGCTGCTTGCAGCTTTCATATACGGAAGGATGCTCTGTTCCCGTGGTGATGATATGCCGGCCCCGGCTGCTGTACTGCATCGCAGCCCCTTTAATCGCCATATTATTGCCTTCGGTTGCCCCGGAAGTGAATACGATCTCCGTCGGCTGAACGTCCAGCGCGGCTGCGCACACCTCTCTTGCCTTTTTCAGCAGTTTAGCGGCAGCCTCGCCTGAACGATGAAGTGCTGACGGATTCGCATAGTGCATCTTCATGACTTCTGCCAACGTATCCACTACTTCATCATAGGGAGGGGTCGTAGCAGCGTGATCCCAATATATCAAGGTAATTTCCCCTTTCCATCATACGCATCGCACGTTGTAAAACTTATTCCAGACCTTTATATTTACACAAAAAGACCAAACGGTAAAGCCGCACTCCGTCTTTAGACCGGAAAGCGGCGCGTATCGTTTGATCTTCTATCAACTTCCTATTTATCCCCATGCGGGTTTATAACGTGTACTTTGATTGTGCATTCAGAACTTTAGCGATATATGCCTGGGTTTCCTCGGGTAATTCATGAGCAACGGACATCAGCTCTTCATCACTGGATACACCCATATTCGCGATACGGGTTGGACCTGCATTATACGCTGCAAGTACCATAGCCATTTCTCCGCCAAACCGCTGAATCAGATTGGATAGGTATTTAGTACCACCTTCGATATTCTGAGCCGGATCAAAAGAGTTGCTTACCCCAAGTCCCCTTGCTGTGCCATCCATCAGCTGCATCAGCCCCTTGGCACCTGCAGAGGACACCGCGTTCGGATTAAAGGAAGATTCCGCATCAATGACCGCTTTGATCAGCGATACCGGCACGCCATAGCGTTCCCCGGCCGCCGTAATTAAATCCTCAAAGGTCGTTGGCTTTGTTGCTCCTGTGTCATGCACGACCCCCTCCAGTGGCAGAGACGAAGCAGATTCATCTGCAGCCCCTAGCTGCTGCCATAACAGCCCATCCTTAAAGGTTACGCCAGGCGCAAGCTGTGTAATCGAACGTTCGACCGGCTTGGAGGTGGAATCATCGGTAAGCAGGCTGCTTAGCACATTGACAAATCCGGTTGCCGACTCGGTGGAATTCGTATTCATCTGTGGTACATCCGTCATTTGCTTCCATGATATCGGATCTATTTGCATCGTTTAACTCACTTTCTGCAGCAAAATTTCAAACTTGTCCCTTATTTTATCATGGAACTGGAACAATCTGCTATACCTCTTCGACAAAAAAATAAGCGAATCAACTGTTCAGGTTGACCCGCCCTATGTTCACCATAATTTAATGAATTATCTACTGAAAGGAATCAAGATAAAATAACTGAGCGTTGCCAATATGCCGAGACCGATCGACCACGCGCCTGTCGTTTTGCTGCCTTTGCTGTAGGCATAATATCCAACAACCGCTGCGATGGGTCCCAGGATTACCGACCACATGAACAAGGAGGCGATGCCTAATACCAAGCCCACATATCCGACGGTGCGACCGGTAGAGACGTCTGCCTTATCCTCGCCCACTCTTCGTGCCGATGCATCGACAGGGGGAGCCACCTCGGCAGCATATTCTTCACGGTGATCCTTGCGCGGGAAGTCTACCCTGTTTCGCTTGCCCTCAACAACCTTCATTTTATGCTTGCGATGTTTTTTATCCATAAACTAGCCTCCTCCATTTCCATCATCCTAAAGTGCCCGGCACCCGGACTTTATCCGGCTTATATCCCGTCAGCCCTTCGGCTTGAAGGTCAAACAGCAGGTCTCGGAAGACTTGTCAGCAATATCCTGATGGTCGTCTACATAAGGCTCTGCTCCATACTCTTCATTGAGTTTTACATTTGCATGACGGTCAATTTCGATCATGATCATCTCGGCATGACATAGGTTTTGTTCTCCCCAGTAATGGCAATTGCTGACACTGCACTTCACTAATGGTTTGGCTTCGTTGGCCATTTTAGCATCACCTCGTCAACATTTTTTCCTTAGTTTACTGCCGGTATGCACAAGAACGATTGTCAGTTGGTGCCTCAGGCCCGAAACGCAAAAAGAGATGCCAATGGTTGGCATCTCTTGAATGTTCCTTAATATGCTATGCGTGTCTTTTCTCTGATTGCATGCGGCGTTCCGTCAAATAGTCGCTTTCGTAGTAAGCAAGATCATCGCGGAGCTCTTCATAAATCTTGGTAATGTTCATAATGACATCACGGGCAGGACGAACCGGCTTCTTCCGGAAACGAATCGCATCCTGTCCGGTATAGGCGTAACGACCATCTTCGGAATAACTTTCATTTTTGGGATAGAAGAAACTGTTGACACAGCGGTGATACAAATTATACAAAGCCTTCTCGGCAAAATCGATATCAAAATTAGGGCGACGCTGTACAACACCCAGCTTCTCATAGGAAACTTCAGAAAACACAAGCAAATGGCGAACATCCGACAGAAATCCTTTGTAAAAACGAACGGTTTCCTCGTCCTGTTCCGTTACCAATTGAGATAAAGCATGTTCATTCAAAAACGTTTCCATAATCGAAATAGCAGATTTCAACTTTTCTCTGGACTCCGAGCATAAATTCTGAAGATTGTCTGCTGGCATTACGATAGATCCCCCTTAAATGGTCGTGACCTACAGGTTATATAGCCTGATGGTCGTTATAATATGTACTATCCTAACACAAATTTTGGGATAACGAAATCCCTATCATGAATACACTTACAAGGTTATTTTTAGTACTTTTCATTTTGCGCCTTCCCCTCCGTTTTACTCATGATATGGAACGCATAAAAAGGATTCACTCTCCCCACGCTAAGACTACTTCAATCATGAACGCGGCGAGGAGGAAAACTTGTGAAATCTCGTACCCTGTGGAGCATCTTAGGTGCAGCGTCAGTTATTGGCGCGCTTCTGATCTTACTGTTCATCCCCGGTTCAAAACAGCCTGCTCCCACGGCTGAACCAACACAGCCTTTAAGGCCCCAGCAGGAGAACAAGGCTAAACACTTTACCATGCAAAGCGATCTCCATGCGACGGATCAACTCAACCGTCTTGATGCAAAAGGTCACCTGCGCAAAATGCTGAACAATAACGCTTTGCGCAGTTCGGGTCAAATAAAAGCCTATACGCAAAAAGAACAAAAGCTGCACAAGCATTTTCAGCAAGTACGGTGGTATAACCTCAAGCAAAACAAAATGACGGATGTACAGGGTCTGCTTCCCAAACTGAACAAAAAAGATAAAAATCTGATCACCCATCATTTCCAAATGGCACAGCAAAAGCTGAAACGGGGAGAATCTTACGATTCACCCAAGTTCAATGTCGCGGGGCAGCCTTATTTTGTTGTTGCCGAGCCGTCCAAGGATGGCAAATATGGCGCCGCCGCTTTGGTTAATCAAGGCGTACTGCACGAAGTAAGCAATCACCAGAAGCGGAATCTTCGCTTAATTCCGTACCCGAAGGAAGGTAAATTCAAGGTCGAATCCATTCATGCGGATACCCTCTCCGATATTACCGTCAAAACCGGACACGATAATGAAAAGGCCAGTCACTTTTACGAAAATGAAATTGTGGTGTCCTTTCAAAATGAGCCGTCTAAGCAGCAGCTCCTCAACATCTCTAAGGAGATATCTTGTGAAACTCCGAGGAAACTTGGTTATGCCTATGTTTTTCGTTCCAAGGATATGGACTACCATAAACTCCGCTCCTATTTCGAGCAGAAGTGGAAAACGAAGTATACTGAGCCTCACTACATCTATTTAACCAATGACCGCCCGCCTCAATCCAGAATCAACTCGGATTCCTTGCCGGATGGAGCGAACGCGCAGGTCAATATCCCGAATGATTTGCTGTTTTCTCAATATCAGTGGAATCTGCCCGTCATTGAGACGAACCGGGGCTGGGATCTGTCCAAAGGCAGTGAAGATGTCATCATCGCCGTTATTGACACTGGTGTGGATCTTCAGCATTCCGATTTGGATGGACAATTGGTAGAAGGATACAACATCGTTGAGAAGGACAAGCAGCCGCTGGATGATGTGGGGCACGGGACGCATGTAGCCGGGATCATCGGTGCCCTGGTCAACAACGGTGAAGGTGTTGCCGGGATAAGCTGGTACAACAAAATCATGCCGGTCAAAGCGCTTGACGGATCCGGCTCAGGAACAACCTATGCCGTGGCAGAAGGCATAATTTGGGCCACGGATCACGGAGCCAAGGTGATCAATATGAGTCTCGGCAACTATGCGGACTCCCAGTTTCTGCACGATGCCGTGAAATATGCTTATGATCGCGACGTTGTTCTTGTTGCTGCCTCAGGCAATGACAACACGGAGCGCCCTGGTTATCCTGCTGCCTATCCGGAAGTGCTGGCTGTCGCCGCAACGGATTCCAATCAGAAGCGGGCGGAATACTCCAACTACGGCGATTATATCGATGTGGCTGCTCCCGGGACCAATATTGCGAGCACGTTTCCTGGGAATCAATATGCGGCATTATCCGGAACCTCCATGGCCAGCCCTCATGCAGCTGCCATGGCGGGTCTCATTCGTTCCCTTAACCCTGACCTGACCAATCAGGAAGTCATGGACGTCATGATAAACCAAACGGTCGATCTTGGCGATAAAGGAAAAGATAAATATTACGGTCATGGTCAGATTGATATTTTCCAATCCTTGAAAGCAGTTGGCGCACCTGAAGTCCCTCTTCAAATGTGGCCGGGTCAAACGCTGCAAAATCTGGAGCAGGAGCTTCGCAAATTAAACGGTCCCAACGAATAAAATACACGAAATAAAGCAGCTTCCGCCTCGATCGCGTAGCTGCTTTATTTATTCATCTCGGAGGCAAGGAGCTCTTACATTTATTTCTTCCGGCGAGAACGGCTAGTACGTACTGCAGCTTTCTTCGAACGCTTACCGGAGACCGTAACTCCACCGTAGCCTCCATTGTCGCTCACAACTTCTTCTTCGCTGTACGTGTATATATGTTTTTCTACAGGTACGCAGTGAATCTTATCCACCACTTTAATCGGATGAATAACGGGTACGATTTGCGGTACATAGTGGTCTCTAACGACAACGATCGGCTCGCACACAATCGGTGACACAGGAGGACATGGATTTTCTTTATGACAAGACATGTTTTTTGCATCTCCTTTCCGTTGATGATTATAGCTTATTATCCCAAGGGCTATTTGGTATGGACGATTATCCGTACAGGACACATGATCTCCCAATATTTTCACGAAACCATAAGAAAAACGTCTATCGACGTACTTTCTCGGAAGACAGACCGCGGTTAGAGGATGT